>JBFWMJ010000135.1:0-7250 GCA_050251675.1 Sphingobium sp.
GCGCAAGACGGGTGTAATATTTCAGGCTATGCTGACCACCAGCTGGCGTTGCCTTGCGCCAGCCAGCGACATGTGCGCCCAGGCCCGATGGAAAGGCCAACAGGTGCATTTGCCGCTTCACGCTCATCGCTTGTCTCCCCGAATGATGCGGCGATGGCTAACATGGCCGGCACCGGGACAAATAAGCCAAGGCGAAATGATCGCACATCGGACAACAGCGCCCAATTTTGCCTGACAGGTGGATAAATTTCTAGCCCGGTTAGACATATCCCCGCCAATCCTGCCTCCTGACCCGAACACAACAAAGGCCGGCATCGATCGCGCCTGACTATTCGCAGGTCCAGTTGCCAGTTACTATATAAGGGGTACGGATATGATCGGGCGTTCACATATTAACTTGCGGGCGGGCCTGCTCGCTTCGGCGGCTGTCATGGGCATACTGATGCTGCCCGGCATGGTGTTTGCACAGACGGATGCCGCGACACAGGCTTCGGCGGAAACCGGCGGACTGGCCGAAATTACGGTGACCGCACGTAAGGTCGGCGAAAATCTGGTCGACACGCCTATCGCCATCACCGCGCTCACGTCCGAAGCGCTCAGCGCGCGCGGCGTCCAGGGCTTTCAGGATCTGAACGATTTCGTCCCCGGGCTGCGCTATCAGAACAGCGCCGCGAACCGGAACGACCGTTCGTTCCATACCTATTCCATGCGCGGCATGTTCCCGGGCGATTCCCCCAACCGTCAGGCAGTGACCGTGTTCGTCGACGGCGTGCCGGTGCCGTCAGGCGCCATCCCCGGCATGACCGACGTGCAGCGCGTCGAGGTCGTGAAGGGGCCACAAAGCGCCTATTTCGGTCGCTCCACCTTCGCGGGCGCGATCAATTTCATCACCGCGCCGCCCTCGCTCAACAATTTTCAGGGCTCCATCGATGCGTCGGTCGGCCTGTATTCGACCGTGAACCTCAAGGCGAGCGTGGAAGGCCCGATCATCGCGGACAAGATCGGCGTACGCCTTTCCGGTTCCTATTATCATACCGACGGCCAGTATCGTAATGTCGGCTATGGCGGCTCGCTGGGCGAGCGCGAAACGAAATCGGTCGCCGGATCGCTCATTATCAAGCCGTTCGAAACGCTGACCGTGCGCGCTTATGGCACCTACTGGCGCGACAGTGACGGCCCTACCGCGCAGGCTCTGCTTGGCGAGGACTATTATAACTGCAACACCGGCGGCACCGGCCGCGTGCCCACGGGCAGCACCACCGGCTTCAACACCATCTGCGGCAATCTGGGTAAGATCGTTCCGTCGAAAATGTCGCAGAATACGCGGGTGAAGGGGACCAACAATTTCGGCGGCGTCACCGATCCGGCCGTCGGGGCGGTCCTGCCCGCCGATTTCATCGACCATCTGGGACTGGAACGCGAAGCCTTCCAGACCTACGGCATGTTCGACTGGGAAGTGGGCGACTATACCCTGTCCGGTTCCGTTTCGCACAGCGGTAATAACTGGGCGGTGCTGACCGACACCTATAACCGGGCCGACTCGACCGGCTATTCCTCCACCGTGCTGTTGCCGTACAATATCGACAACACCTCGGCCGAACTGCGTCTGGCGACGCCGGAATATGGCCCGGTCAGCTTCATGGTCGGCGGCAACTATTATTGGGAAAGCATCAACTTCTTCACCCGCGCCTATCGCCCGACCACCAGCGCCACGCCCACCAATTTGGGCGTGCCCACCGACTATCGGGCCCGTACCTGGGGCGTTTTCGGATCGGCCAACCTCCAGATTACCGATGCGCTGAAGCTGAGCGGCGAAGCCCGCTATCAGTGGGATACGATCAACCATGTCGCCTACAGCGCGTCGACCGGCGCGACCGTCACCGATCTGTCGGCGACCTTCAAATCCTTCTCTCCCCGCGTCATCCTGAATTATGAACTGGCGCGGTCGGTCTCCACCTATCTCTCCTGGTCGAAGGGCACCCGTCCGGGCACGTTCAACACCAACTTCACCGCGTTCAGCCCCGCCATTCAGGCTCAGCTGACAGCCAATGCGCCGGGCGGTTTCGTACCGACGGCCGTGGCCGAAGAAAAGCTGACCATGTATGAATTCGGGTTCAAGGGCGAAATGTTCGACCGCAAACTGCGCCTGCTGTCGGCCTTCTACTATGGCGAATGGCGCGATCGCCAGATCAACCAGAACGTGCCCTACACGATCGGCGGCACGACATCGACGGCCACGCTGACCTTCCCCAACGGGTCGACCAACCTGTATGGCGTCGAGCTTGAAGCGACGTTCAAGCCCAGCCCCGCCTGGACGTTCGAAGGCACGTTCAACTGGGCGAAGACGGACATCCGTTTCACCGACTGTTCGGAATGTGCGCAGGACAGCGGCAACCGCAACCCGGTCGGCAAGCTGATGGAACGGTACCCCGAATTCTCCGGTTCGGCGGCCGTCACCTATGAACAGCCGCTGGACGACATGTGGGACGGCTCTATCCGCCTCGACTATATCTACACCGGCAAGCAATATGCCACGTCCGACAACAGCGCCTGGATCGGTTCGGGCAACAAGTTCAACCTGCGGCTGGGCATCCAGTCCGAACGCTATACGTTCGAGATCTTCGCCCGCAACCTGCTGGATGACAGGACTCCGTCCAACCTGCTGCGCAACACCAACCCCAATGGCAGCGCGGCGCAGGGCCTGAACACCTTCGTGCTCGCCGCGCCCGAGCGCCGTACGGTCGGCATGCGCGGCGTCGCCCGCTTCTAACGACCGGTCGGCGCCGCGCGCTTCCCGTCCTCCCGTCACCAACATGCGGGGGGCAGGAAGAAGGCGGCGCCGGCGGTTCGTCAGGATCTGAACGGCCGGGGGCGGCCCCGGTTTCGGCCGGGGCCGCCCTCACTTTATTCGGGAACATCGCCATGCTGCTCAATCGCGCCCGCGCGGACGCCATCATGGATCGCGAAGGGCTGGACGGCCTGATCGCGGTCGCGCCGATCAACGTCTATTATCTGTCCGATTACTGGGGCGCGCTGATGCGGATGCGCCGCAGCTTCTACAACTATGCCCTGCTGCCACGCGATCACGACAAACCGGCCGCACTGATCGTCACCGGGGTGGAACGGCTGCGTTTCTTCCACCGCCCGGACATGACGTGGATGCCCAGTATCCAGAGCTATGTGCATCCGGTCTATTGCGACCGGCGCGATTTCGACCCCGATGTCGAAGATCCCGAACATGTCGAATATGGCATGAAATGGCCGATCCGCCATGACCAGCTGTCTCCACGCGACGAGGAATATCTGCAATTCCTGGAGGGTAGCCGCGGCAATGCGTCGGTAAACGCCCTGTATGCGCTCAAAAAAGCGGTGCAGGAAGCCGGGCTGGAAAACGGCCGGCTCGGTTCGGACGATCCGCGCGTGGGGCCGTGGCTGCGCGAAATCGGCCTGCCCGCCGTGGATGTGGTGGAAGGGACGACGACATTCCGTGAAATCCGCATGGTCAAGACCCCCGAAGAGGTCGCCATCATGCGCCATGTCGCGAAGATGAACGAAGAAGCGCTGGAAGCGGTCATCGCAAGTCTGCGGGTCGGCATGAAACGCACCGACCTCGACATCATTTACAATGTCGAGGTCGCGAAGCGCGGCGGGCGCGGCATCTATCTCGCTACCGGTCAGGCGGGCACCAACAATAATATGGGGCTGGTGCTGGAAAACGAGCCGATCACCTTCGATGGTCTGTGCGAATTTTCCAACTATCATGGCGATCTTGGCCGTATTGCCGTGTGCGGCACGCCCCGTCCCGATGTGGTGGCCCGCGTGAAAGCGCTGGAGGTCGGCTGCCAGACGGTGCTGGACACGGTGAAGCCCGGCGTCACCGGCCGCGAAGTGTCCGATGCCGTCATCAAGGCGGTGCGCGACGCCGGTTTCCCCGGTTTTTTCTTTGCCACGCCCCATTCGATCGGCCTGGAACATAGCGATCATAAAATCCCGATCGGTCCCACCCTGCCCGGCGGCAATGGCGAATTCATATTCGAGGAGAATATGATATTCTCACTCGACATGCCCTATTACGAGATCGGCTGGGGCAACCTGCATACCGAAGACCAGATACTCGTCACGGCGACCGGAGCGGAGGGTCTTACCAGTTGCGACACGGCGCTGCGTATTCGTCCGGGAACGGAGTAACCCAGTGACACCGCTGCCCCCGATCCGGGCGCTGAGCCGGGGGATAGCGGTGCTTCAGGCGCTCAACCGCAACGGCGCGCTGACCGTCAGTGAACTGTGCGACATCACGCACCTGCCCTATGCCACGGTCAGCCGCGTGCTCTTCACCCTGATCGGCGACGGCTTCGTCGAAATGGAACCGACCCGCAAACGCTATCGGGTGACCGCGCTCGTCCAGACGCTGGCCGCCGGTTATCGGGATGACGGACGGATGGATGCGGCCGCCGCCGTGCCGCTCGGCATGCTGAGCCGGGAAACGGGCTGTCCCGCCTCCTTTTCCACCCGGGTGGCGGCGTCGATGGTCATTCGCCTGTCGACCCACGCCTCCTCCCCCCTTGCCGTCAACATGCTGACGCGCGGCCATGCGCTGCCGGTGCTCGCCAGCCCGTCGGGCCTGGCCTTGCTCGCGGCGATGCGGTTTGACGAGCGCGCCGACCTGATGCGCTATCTTCTCGATATCGCGGACGAGCGGGGCGCGAATGCGGACCTGTGCCTCTTGTATCGCGCCATTGCCCTGACGCGCGCGCGCGGCCATGCCGTCCGCCGCGCGCGTCAGCCGGATGCCACATCCTCCATCGCTGTGGCGGTCATCGGCGCCGATGGCGTGATGGGCGCCGTCACGCTGGCCTTTGCCACCGATACCGTCCCGTTCGAGGAGGCGGAACGCCGCTTCCTGCCGCCGCTGCGCCGGGCGGCAAGCGCCCTGGCCGCCGCCCTGTCCTGATCCGATATGCTCGCCAGTTGGTGAAATGCCGGCTGCCGCCTTCAGGCCCCGCGCGCCGGGCATAGAATGGCCCCTTATCGAGGAGGTCCTGACATGCACTATGATATGGTGATCCGTGGCGGCCAGATCGCCGATGGAACCGGCGCGCCGCTCTTCACCGGCGACGTCGCCATCACCGACGGCACGATCCGGGCGGTCGGCACCGTATCGGGCACGGGCCGTGAGGAAATCGACGCCGGCGGGCTGCTGGTGGCGCCCGGCTTCGTCGATATCCATTCCCATTTCGACGGCCAGGTGACGTGGGACACGCGCCTGACGCCCTCATCGGGTCATGGCGTCACCACCGTGCTGCTGGGCAATTGCGGCGTCGGCTTCGCCCCCTGCCGCCCCGATCGGCGCGACGCGATGATCGACATCATGGAAGGGATAGAGGATATTCCCGGCATCGTCATGGCGGAAGGGATTCCGTGGGCGTGGGAAAGCTTTCCTGAATATATGGACTTTCTCGACACCCGGACCATGGATGTCGATTTCGCGGTGCAGGTGCCCCACATCCCGGTGCGCGTGCATGTGATGGGCCAGCGGGCGATCGACCTGGAATATGCCACGCCCGACGACATCGTGCAGATGGCCGACATCGTGCGAGAGGGAATCCGGGCCGGAGCGCTGGGCTTCACCAGTTCGCGCACGCACGGCCACCGTACCGCATCGGGCGAAGTGCCGCCCTCGACGCTGGCGGGCGAGGACGAACTGATGGCCATCGCCCACATATTGCGCGAGGAAGGCACCGGCATGTTCGCGACCGCGACCGATTTCTTGCTGGATGATGAAGGCCGATCGGCCGAATTCGACCTGCTGTACACTATCGCCAGGACCAGCGGCCGGCCGGTCATGTTCCCGCTGCTCCAGCATAATGAGGAACCCGACCGCTGGAAGCGGATCGCCGACGCCACCCGCGCCGCCCGCGCGGAAGGGCTGGACATGTTCGGTCAGGTGGTGGGGCGCCCGGTCGGCGTTCTCTATGGACTGGAATGTTCGTCCCACCCCTTTTCCGGCTGTCCTTCCTATCAGGCCCTGCGGGACCTGCCGCTGGCCGATCAGGTGGCGGCGTTGCGCGACCCGGCGATGAAGGCAAGGCTGCTGGCCGAAGAGCCCCATCTGGAAGACGAGCGCGTGCTCAAGATGGCGCGCAGCTTCCACGAAATGTTCCGCATGGGCAAGGTGCCCGATTATTCCCCTCCCATCGACGCACGGATCGACAGAATCGCCGCGCGTCTGGGTATCGATCCGGCGGAAGTCGCCTATGACATCATGCTGGAGGATGACGGCCACGGGGTTATCTATCACCCGGCGCGCAACTTCGCCGCCAACAATCTCGACGATGTTCGTGACATGGTGACCCGTGAGGAAACCATCATGGGTCTGGCCGATGGCGGCGCGCATCTGGGCCGCATCTGCGATGCGTCGATGCCGACCTTCATGCTGACATACTGGACGCGCGATCGGGAATATGGACGCATAGACCTGCCCTTCATGATCCGGCGCATGACGCACGATACCGCGCGGGTCGCGGGGCTGAACGACCGGGGGGTGCTGAAACCCGGGTACAAGGCGGACATCAACATCATCGACTATGACGCGTTGACACTGTTCGCGCCGCACGCGACCTTCGACCTGCCGGCTGGCGGGCGACGGCTGTCCCAGTTCGCCAGCGGATATAAGGCAACGATCGTGTCGGGTATCATCACCTATCGCGATGGCGAAGGTACGGGCGCGCTGCCGGGCCGGCTGGTGCGGGGAATGCGAACGGTGCCGCGGCCCGGCTAGAACTGGCCGCGAAGGGGGCCTGTTTGTGGCAGGGCCCGCCTCCTTGCGGACCTATCGCAGCAGGGCAGACGTGAGCAGGGGTGGCGGGCAGCGATCCCCAGAACCGGACATCTTCAACTCACGCTTGGCCGCTTCCTTAGTCTTCCTGGCCTGCTTCAGCTTGCCGGGCGGGGCCCTGGCATCTTTTGCTTTTGCCTTGGTCTTGCCCTTACCATCTCGGCCTTGGCTTTCTCCTTGGGGAAGAACGGGACAACTTCGGACATCGGAATTCTCCTTCTCGGTTGCACGGAAGGAGCGCCGAGCTTAGGAATAGTGTTGCACATCAGCGTCGTCCCGGCGCTCTAAAAAGTGGACTTGTAACGGTTTTGCGCCGGTCACCTGAGCGATTAGAGCTCGCAACAGGAGACCGACGAGATGATCAAGCATACAGAAGAGTTCAAGCAGGAGGCGGTGCGGATTGCGCTGACGAGCG
>JBFWMJ010000136.1:0-7209 GCA_050251675.1 Sphingobium sp.
ATCTGTCAGGGCCGCATGGAGCTGGAACAGATCGTGGCGAAGATCGACAGCGGCGCCGAGGCGCGCGCTGCGGCCAAGGTCAACGCGCAGGACCCGTTCGAGGTGCTGGTGATCGGCGGCGGGCCGGCCGGCGCGGCGGCGGCGATCTATGCCGCGCGCAAGGGCATTCGCACCGGCGTCGCGGCGGAGCGGTTCGGCGGGCAGGTGCTCGACACCATGGCTATCGAGAACTTCATTTCCGTGCCGCACACCGAAGGCCCCCGACTGGCCGCCGCGCTGGAAACGCATGTCAGGGATTATGACGTCGAGATCATGAACCTGCAAAAGGCGGCGAAGCTGATCCCGGCCAGGACCGAAGGCGGCTATCATGAAGTCGTGCTGGAGAACGGCGCGTCGCTGAAGGGGCGCACCGTGATCCTGTCCACCGGCGCCCGCTGGCGGCAGATGGGCGCGCCGGGCGAGGAAGAGTATCGCAACAAGGGTGTCGCCTATTGCCCGCATTGCGACGGGCCGTTGTTCAAGGGCAAGCGCGTGGCGGTGATCGGCGGCGGCAATAGCGGCGTGGAGGCGGCCATCGACCTTGCCGGTATCGTCGCGCATGTGACGCTGATCGAATATGACAGCCAGTTGCGCGCCGACGCGGTACTCCAGCGCAAGCTGGCCAGCCTGCCCAATGTGAAAATCATCACATCGGCCCTGACCACGCGGGTCGACGGCGACGGCACGCGTGTTACGGGCCTTAGCTACAAGGACCGTAACAGCGGGACCGAACATGACGTCGCGCTGGAGGGTATTTTCGTCCAGATCGGTCTGGTGCCCAATACCGAGTGGCTGAAGGACACGATCGCCCTGTCCCCGCGCGGCGAGATAGAGATCGATGCGCGCGGCGAAACCAGCCAGCCGGGCGTGTTCGCGGCGGGGGACTGCACGACGGTTCCCTATAAGCAGATCGTGATCGCGATGGGCGCGGGATCGACGGCTGCCTTGTCGGCGTTCGACCATCTGATCCGCCTGCCGGTGCGGGATGATGCCGTCCAGGCGGCATAGCGGCGGCGTCCGTCCGCGGGCGATGCGAAAGATGTGAAACAGGCCGCCGATCCCGGTACAGGATCGGCGGCCTTTTCGTGTCAGCCCCTGCATGCTTTCCTTCGGTGCGTTTGCGGGCCGCAATGGCGTGGTTGCTGTCGTTGCGGTTCATCGGCGTGAGGCGAGAGTATTAAGCCTGATCGTCGTCTGTTCAGGGACGGCATGCCGGGCGTGTCGTGCTTCCCATGCCGCACGGGCGGTCGGATATGGGCATCCGGCTCTAAATCAGTATAAAGGGAGCGATCTTCAGAAAATCTTTGCGATTTTCGTCCAGGGTCCAGTCCTGTCGGAATTCTTTACAAGGGGTGTAAGGAAAGGACGATACCGGCCATGTCCGGTGGGGACGGCAAGCGGAAATGTACGCGCCACGATGATCAGGTTGTTCAAACATTATATCCCGCATGCCGTCCTGCTGCTCGGCCTGCTCGATTTCATGCTCCTCCTCTGTGCGGCCGAGGGCGGCTGGATATTGCGCGCGCATCAGATCGATATGAAAATCGAGCATGTGACGACGCGGATCGGTCCGCTGCTCAGCTTTGCCTTTGCTATCCAGACCAGCATGATCGCGGTCGGCGTCTACGGCACGGAAGCGCTGCAATCGATCCGCTTCGCTTTCGCCCGGCTTGTCGTCGCGATTTCGCTGGGCATCATCTTCCTGTCGGTCATGTATTTCCTGCTGCCCGGCGTGACGCTTTGGCGGTCCAATTCGCTCTATGCCATGGGGCTGGCGATCGGCTTCCTGCTCGCGGTGCGGCTGCTGCTGGGGTCGATGCTGGGGGGCGAGGCATTCAAGCGCCGGCTGGTGGTGCTGGGCGCGGGCAAGCGCGCCGGCCGGATACGCGAACTGGAACAGCGCAAGGGCGCGGGGTTCCTCATCGTCGGCTATATCGCCATGAACGATGGGGAGCAGGTCATCGCCGATGCCATCAATCGCGACGCCATTTACAATCTGGCGGATTTCGTCGTCCGTTTGAACGCCAGCGAGGTCGTGCTGGCGCTGGAGGAGAGGCGCAACGCGCTGCCGCTGGCCGATCTTTTGCGGATCAAGACCACCGGCGTCCATGTGAACGAGATTTCCACGTTTCTGGAGCGGGAAACCGGGCGCGTCGATCTTGCGAGCGTCAATCCCAGCTGGCTCATATTCTCCGACGGATTTTCCGCGGGGCGGCGCCTGTCCAGCATTGCCAAACGCCTGTTCGATATCGTCGCCAGCGCAATTCTGCTGGCGCTGACCGGTCCCATCATCCTGCTTGCCGCCTTGCTGGTGAAACTGGACAGCAAAGGGCCGGCTTTCTACCGCCAGCAACGGGTCGGCCTCTACGGCCAGGAATTCTGGATCGTGAAGCTGCGCACCATGCGGCAGGACGCGGAGGTCGGCGGCCAGGCTGTCTGGGCCGAGCAGGACGATCCCCGCATCACGCGGCTGGGTCGCTGGCTGCGCAAGCTGCGCATCGATGAACTGCCGCAAAGCTGGACCGTTCTGAAAGGGGACATGAGCTTCGTCGGGCCGCGCCCGGAACGGCGTCAGTTTGTCGAGGATCTGGAACAGCATCTGCGCTATTATGCCGAACGCCATATGGTCAAGCCGGGCATCACCGGGTGGGCGCAGATCAACTATCCCTATGGCGCGTCGATCGAGGATAGCGCGAACAAGCTGGAATATGACCTCTATTACGCCAAGAATTACACGCCCTTCCTCGACCTTTTGATCCTGATCCAGACGGTTCGCGTCATCCTCTGGCCGGATGGGGCGCGCTAGGGCGCGAAACGGCCATGGGCGTTCTTCTTCAATTCGTCGGCGATTGGGGGCACGCGCTGGCGGCGGTGCTGTTCGCGGCGCTGGGCATTTTCGTCCTGCGCCGTCGGGCGGACACGGCCGAACGGCGCCTGCTGGCCGTCGCGCTGCTGCTGACGTCATGCTGGGCGCTGTTTGTGTCGCTGGACGACGCCGCGACGCTGTTGTCGGGTGTGGGCGAAAGCATGCGCAACGCGGCCTGGCTGTTGCTGATGTTCGCCATCGTGCGGCGTGGCGTCACGGATCGCGGCGGATCGGCGGTGGTGGTCGGCGCGGCCTATGCCGCGGTGGCGGGCCTGCTGGTTATACAGACGTTCACCGATATCCTCTCGCGGCAATCGGGGGAAACGAGCGAATTGCGTCAGGCGCTGGTCGCGTTCTCGCTGATCCTGCGCATGATGACCGCGACGGTCAGCCTGACGCTGGCCTGTCATCTGTTCACCGCCCCGCCGGCACGCGGGCGGGCGCATATATTGGTGCTGGCCGCCGCGCTGGCGGCGATGTGGACCTATGACCTGTGCCTGTACGCCACGGGCTATGCCGCGCCGCGACAGATTGACGAGCTTTATGCGCTGCGTGGCATGGTGATGGCGTTGCTGGCGCCGGTTATCGCGTTGGCCATGCGACGGGAAATGGCGGGCGGGCTGCGCCTGTCGCGCACGCTGACCGTCCAGTCCCTGTCGGTCGTCGCGATGGGGCTCTACCTCATGGTGCTGACCGCCGCCGCCGTGGTGGTGGAGATGTTGGCGGGCCCCTATGCCCGGTTGATCGAGATCGGCCTCGTCTTCCTGATGGCGGTCACCGCGCTTGTGCTGCTGCCCTCGCCGCAATTGCGCGCGCTGTGGAAGGTGCGGGTCGCCAAGCATTTTTTCCAGCATCGTTACGACTATCGCGCCGAATGGATGCGCTTTGGCGATACGATCGGCCGGCCGGGGGACGGCGCGGCGCCGCTGGGCGAGCGGGTGGCGAAAGCGGTTGCCGACATCACCGATTCGCCCGGCGCCCTGCTGCTGCTGCGCGCGGAGGATGGCGGATTGTCTTTCGAGACAGGCTGGAACTGGGCGGGCGAACTGCCTGACGCGCCGGTCCTGCCGTCGGAGCAGGCCGCATCGCTGGAGCGCAGCGCGTGGATCGTCGACATCGGCCATCTTTCCCGGCGCGATCAGGAACTGGCATTGCCCGACTGGATGATCGGGGACCCAAGGGCATGGGCGCTGGTGCCGCTATTGCATTTCGACCGGCTGATCGGCGCGATCCTGCTGGCGCGCCCGCCGCTGGACCGGCGGCTGGACTGGGAGGATTTCGACATGCTGCGCGTCGCCGGACGTCAGGCGGCCAGCTATATCCGCGAGGCGCAGGGGCAGCAGGCGCTGGACGATGCCCGGCGGTTCGACGAATTCAACCGGCGTTTCGCCTTCATCATGCACGACATCAAGAATCTGGTCAGCCAGCTTTCGCTGCTCAGCCGTAACGCCGAACGACATGCCGACAACCCCGAATTTCGCGCCGATATGGTGCTGACGCTGAAGGGATCGGTCGGCAAGATGAACGACATGCTCGCGCGTCTGTCGCAACATAACAGCGCGCGGGCGGAAGACCCGCGCGCCGTCCACCTGCGGGCGGTGGCGGAGCAGGTGGCCGCGACCCGCCAGCGCCAGCATCCCGTGATGGTCGTCGGCGACGCCCCCCCCGCCCTGGCCGACCCGGCGCGTGTCGAGCAGATCGTGATCCACCTCCTTCAGAATGCCATAGATGCAAGCGCGCCGCGGGTGCCGGTGGAAATCCGGCTGGGCACCGACGGAACAGGCGCGCTGATGGAGGTCGTCGACCGGGGCAGGGGCATGACGGCCGATTATGTGCGGCGCGAACTGTTCAAACCCTTTTCGTCCAGCAAGGACGGCGGCTTCGGCATCGGCGCGTTCGAGGCGCGCGCCCTGGCCATCGCCATGGGCGGCCGTATCGATGTGGAGAGCACGCCGGGCAGCGGGAGCCGCTTCGCGCTCTGGCTGCCGCTGGCGCCGGCCACGCAGCCCGTGCTGGCCAACAACACTATAGGAGAGGCCGCCTGATGAGCGATATGCGACCCAAATTGCTGATCGTGGAGGATGATCCGGGGCTTCAGCGGCAATTACGCTGGGCATATGAGGAATATCAGCTGTTCATCGCCGGCGACCGAGAAGAAGCGGTGGCGCTGCTGCGCGCGGAAGCGCCCGACGTCGTCACGCTGGATCTGGGGCTGCCGCCTGATCCCGACGGCACCAGTGAGGGGTTTGCGACGCTGGCCTATATATTGCGGATCAAGCCGCAGACCAAGGTGATCGTGGCGTCAGGCCATGGTGCGCGGGAAAGCGCGCTGGCCGCGATTTCGGGCGGCGCCTATGATTTCTATCAGAAGCCGGTGGATATCGATGAACTGGGCCTGATCGTTCGCCGCGCTTTTCATGTTCATGCGCTGGAACAGGAAAATGCCCGGCTGGCCGATGCCGCGCCGGAAAGCGCGAGGGTGCTGGGCCGCATGATCACCGCCGCACCGGAAATGACCAAGGTTGCCCGGACGATCGAGCGGGTCGCGGGGACGCAGGTGTCGGTCCTGCTGCTGGGCGCGAGCGGGACGGGCAAGGAACTGCTCGCGCGCGGTCTGCATGATGCCAGTCCGCGCCGGAACGAACCGTTTGTCGCGATCAATTGCGCGGCGATCCCAGAGACGCTGCTGGAAGCCGAACTGTTTGGCCATGAAAAAGGCGCCTTCACCGGCGCGATCAAGACGACGCCCGGAAAAATAGAACTGGCGCAGGGCGGCACGTTGTTCCTGGACGAGGTGGGGGACATACCGCTGCCCTTGCAGGTCAAACTGCTGCGGTTCCTTCAGGAAAGGGTGGTTGAACGTATCGGCGGACGCCAGCCGATTGCGGTCGACACGCGGATCGTATGCGCGACCCACCAGAATCTGGAGGAGATGATCGCGGCGGGCACTTTCCGTGAAGACCTCTATTACCGTCTTGCCGAGATTGTCGTGCGTATCCCGGCCCTGCGCGACCGGCCGGGCGATCCCGCCTTGCTGGGCCGCCATTTCCTGACCCGTTTCGCGCGGGATATGAACCCGCGTGTCACGGGGCTGGCGCCTGATGCGCTGGCGGCGCTGGACGCCTGGAACTGGCCGGGCAACGTGCGCGAACTGGAAAACCGCATCAAGCGCGCGGTCATCATGGCCGACGGCAAGCTGCTGACGGCCGACGATCTGGACCTGGACGGCGAAAGGGACGGGGGCGGCGACCTCATCAACCTCAAGGCCGCGCGGGAACAGGCCGATCGCCGCGCGATCCGGCGCGCGATCGCGCGGACCGACGGCAATATTTCCGGGGCCGCGAAGATATTGGGGATCAGCCGGCCGACGCTGTATGACCTTCTCAAACATTATGACTTGCAGGCCTGATCGATGAGCAGACGGCGCTTCTTCCTGTTCCTGGGGATAGCGGCTTTCCTGTTTTCGCTTGCCGCGCTGTGGCAGTGGCGGGCGCGGGAAAATGACGGAAGCGCCGCGCTGGCGCGGGGTATCGCCGCGCTGGAGGCGGGCGACGCCCGGACGGCGCGGGTCGAATTGATGAACGCCATGCGGGCCGATCCCCGGTCGGTCGCGGCGCGGATCGCGCAGGCCCGCGCGTTGGTCGAACTGGGCGATGGCGCCGGCGCGCAGGCGGAAATCGCGCAGGCCCGGCGGCTGGACGGCGACCCCGCGGAAATGCGCGTGCCGATGGCGGCGGCGCTGCTGTTGCAGGGCAATGCCGACGGGGCGCTGCGGGAGGCGCAGGCGGAAGACCTGCCCCGTGACGCGGCGGCGGCGGCGCAGCGGATCGTCGCCCGCGCGTTGGCGACCAGGGGTGACCCGGGCACTCCGGCCGCGTTCCGGCGCGCACTGGAACTGGCGCCCGACGACGCGGAAACCTGGGTCGAACTGGGTCGTTACCGGCTGGGGCAGGGCGATCAGGCCGGCGCGATACTCGCTGCCGACCAGGCGGTCGCGCGGGCGCCTGACGATGTCAAAGCGCTGACCCTGCGGGCTGAACTGACGCGCGATCAATATGGTCTGGTTGCATCCCTGCCGTGGTTTGAAAAGGCGATCGCGGTCAATCATGATTGGGTGCCGGCGCTGACCGCCTATGCCGCGACGCTGGCCGATGCGGGCAAGGCCGGCCGGATGCTGAGCGTCACGCGCCGGATATTGGCGGTCGATCCGGGCAATCCCAGAGCCTATCTGATGCAGGCCGTGATGGCGGCCCGCGCGGGGCGCGACGATCTGGCGCGGTCGCTGCTGACACGTACGGACGGGC
>JBFWMJ010000137.1:0-6875 GCA_050251675.1 Sphingobium sp.
TGCGCAGGTCGGCGACGGCGGCCAGGGCTCGGCGGCGCAGTTCGTCGCTAAGCGTGTCCTTTTCGGTGGCGCGGTCGAGGCCCTGATCGGTGGCGGTGACGTCGCGATAGTCGGCGGCGAGGTCGGCGCCAGCGAAAGAGCGGACGATCCGTTCCCACAGCAACACCGCGTAATTGCGCCCATTGAGCTGGTCGACGGTTACCGCCGCCAGCGAGGCATGGCCGTCGAGGACGCGGGCCGTGCGCCATTCGGCCAGTTCGCGGAAGGCATGAACCATTGCGCTTTCGACCGCTTCGGTCAGCCGTGGGGTGGTGACCACGCCTTCGCCCAGCCGCAGCCGGTCGCGGATGTCCGTCAGGGCGATGGCCGGAAACCAGCCATCCGCTTCGACGCTGGCCTCCTCAGGGTCAGGTGACGGAGCGGGGGAGGAAATGAGGCCGGTCATGGCGGGGCGTTCCTGTCTGGCCCGGCATTTTCGGGGGGTGGGGATGGCTGGACCGGCGTGTCGCGCATGGTGACGCAATCCGGCCAGGCCATCCGCCCCCCGAGCGCCGTGGGGCGTTTCGTCAGCTGTCCGCGCCGTCGCCGGCAGCGGGTTCCTGCAATTTCTTCAATGCGCGGTCGACGCGCTCAATGTCTTTCTTGACGCCGATCTCACGGTACAGCGCCAGCGCGCGGACATAATGTTCGTGGGCCTGCTCAACATAGGCGGCCTTGCCGCCCGCCGGCGCGCTGTCAGCCGCCGGGTCGAAACCTTCCGCCCGCCGCTCGTACGCGCGGCCGAGCGCCTTGTGCAGCTTCGCCCGCGCGGGATCGGGCATGTCCGCGCTTTCGGTCATCGCGTGGGCGCGCAGCAGCTGCTCCAGTGTCACCGCCTCATGATTGCCGAGCGCGACGGTCGCGATCTCCTCCGCGACGAAGCAGGCGGCGGTGCGGCTGTAGCGTTCGGGCAGGGTCAGGTCGAACTTCAGCACATGGGCGGCGATCGTCAGCGCATAGTCGAAATCGCGATAGTCGATCGCCCAGATCATGTTGGTGACCAGAATTTCATCCTGCGCGGCATGGCCCTGTTCGCTCGCCTTCAGAACGCCCTCGATCCACGCGGCAAAGGCCTTGGCCATATCCGCCTTCATCGGGTTACGCGCCTCGATCGACTGGACATCGGCCAGTTTGCGGATGTCGTCGTGGAGCAGGACGCGCAGCGCCGCATATTCCCGCCCCGCGTCGGTATCGGCCTTCAGTTCCTCGGGCGCGGGGCGAGCGGTCGTTTCTGCCCGTGCCACGCCACTCTGCATGGCGCGTATCGTCTGCTGGTGGCGGCGAAAGGGGCTGGACATGGAAAACTCCTCAAAAATGGCCGCGCTATCCGGCGCGCGGCCGACCGGGACGGTTGGATGGAGCATTCGCTCCCCACCCCGGTCATGGTCTGGGCTCTTGCGGTAACCGGCCCGGATGCCAGTCGCCGCCGTCAAAGCCTCCCCGGTGTTATGGGCGTTCGCCGAAAGTGATGTTTTCCGCCATCACCGCGTAATCGGTATCCTCGATCACATAGCCTTCGTTGACTGAATTATAGTCGACCAGGCTCGCCTTGTTTTCCGGCTCATCGCGGATGTAGCGGCGGCGCGAACCCTCCTGATAATACATCGACAGGTTCGAACCGTCCGTCGCGCCCGATGGAGCAAGCGGCGTGATGAGCATCGTCTTTTCCGGGAAGAAGGGCACGATGGCCGCCGGTCGCCCGCCTATCTGCTTAGTGGACATGACGATGTCGGACACGGTCTGGTCGCTGGTCGATTTCCCGCCGTCGATCGTGTCCGCCAACGGGCGGTTGACCATCGGGAAATATTTTTCGTCGACCAGATCCTGACTGACGATGACGACATGGTCCGTCGAACTGCGCGCCCAGCTGGGCATGCCGGCGATCAGGTCATAGGCGAGCGCGTCGATATTCTTGTAATCGCCATCGGCACTGTCCGAATCCGGGCCGATATAGATGGGCTTGGCCGTGCCGGTTGCGGTGGTGACACCGCCGGTGGTCACGGTGTTGCGGCCCATGACATGGGCGGGCTTTTCCAGCCGCAGCTTTTGCAGCCAGCCGATATTGACGTCCTGCCCCAGCGGGTTGGTCGTTGGGTTGGTGTCCGCCGCCGCAGACGTGCCGTTCCACCCGACCATGATGCGGCTGATCGCGACGGAAATGGCGACATGGCGGGCGTAGCGCTGGGCGAAATCGGGAAAGCGCGACCAGGCGTCGATATACTGCCAGGGCAGCTTCGTGTCGAATTCGGTATCGTACAGCTGGAATTTGCGGTCCTGAAGCTGCCCGACATATTTCGGCTTGCGCGGCAGGTTCGCATTCGAGGTGCGGCCTGCGACCAGATTGCTGGTGGTGAGGCCAATGACTTCCCCGATCAGATCACGCTGGGGCATCACATTGATGCGCTGGAGGAAGCCGACATTTTCGCGCTGCAAATCCTCCAGCCGCTGTTCGGCGGTCGGATCGACAGCGAACTGGTGGTGTACGCCGCGCGAGGCGCCGTTGAGTTGGGCGATAGCCGTGAACATGCCGTCCAGCACACGCCGGCCGCGATCGGAAAGAGAGTATTTCGCCATTGTGTCAGGTCCTTGGCATTGGCGTTGGGCGGGGGCTGGGTGGGTGGTGAGAGGTCAGAAGATGCCGGCGTAGGCACTGCCCTTGCCGTCCGATCTGGGACGGCTGCTGTAATTCCGGTCGGGGGTTTCCTCCCGCTCCTGCTCCAGCCGGGCGAATTTGACGGCGAGGCCATCGACCTCGCTGCGCAGTTCGCCGCGAAGGGCGCCGATCTCGGTGGCGACCGTGTTGCCGAACTGTTCGAACAGCTGCGCCAGCTGGGCGAAGTCGGCGCCGGCGGCGGGCTTATCGTCAGGCCTGGGCTCGGTCTTTTCTTCCTTCGGCGGTGAGAATTTGGCGGCGAACCCGTCGAGCAGCCCCTTGAGCGAGGACAGGAACATCCCGCCGTCGCCGGGCTTGTCGTCGGCGAATTCCAGCAGCGCGGATTCATCGCGCGAAAACTTGATGGTGCCGGGCATCTGCCGGTTGAACTGAAGCCGGTCGGTCGCGATGGCGGCGGGGCTGTCGGTGAGCGCGCAGCCCATCAGATAGGCGAAACCCTTGCCCGCGAAATTATCCTCGATCTCGATAGACGGATAGACTTTCTGGCCGGCGTCGTTGAGCGCCTTGGCATCCTCCGTCACGTCGAAGATGCCGAACAGGCCCAGCCGCTTTTCGGTGCGGCCGTTGAAATTGACGTCAACCTCCGCCGTCGAAAGCTCCAGCACATCGCCATAGGATCGGAAGGGCTTGTCGCCGGAAATGCCGCGAATATGCTCAATATTGAGCCGTGCGCCGTAGGTTTTCGGGTCGTAGCTGGACGCCATTTCCCGCAGCAGCTTGTCGTCGATCGTGCGGCCGTCGACGGTCGATCCGGCGGTGGCGAGCAGGAAGGGCTTGGTTTTCATCGTGTCGGCTCCGTTTCGTCTGATAGACGGCAGAGCCGATCCGGGGCGCCACTGGCAACGCGCGGGCGCGGTAGCATCCGCTGCTACCCCCGCAGCCGTTCGACAGGGGCGCCGATAGCGGGTGCATGGCAGGGCCATGCACGCCGCCGCCGCCATCCCCGCCCCCGAAAGCCGCACCGACAATGTCCGGTCGATCAGCCGTCAGGTGGCGCGCGCCCAGCGTCGCGAGGCCCGATCGCTGTACTGGCGCGGGTGGCGGATCACGGACATCGCCGCCGAACTCGATCTGGCCGAAGGAACGATATCCAGCTGGAAGAACCGCGAGGGGTGGGATGGCGATCCGCCGGTGGCGATCATCGCCGACCGGATCGAGGCGAAGATCGCCAATTATCTCGACAAGCCGGATTTCAACGAAGGCGACATGAAGCGTGTCGACTTCCTGATGCGCCAGCTGGAGCGTGCCGCACGGATCAACAAATATAACCAGACCGGGAAGGAGGGCGACCTAAACGAGAAGATCGCGGCGCGGAACGACGACAAGGCGAAGGCAAAGCGGGCCGACAAGCGCAAGAATTTCCTGACGCTGGAGCAGTGGCAGGCGCTGCTGGACGACTTCCACGCGAAGAATTTCGATTATCAGGAATTATGGTGGGAACACCGTCACGAGCGCACGCGCAAACTGCGCAAGAGCCGGCAGGTCGGCGCGACATGGTATTTCGCGCGCGAAGCGCTGGCGAAGGTGGCGGAAGCGGTCATCAACGGCGCCGGCGCCGACGCGCTGGACGAGGATGAGCGGCCCCGCAACCAGATATTCCTGTCCGCCTCGGAGCGCCAGGCGCTCAAGTTCCGGCGCGAAATCGTCGGGTGGGTGCGCCGCGTCACCGGCGTGGAACTCAAGGGCAAGATCATTACGATCGACTTTGTCGGTCAGTACCCGGAGGATGAGGAAGGGGAAGCGACGGGGCCGGCGCTCGATCCCGTCGGTTTCTATTTCCTGTCGACCAACAGCGCGACGGCACAGGGCGAAAGTGGCGATTTTTACTTTGACGAATATGCCTGGGTCCATGGGTTCGCCCAGCTGAACAAGGTCGCCAGCGCCATGGCGACGCACAAAATCTATAAAAAGACCTATTTTTCGACGCCTTCGACCAAAACGCATGAAAGCTATGCCTTCTGGTCCGGCGAGGAATGGAACCGGGGCCGCAGGAAAGGCCAGCAGCAGACGTTCGACGTCAGTGCGAAGAACCTGCGCGGCGGCGCCCATATGTCGGACGGATCGTGGCAGCAGCTGCTGACGATCCACGATGCGGTGGCAGGCGGCCTGGGCAAGCTGGTCGACGTCGACGAACTGCGCGGCGAATGTGGCGAAGACGAATTCCGCAATCTGTACGAGTGCGAGGATGTCGACGACAGCGAAAGCAGCTTCCCCTATGCCCGCGTCGCTCCGGCGCGGGTCGACAGTTTCCTTAAATGGCGGGATTTCCGGCCCGCGCTGATCGACATCCCGGGCGGTCGACCGTTCGGCGACAAGCCGGTGTGGATTGGGTACGATCCCAACAAGCAGGGCCGCGATGACGCCGCGCTGGTCGTGCTGGCCCCGCCGGATGACGCGGGGCGGGGCAAGTTCCGCGTGCTGGAGAAATATCGGCTCAACGGGCGTGATTTTCAGGGGCAGGCCGATTTCATCCGGGAGGTCGCGGAGCGGTACAATGTCACCGATATCGCGATCGACACCACCGGCCACGGTCAGGCGGTGTTCGAGCTGGTGAGCCAGTGGTTTCCGCTGGCGCGGCGGATCGAATATTCGGTGGCGAGCAAGACCGCGCTGGTCATCAAGGCGCAGAACGTCTTCCGCGCGGGTCGGATCGAATTCGACGCGGGCTGGACCGACCTGATGGCGGCGCTGATGGCGATCCGCCCGACCCTGACAGGGAGCCAGAAGGGCGTCACCTATACCGCCAGACGCAATGGCGAAATCGGCCATGCCGACCTTGCCTGGGCGTTGCTCAACGCCCTTTCCAACGAGCCGCTCGACGCCGGCAGCGCTCACAAGGGTGCCGGCGGCACCATCCGTTTCGCAGATTGAGGAGTCCATGATGACCGTTGCCCTTTCGACCGAGCCGGTCGAGCAGATCGAGGCCGACGAAGTGCGGCATCCCGCCCAGGTGTTTTCGTTCGGGGATGCGGAAAGCGTGCTCGATCGGCGCGAGTTGTGCCAATATTTCGAAATCTGGCACAATGGCCGCTGGTACGAACCGCCCTTGCCGATGGGCCGGCTCGCCCAGGTGTTCAACATGGCCCCCTATCATCGCAGCGCCGTCGCGCTGAAGGTCAACCTGCTGGTGTCGCAGCAGCTGGTCAGCCGCTGGCTGGGCGCCGACGATTTTGAGCGGTGGGCGCTGGATTTCGTCCAGATGGGCAATGGCTATCTGGAGTGGGTGCCGAACATGTCGGGACGCCTCGCCGCGTGCCGCCACGCCCCGGCGATCCATACGCGCGCGGGGATCGACCCCGGCGTTTACTGGTTCGTCCATGGTCCGATGGGTGATATCCACCCGTTCGAGCGCGGACGCATATTTCACCTGCAACAGCCTGATGTGGCGCAGGAAATTTATGGCATGCCCGAATGGCTGTCGGCGCTCCAGTCCGCGCTGCTGAGCGAGAATGCGACGCTGTTCCGGCGCCGCTATTACCTCAACGGCGCGCATGCCGGGTTCGTTTTCTATGTCAGCGAGCCGCTGGCTGACCAGAAGACCGTCGACCAGCTGGAGGAAAAGCTGCGATCGGCCAAAGGCGTCGGCAACTTCAAGAATGTGCTGGTCTACATCCCTAACGGAAAAAAGGACGGCATCCAGATCATGCCGATCGCCGATGTCACCGCGAAGGATGAGTTTTCCAGCGTGAAAAATATCAGCCGCGACGACATGCTTGCCGCGCACCGGACGCCGCCGCAGCTGATCGGCATCATCCCGCAGAATAATGGGGGCTTCGGCAAGGTGAGCGAAGCGCGCGACGCGTATTACGAAACGGAAATCGTGCCGATCGCCCGCCGCATGCTGCGCGCTAACGCGTTCTTCGGCGTGCCTGTGCTGGGCTTTGCCGACTATGTTTGCAGCGACGGGTCTATCATTCGCCAGGCCGGCGACGGGTTCGTGAAGTTGCCCCCCGGCCAGCGCTAGGATTCCTCCCGCCCGGAAAAGGCGGGGGGCCGGGGCGTTGCACCGCCCAAGCCCGACGATACCAGCTCGCCATGATCCCGTTCGGTCCCGCCTCTGTACCACCCCGCCCCGCCGACTCGGCGCGGGGATTCGTTTGGAAACAATGACATGGAGTCGAATCTTGAAGTTGCGCTGGCGCCGGTGACGCCGGTGCGTCCG
>JBFWMJ010000138.1:0-6832 GCA_050251675.1 Sphingobium sp.
CCGGCGGCGGTGCCGACGGCGACCCCTAGTCTTACCGCGCGCTGTCGGATCGCTTCGACGGTGCGATTTGGCAGAAGGTGGGCAACTTCGTCGATCCCACGCGCATAGAAGCGGCAGACTATTTTTTCTTCGCGATGTGTCCATGGCTCCCGATTTCCATATCCGGTGGGCATCAGCGGACCCTCCCGACGATACGGTAAAGTTTCGCGATGGTGGTCAGGAGCTTGACCTGATCATCCGGCCTGTCGTCGTCGAAAGAAAAGGAGAGGACATCATCACCGTGGCCGATGCCCGCGAAGGCGAACGCTTCAAGTCGGCCGCTGCGTGCGTCGGCCAGCGCCTTTTCGAGCGCGTCGATCATGATTTCCCGGTCGGACGCGGCGTGCGCAGCGGCGTGCATCCGCTCGGTCGGGAAATGCTGGAGTGACTGGACAAGCACTTGTCGGGCGCCGTTGCGGTCGGGGGTGGAAACGATGCCTTCCCGCTCCATCCGTTCGATCAGACGCGCGGCGCTGTTATAGCCAATGCCCAGCGTGCGCTGGACAAGGGTGGTCGATCCCCTCTGCGCCGCGACGACACACAGCACGGCCTGTTGATAATGATCAGACATGGACCTCTCCCTTCGCGGCGAGGTCGCGCAGGCCGAACGCGGCGGCGCGGGCTATGAGGCGGGAGCGTTTGGCGACGGCGGCGGCGTGGCGGGCGTGCCAGTATTTGCGGCGCTCCAGGCGCGGGACGGTTTCGAGTTGCGCGAGGCGTCGTTCGACAAGGTCAAGCTGGGCGGGCAGGCGATGGATTTTCAGATGATCGGCATGCGTCATGGATCGATCCTTTCAGCGTGCCCAGAAGCGCCACCATGGGCGCTGCCGGGGCATGGGGAGGAGGGGGCCGCTCGCGCGCTGGCGTTGCCATTGGGTGCGAGGAGGCGTGGTGAGCGGGTCGGCGCCGCGCGTGCTCATCGATCGGGCACCGGCGTAGGGACGCGGACGTAAAGCGGGCTGCGCTCGTTACCTAAGCCCGCATAGCCGCTCTTTCGCCAGCCAAGGCGCTGCATGATCCGCACGAGGTGGCTGTTGTCCATGTGGCGCGGGATGATGTCGTCGCGGGCAGCGGCGTGGAGCGCATCGCCAAGATCGCGCAGGGCGACGGCGTCGACGTTGCGCAACAAGGCGGCGGCGTAGAGCGCGATCTGGGCGGTGGCGAGATCGGCGGCGAGGGTCTTACCCGATTTGCGGGCAGGAAAAAGAATGACGGTCATTTCGCACCGCCTTCGGCTTCCAGCAAATGGACAAGTGCCCATCCCGCTCGGGTCAAACGGACGTAACCGTTATAGGGGTTTAAGAGGGCAAGACCTGTGCCAGGACGGCGGGCATCTTCGCCCCGACGGTGCGAGCCGAGCCGTTTATAAGCCAGGTAGGCTGCTCGCGAGCGCGGCCACATGTGGCTGCCGGCGTATTTCAGTTTCGGGGCACAGGTGTTCCCGCGAGCAATCTCGTCCCGTTCATATGCGGCAACCGACAGGAGCATATCCCGCTCTTGGTCGGTCAAGCGTGGTTCCTCAAACCGCTCTGCCATTTCCCCTATGTTGACGGCGGTGTTCGCATCGCGAGCGTAGGGCAACGCGAGCGCAACCTTGATTTCGACGGGTGTTTTGCCTTTCCGATGCAGTCGGAGGGCTTGGGCTGCCATCTCAAGATACTTGCTCATTTGGCACCGCCTTCGGCCCCGGGGGCTGGGTCAGACACGTAGGGGGTGCCGCAGAAAGGGCAGAAGCTGTGCGCGAAAAGGCGCGGTTTCTTGCTGCGCGTCTCCGGCTTGTGGGTGTCCTTGCGCCGGAGTGTGGTGTAGGTAC
Organism: Sphingobium sp.; assembly: GCA_050251675.1. Taxonomy (GTDB): domain Bacteria; phylum Pseudomonadota; class Alphaproteobacteria; order Sphingomonadales; family Sphingomonadaceae; genus Sphingobium. Next base: position 1,853 of record JBFWMJ010000138.1, read on the forward strand.
GCTCGACCAGCTCATAATTGGAAAAGCAGATCGCTGTATCGAGGGTGTGTTCTTCGAGTTTGCCGTTGATGTCGGCGATGCAATTGCATGGGTTCGGCATCATCATTCTCCCGGTTGAAGGTCAGTCCTGCTCCCCGAGCAGGCGTTGATGGTTGCGAAAGGCCTGCTGGGGGCTGACCGCCCCCAGGCGACCGGCACGGGACAGCAGGCGGCGGGATTCGGCCGCGAGATTGTTGGCGAGCTGGCGGCCGCCTTCCTTGCGGAGCGCGCGCCATGTGGCGCGGTCGCCGGAGCGGTAGGCGGCAATGAGCGCAAGGCTGGTACGGCGGGGCAGGACCGTGAAGCAGCGGGTGCAGATGCGCTGCCAGCGGTGGCGATGACGGGTGCAGCCGTCGACGTCGCAGCGGCCCTTAGCCACGGGTCCGATCCTTTGCCGGCGGCTTCCAGCAATCCGGGCAGAGTGGCGCTCCGCATAGCAGTGCCCATCCCGCCGGCAGGACCGGCAGGACGCCGACATGCTGAGCGTCGCAGCGCGCGCATGTCGTGATGACAGAGGTTCCGATCGTGGGCGCGCGTCCGTCGCGCATGGTGGTGCGTCGTGTCACAGGATGGTCTCCGGGCTTTGAGGGTTTTCGAAGACCCAGCAGGTCACGATGTGGCCCACCGGGTTGTTCACGTTCTTCGTCGCGATCCACTTGCGGGACTTCGACCCGCGCAGCAGCTTCTTGAGCTTGTCCATGTCGGGCGGGACGATGCCGGCGTTGCGGCATCGGGCTTCGAACTCGACCAGCCGGATCGCGATCACATTGGGGTCGCGATGCTGGTTGATGGATTTCCCCAGATCGTGGTCCTCGGCCTTTTCGCGATCGAGGAGGAATTCCACCTGCTCCCAGAAGCGGGCGACAAGGGGATGGTCGCCGCCACAGGACTGCTGGCGATCGAGCGCCATGGCGTCGACCTGGGCAAGCGTTTCGGCGACCCATTCGGGGCGCACGGCGGGAAACAGGTGGGGCAGCGCCTCGACCGCCGCCGCGAGTTGTGAATGCGTCTTTATCGGGCGGCTGTTGATCAGGCCGGGCACGCGGCGCGGCATGTCCTTGTCATGGTGGGCGAAGCGTTCGAAGAAGAAGGGGAGGAATTTCGCTTCGTTGCGGACGATGTGGACGATCGTTCCCGACACGTCTTCCATCGGCCATGTTTCGAGGCGGATGGCCGCGTCCTTGGTCGCTTCGGACCAGCGCGCCTTGTCGATCGGCATGGACATCAGCCGTTCGAGCACCGCCGGATGGGCGTCGATCCGCTCATTCTGCATTAGGTAGATCGCGCCCAGAAAGGGCGGTTCGGACGTTTCGTACCCGCCCGATTTCTGGCCAAGGCCGCGCGGCGAGCGGCCGCCGTAAAGGACGAGCAGTTCGTTATAGTCGAACTGGCGGGTGCCGGTGCGCTTGTCGTCGTCGCGGCCGCCCTCGATCAGTCCGACCGGCAGGTTGGCGACCTTCAGTAGGCTGCGGGCGATGAAGGCGGGCGTGCCCTTATTGGGGTCGAACCCTTCGTAGCCGGCCCGGCCGGCAAGCTTCCACATGAGTTCGACCAGCGTCGATTTGCCCGATCCCGGCGGGCCGGTCAGTTCCAGGAAACCGAGCGATTTGTGCCGATCGCGGATCTGCACCGAGAAAAAGCTCATGGTGAAGAAGGCGAGGGTTATCAGCCCCTTCTGCCCGAAGGCGGTCCAGAGGTCCTGGACCCATGCGAAATCCATGCGATCGGCGTCGTACTGGATATCCAGCAGCCGTTCGGGGCTGCGCAGCTTGACCGCCTGCTGGCCGAAGTCGAAGTAATTTTCGCCGTTGACCTTTTCGATGCGGCCTTCGCGCACGGCGATATCGCCCAGCAGCCAGGCGCGATGCGGCGCGGAATAGCCGGTGAAGGGGATCGGCTCGACCACCTTCAGCTTGCGCGTCTGGTTGCGCATCAGCCTGTCCAGCTGCTCGCCCGACCCGCTCCACATGCCGGCGAACGCCATCAGCCGCTTTTTGAACTCGCCACTATTGGCGCAGGTGGCGGCGGTGAAACGGGCTTTGACCGTGGGCTGGTCGGGGAAATCGACCTGAAGGAAATAGTTGGTTTCGTCCGCGATTTCGTCCCGCTCGCGATAGAGCATGCGGAAGGCGCAGTTGGCGATTTCCTCGACGATCAGCTGGTGTTCGTCATCCTTCCACTGGCTGCGGCACCACCAGAGGCGGTTGCCGTGGCGGAAATCGAAGCTGGCGAGCGCCGTTTTATCGAAGATCAATCGCGCCTTTTCGCGCGGCTTCTTCGCGAGGGTGACAGCGCCGTTCCAGCGATATTCCTCGATCTTTTCCGGTGACAGCGGTGCCTTTTCCGGCTCGCCCTTCCATTGCTGGTGGCGAAGCAGCAGGTCATTCCAATCGTGGGTGGTGCCCTCGCCATCCGGGCGGATCTGGGCGGCGCTGGCGGGCCAGCCTTCATCCTGTGCGCGGTCCACGAATTTTCGCGTCCACCTGACGCCGGCGGCGCCGGGGTCGAAGGCGAAGACGAGTTCGGGCCGGGTCGGGCGCTTGATGTCGCGGATCGCTTCCTTCAACTGGTCGAGGAAGTGTTCCGGCCAATAGTTGCAGGACATGGCCGACACGGCGAGCAGGCCGGCGCCCTGGTGAAGCGCCTGCGCATTAAAGATACCTTCGGTGATGAAGATGCGGTCGGCCTGCGCAAAGTCCGCCATGGACAGGCGTGGCGGCATCCAGGCATGGCCGCCGGGCTTGCCGCCCTTTCTGAAATGGGCCTTCTTCCCGAAGCGGCCGGGCCGATCGATGATCCTTTCCCACCATGTGTCGCCGATCGGAAAGCGGATGGTGGCACCGGCCTGGTTGGTGTCGGGATCGAAATAGAATTCCTGGCTGTAGGCGCCGCGCAGGTGTTGCAGGTCGAAGCCGCGTTCGTGCACCAGATATGCGTCGGCCGCCGCGTTCGGGTTGGCGTCAGTCTTCTGGAAGCGGCGGGACCAGTCCTCGAACAGGTCGGGCAGCAGGTTACGGACGCTGTCCTCATAGCCGCAGCGCTCCTCACGCGAGCAGCGGACGATTTTGGGGTTGCTCGCCGAACAATATAGCTCCCACCGCTTGCAGTCGGGGCACAGGCCCTCCTGCATCCACGCGCCCTTCGGCTTGCGGAAACGGAAACGCTCCTGAAGGCCTTTGATGATCTGGGCTTCGAGGTTCACCGGCGTGCGTCTCCGGTGGCGGTTTCTTCAGGCAAAGCTTCCCCCTCGCCCGCAGCGCGGACGTTATTGAAATCACTGGTTGGTCGCGGTGGTGGCGGGCCGGGTTAGCCGGGGCCGAACATGGTCATCTGATCCGGGTCACCGCCCGGACCGTCGCGGACGGGCGGCATGACATGGGGCACATGTTCGCGCGGGCAGACGGCCAGATCGAGGTCAGGCCGGTCGATCAGGCCGGGATTGTAGGAATGGACGAAGACCAGCTCCATCATGAAGGTGTGCGCGCAGCCGGTGTTGGTGCAGTGCGCGTCGATATGCTTCACCGTTTCCGTGACGCGGGCGCTGCGCCGGATGAAGCAGGGCGCGTCGCATTTCGGACAGGTGATGAGCGCATTGTGCTTCGCCCGTTCCCCGCCGCTGCTGGTGCGGAACTGCAAGGGCGCTTCGATCAACGGGCGGGTCATGGCTTTGCCGCCTTTTCGACGCGTTCGATGGCGGCAAGCCCGTTGGTCAGGCTCTCGATCGCTTCCTCGATTTCATGGCGGGTGCGGCGCAGCGTGCCGGGCAGCGTGCATGCGCTGGCGTCGATCAGCGCCGCTATGGCCTCGCCCGTTTCCTTTGCTGCCCGGCCCGCGAGGACGGCCAGGTCACGTTCGGCGGCTTCGTGCCCGGCGATATCGATGCGCAGAGCATGCAGGCGGTGGAAGGGCGCGTGATCGCCGCCATGTTCCAGATAGGCGCGGTCGAGCCGTTCGGCGTCAATCATGCGGATTTCAGTCTCGCAATCGGGATCGGACCAGTAGCGCACGGCGCGGGCCGACACGCCGCATATGGCGCCGGCGCGGTCCCAGCCGATGCGGTCGGCCACGCGCGTCAGGGTCGCTTGATAGGTCAGGGGTTCGCGGCGCTTGGTCACAGGGCCGCTCCCCCGACAACAATCTGTGTTGTGCCTCCACAGCGCGGGCAAATTTGGTGAACAGCATCAAGGTCTAAGATGACGCCATTACCGTCGCAGGTTGGGCACAGGGGGTGCGCGTCGCAAGAACCATACTCTTCACATTCGCCGCAAGGCGGGATTCTAGTGGGCGAAATCACAGGACCGCTCCCTTCATTCCTGCCGCGCTATCGAAGGAGACGCCATTGACCCGCCGGTCTATGCCGTTTGCCCGGGCATCGGCGCGACGATCGACGCCGGACCAGCGAGAGGGCGCCGACGGCAGATCAACCGGGTAGATATCGGGACGCAGCCAATGACGAGAGACAGAGTAAACCTCCTCTGCCTTCAGCACGAATTCCGCCGGCATTTCCTTCAGCCTATTTATCCAGCGCCAGACGCGGGGTTGGGTAACGCCCAAATCCCGCGCCATCTGGCTGTCGCTACCCGCTGCATCGCGGCAGGCGATCAAGGCTTCGTAAGGCGTCATTCGTGTGCTCATGAGGCCAACTATACGAGTATGTATAGCATGGTCAACGAAAATGTAGCGTGCGCGGTTATACGTCTGCGTATACGTTGGCCCCATGGCTGAAATCCTTGGCGCCCGGCTGGAAAGTCTGATCCGCGAGCGAAAAACCAGCCAGTCAGCAATTGCGCGACAAGTGGGTGTTTCGCAGCCATCTATTGGCCGGCTGATCAGTGGTGAGACGCGGCAAACCGGGAAGCTGCTGGAGATTGCGCAAGCCCTTAAGACCAGTCCGGCCTATCTAACGGGAGGGACTGATGACCCGACGCCAGATTTTCAGCC
>JBFWMJ010000139.1:0-6596 GCA_050251675.1 Sphingobium sp.
CATTGGAGATGGCCGACACCAGATGGCGTTCCGACACCCAGCTCATCGCCCCGCACAGGATCGCGGTTCGGCAGCCCAGAACTGCGGTGCCACGGGCCATCAGGGAAGCGAGTCTGGCGTTGGTCATGTCGTTATGCCTTAAGAAACAAAAGCTTCTCCCCGTCGGGGGAGGAGGCTATCTCCCTGACACGGCATGCGGGCGCGCCCCCACCCCTGTGGGAGAAGAAAAGGTCAGGCCACCGGCGCGTCGAGTCCGTAAGCGGTATGCAGCACACGCACCGCCAATTCGGTCTCATCCTCGTCGATCAGCACCGAAACCTTGATTTCGCTGGTCGAGATCGCCTTGATGTTGATACCGCGCTCGGCCAGCGTCTTGAACATCGTCGCCGCGATCCCGGCATGGCTGCGCATGCCCACGCCCACCACACTGATCTTCGCGACTTCCGAATCGGTGATGATACGGCGGAAACCGATTTCTTCCTTGCGGGCTTCCAATATGTCGACGCTGCGGGCCAGGTCCGCATGGGGAACGGTGAAGGTGACGTCTGTCTCCTCCTTGTCCTTGCTGTCGTTCTGGATGATCATGTCGACGTTGATCGCCGCATCGGCCAGCGGGGTGAAGATGCTGGCGACCGCGCCCGGCTTGTCGGGTACGCGGGTCACGATGATCTTCGCCTCGTTCCGGTCATGGGCGATGCCGGTGATGAGCTGACGTTCCATGTTGTTTTCCTTAAGCTTGGCTGCCAGTTCCTGCTCCCCGACGATCAGCGTGCCGGGCAGGTCGATCTGGGCAGGATCGTCGAAGGAGGACAGCACCTGCACGACCACGCCTTCCTTCATAGCGAGGCCGACCGACCGGGTCTGCAAAACCTTGGCACCGACCGATGCCAGTTCCAGCATCTCCTCATAGGTGACGAGGTTCAGCTTGCGCGCCCGCGCGACGATACGCGGATCGGTCGTGTAAACGCCGTCGACGTCGGTATAGATATCGCAGCGGTCCGCCTTGACCGCTGCCGCCACGGCCACCGCGGACGTATCGGACCCGCCCCGGCCCAGTGTCGACACGCGCCCGTCGGCCATCATGCCCTGAAAGCCCGGGATCACGGCAACCTTGCCGGCCCGCATGGACGCCAGCAGTTCGAGCGTGTCGATATCGTTGACCCGCGCCCTGCTATGCGCCTGAACGGTGCGGATCGGCAATTGCCAGCCCAGCCAGCTGCGCGCGTCCACTCCCATCGCCTTGAGCGTCATGGCGAGAAGGCCGCTCGTCACCTGCTCTCCCGCCGCGACGACGACGTCATATTCGGCCGGATCGTACAGCGGCGACGCTTCCTTGCAGAAGCCCACCAGCCGATCGGTCTCCCCCGCCATGGCCGATACGACGACGGCCACCTCATTGCCTTGTTCGACCACATGCTTGACGCGCGCGGCCACGGTCCGAATCCGTTCCATCCCCGCCATGGAGGTGCCGCCGAATTTCATCACGATGCGCGCCATTGCCTGCCGAGCCTGCCTATCGTTTAAAAGAAAATGCCCTATTAGGGGCTGAAGCGGCGCTCTCTTAAGCAGCAGGGACGGATATGGCAAGCAACCCGACCACGACTATCGATCCGCGCGAGGCGGCACATTTCGCCACCATGGCGGCGGATTGGTGGGACCCCAACGGGTCCAGCGCCATGCTGCACAAACTCAATCCCGCGCGGCTGCGCTATATCCGCGCCGCGATCGACGCGCATTGGCACAGCGACCCTGCCGCGTTCCGCCCGCTGTCCGGCAAGCGGGGGCTGGACGTAGGATGCGGCGCGGGCCTGCTTACCGAACCGCTCGCCCGACTGGGCGCGGCCATGACGGGACTGGACGCAGCGCCGGAGAATATTGCGGTCGCCCGGGCGCATGCGGCGCGGCAGGGGATCGCCATAGAGTATCGCGCGACCCCGGTCGAACATCTGGCGGAGGGCGGGTTTGACATCATCACCTCCATGGAAGTGATCGAACATGTCGCCGACCCGGCTGCCTTCATACAGGCGCTTGCGCAGCGGCTGGCGCCCGACGGGCTGCTCATCCTGTCCACGCCCAACCGCACCCCCCTTTCCCGCCTGGCCATGATCACGGTGGGGGAAAGCATCGGCGGCATTCCACGCGGCACCCACGACTGGAGCAAGTTCCTGACGCCTGACGAACTGACCGCCCTGCTGGACGATGCCGGGCTGGAAGTGACGGACAGCCGCGGGCTGGGCTTCTCTCCCGCCACCGGGTTCATCCTTTCGGACAATAAGGCGATCAACTATCTGCTGACCGCCCGTTTGCGGCAGGCGTGACCCGGCTGACTTGATCTCGGTGGCCGCCTGTCCTATCTCAGCCAAGCGGCGACCACGTTCCCGCTCCTGACGGAATATCAAGACCGGGACGGCCCGGCAGATCTTTGTAAAAAGGAGACTGCCGTGGCGTGGATTGCCCTGGTCATCGCTGGCCTGTTCGAAGTCGTCTGGGCGCTGTCGATGAAACAATCTGCCGGGTTTACGCGACTGGGCCCCTCACTGATCACCCTTGGCGCCATGGGCATCAGCTTCGCCCTGCTCGCCTGGGCGATGCGCACCCTGCCGTTGGGCACCGCCTATACGATATGGACCGGCATCGGCGCGGTCGGCGCGTTCCTGGTGGGCATCATGGTTCTGGGCGAATCGGCCAACGCGCTCCGGATCGCGGCCGCCCTTATAATCGTGGCGGGCCTTATCCTGATGAAGCTGTCCAGCGCCCAATGACGACCCGGCGGGGTCGGGACGGATAGGCATTCAGGACATGGCGATTCGGCATTGGGCGAATCGCCATGGCGGTTTACACGCCCGTTGGGGCGAGGCGCGCGCCTCGCCCCAACGGGCGTGCTGCCAGAACCTGGCACCGATCGGCGTCAGGCGTCCACGCCCTGCGCGCGCGCGACCAGCGCCCGCGCTTCTTCGACATGCATCGCTTCGATCATCCGCCCTTCAAACCGTTCGGCGCCGCCGGTCGCCGCCGCGATCAGCCGCAGGGCATCGGCCACCGCCTGCGGGTCGGGGCCGAATATGCGATTGGCGACGGGCACCTGCGCGGGATGGATCAGCGTCTTGCCGTCAAAGCCCAGCGCATGCCCGTCCCGGCATTCCGCCTCCAGCCCCGGTTCGTCGTCCAACCGATTGAACACGCCGTCGAACACCGCGATCCCCTCCGCCCGCGCCGCCAGCACGACGGATTGCGCCGCGACCGTCAGGCCAGCACGTCCCGCCGGAGGCGGAATGCCCAGATCCTGTCGCAAGTCGTTGGTGCCCATGAACAGCGCCGCCGTCCCTTCCGCCGCCGCGATCGAGGGCGCGGCAAGCACGCCCCGCGCGCTTTCGATCATCGCGATCACCGGCTTTTGGGTGACGGAGAACACATCCTTCACCTGACGCGCGCTCTCCACCTTGGGCAGCACGACATAATCGACGCCCGTGCCCTTTAACGCCACCATTTCCCGCCCATGCCACGGGGTCGATTCCCCATTTATCCGCACCGCCGCCAGCCGGTCGCCAAAGCCCTGCCCCAGCGCGTCGACCGCGCTGGCCAATGCCTCCTCCTTCTTTTCGTCCGAGACGGCGTCTTCCAGGTCCAGCATCACCATATCACAGGACAGCGTGCGCGCCTTGGCGATGGCGCGCGGGTTGGAGGCGGGCAGGAACAGCAGAGAACGGGCATGACGCAGCAGCATGGAAGGGCCCCTTTAATGGAAGTCTTCCCCCGTTAACGTTTCCGCGCCATAATCGGCAAGTCGCCACAGGGAAAGAAACGCCATGATCACCACATTCGCGCTTACGCTCACGTTTCTGGTGCTGTTCTACCTCGCCGTGAGCGTCAAGGTGGTGCGTCAGGGCTATCAATATACGATCGAGCGTTTCGGTCGATTCACGGAGGTCGCGAAGCCCGGCCTGAACTTCTACCCCGCATTCTTCTATGGCGTAGGCCGCAAAATCAACATGATGGAGCAGGTCGTCGACATTCCCGGGCAGGAGATCATCACCAAGGACAATGCCATGGTATCGGTCGACGGCGTGGTCTTTTTCCAGGTGCTCGACGCGGCCAAGGCGGCCTATGAGGTGTCGGAACTCTATGTCGCGATCATGCAGCTTGCCACCACCAACCTGCGCACCGTCATGGGGTCGATGGACCTCGATGAAACCCTGTCGAAGCGCGACGAGATCAACGCCCGGCTGCTGTCGGTGGTCGACCATGCGACCAACGCCTGGGGCATCAAGATCACGCGCGTCGAACTCAAGGATATCCGCCCGCCCGCTGATATCGTCAACGCCATGGGCCGCCAGATGAAGGCAGAGCGTGAGAAGCGCGCGAACATTCTGGACGCCGAAGGCGCGCGGGCCGCGGAAATCCTGCGCGCTGAGGGGGAGAAGGCCAGCCAGATTCTGCAGGCCGAGGGCCGCCGGGAGGCTGCGTTCCGCGATGCCGAAGCGCGCGAGCGCGAGGCAGAGGCAGAGGCGAAGGCGACGCAGATGGTGTCGGAAGCGATCGCCGCGGGCAATCCTCAGGCGCTCAACTATTTCATCGCCCAGAAATATACCGATGCGGTATCCCAGTTCGCCACGTCCGCCAATGCCAAGACCATCTTGTTCCCGGTCGAAGCCACACAGTTGATCGGCACATTGGGCGGTATTGGCGCGCTGGCGCAGGCCGCGCTGGGGGGCGACGGCGCACCACCGGCCCAACCGCCCGTCCCGCCCCGCCGCCCCACGCCCTTCGGCCAGCCGCAGGGATGAGTGACAGGCGCATGATCACGCATCGCACCGCCTGCGGGACCGAAAGACCGTGACCGACTGGCTCGCCCTGCTTGAAGACCATTGGTGGTGGCTGGTCTTCGCGGCCCTGCTCGGCATTGGCGAAATCGTCATTCCGGGCGTCTTCCTGATCTGGATCGCGGTCGCGGCGGCGCTGACCGGCCTTGCGGCGCTCACCCTGCCGCTGGGCATCCCGGAACAGATACTGGTCTTCGCGCTCCTGTGCATCGCCGCCGTCTGGGGCGGACGCCGCTGGTACGCCGCCAATCCCGTCGCCAGTCAGGACCCGATGCTGAACGACCGCACCGCCCGTCTGGTCGGCGAAACCGTGACCGTGGTCGAAACGATCACCGGCGGCGAAGGCCGGGTGAAGGTGGGGGACAGCGTCTGGACGGCCCATGGCCCGGACGCCGCCGTCGGCGAACGGGTCCGCATCCGTGCCGCGGAAGGCACGATATTGCAGGTGGAGCGGGTCTAGACGCCGATGGGAGGGACCGACTTCAGGCGATGGTGAGCCGACAGCAGCGGTTTTTCATGACCCGAGCGCAGCCTGTTATAAGGCAGGGTGCATCGAAAACGCGCAACATCGTCATTCGCACGCCGCCAGAACGGGACGACAATTCATCCACGGATGTATCGGCATTCAGCTCTGCCGACCTTCGCATGGCGGCTTGTCGCGCTTCAGTTGCTCACCTGCCGCAAGCAGGCGGCACTCCGGGCCACGAAAAGCCACCAGTTTCGTCATGCCATCTTCTGAATGTCGACCGCCCCTAGACCGAAAGGCCGTTTCGTCCGGCCAGTTCGACCACATATTGCCAGGCGACCCGGCCCGATCGGCTCCCACGCTGGGTTGCCCACTGGATCGCGTCGAGCGGATCGAATGACAGACCGAGGCCGGCGGCATAGCCCGATACGATATCGACATAGGCCTGCTGGTCGATCGCGTGGAACCCAAGGCTCAGGCCGAAGCGGTCGGACAGGGCCATCTTGTCGTCGATCACGTCACGCGGATTGATGGGATCATCCTGCTCCGACAAATGACGCGGAACGATGTGGCGGCGATTCGACGTCACATAAAGGCGGACATTGGCGGGCCGCGCCGTCGCACCACCTTGCAACAGCGAGCGCAGGCTGCGGGCGTCCCCCGCCCCCTCATCAAAGCCGAGGTCGTCCAGGAAAAGGATGAAGGGCCGGGTCACGCCGCGCAGCAGCGAAAAAAGGCGCGGCAGGCTGGCAAGGTCGTCGATCGCGCATTGTACCAGAGCGATATCCATCCCCTGCCGCTGCAACCGATCGACCACGCTGGCGACCGTGGCCGACTTGCCCGTGCCGCGCGCGCCCCACAACAGCACGTCATGCGCCGCATGGCCGGCGGCATGTCGGCGGCTGTTTTCCAGCAACGTGCTCTTTTGCGTGTCGATGCCCGACAACAGGTCATAATCGACGGGGGCGAACGCATCGGCCACGGCGACGGTGACGCCGTCCCAGTTGTAAGCCGGCGCTACGGTGAGGTCGGCCGATGGCGTGGGAGGCGGGGCCATGCGTTCCAGCGCGTTCGCGATGCGGGTCAGAAGAACATCATCCATGCGACAGCGGCTTAGAACATTCCCGCGCCTGCCGAAACAGGCGACGCCCCTCATGCCTGGAAAAACCGGAAAGGCACAGACTTGCCCTCCCCGGACCGGCGGCCTGTCATCGCGTTGTAGCATTGACCTTTTAACCGGCGCGACCGGGGTCTATAGCGTGGGGGTCGTGAGCATCGCCAATCCAGTCTTATCCACCCGAACCTGCCGC
>JBFWMJ010000140.1:0-6581 GCA_050251675.1 Sphingobium sp.
CAGGGCCCTGGATAGCATAGGCCGCGATGGGCAGGTTGCTGTGCCACAGGTCGAACCGCGCGCGCCCGACCGCCATGCGGCCGGTGTCCGCTATGCGACGCGTGCGGGCGCCATCGCTGCCGACGATCGCCGAGCGCGCCATGTTCAGCAGCATTTCGGCACGGACATTGGCGTCGGCAATGCGGTTGTCCGGGCGGATCACCAACGTCGCCACAGGCAGCGCGGTCATCAGCTCGGCCAGTGCCGGCCCGTCCTGTCCCGACCGGGGTGGCGGCGCGCCGATCAACGACATGACGGGCGCATCATCGATCAGGCAGCCCGGCGCGTTGCGGCCGGCGCATCCTGTGCCATCCCCTCACCCTCGATCAGGGGCGCATAGAAATGCGCCAGCATGTCCAGCACCCTGTCGCCGTCAGGCTCCTGGTTGACGGCATTGCGAAACTCGGCCGACCCCGCCAAACCCTTGGTATACCAGCCGATATGCTTGCGGGCCATGTTGACCCCGGTCACCCCGTCATAATGGTCGATCATCGCGCGATAATGGCTGACGATCACGCGATACTGCTCCTCCAGCGACGGGTCGGGCAGCCGTTCCCCGGTGGCGAACCAGTGCATGACCTGCCCGATCAGCCAGGGCCGGCCATAGGCGCCCCGACCGATCATCACGCCGTCCGCGCCACTTTGCTCCAGCGCCGTTTCCGCATCTTCGATCGAACAGATGTCGCCATTGACGATGACCGGCAGCGCCACCGCATCCTTCACCGACCGCACGAATGCCCAATCGGCCGAGCCCCTGTACATCTGGCACCGGGTCCGGCCATGGACCGTGATCATCCGCGCCCCCAGATCCTGTGCGATCCGCGCCAGTTCGGGCGCGTTCAGGCTGGCATGGTCCCACCCCATGCGCATTTTCACCGTGACCGGCACGTCAACCGCCTTCACCGTGGCGTCGATCAGCGCGGCGGCGAGCGGCAGATCGCGCATCAGCGCGCTGCCCGCATCGCCGTTCACCACCTTCTTGACCGGACAGCCCATGTTGATGTCGATGATCGCAGCGCCCCGGTCGGCGTTGAGTTTCGCCGCTTCGGCCATTTCGGTGGGCGAGCAGCCGGCAAGCTGCATCGACACCGGCTCCTCCAACGGATGCCAGGCGGCTTTTTGCAGCGATTGCCGCGTTTCGCGGATCATCGCGGCCGACGCGATCATCTCCGTCACGTTGAGGCCAGAGCCATAGCGGCGGACCAGCGTGCGGAACGGCATGTCGGTGACCCCCGTCATAGGGGCGAGGACGACCGGCATGTCGATCGTGACCGGACCGACGGAAATAGGGGAAAGGGTGCGCATCGGATATTCAGTGCCTGAAAAACAGGCAGTCCTCTACCTCGAAACGCGCAGGCCGGCAAGTAATCCCCGCTGGCGGTTGCGGAGCGGGTGCATTATGCGCACCGCCATGACAGCGGGGACAAATCATAGCATCGCTCTGATCGTCGCGGCCGGACAGGGCAGCCGGGCGGGCGGCGACATCGCCAAGCAGTTCAGGGCAATCGCCGGCACACCCGTGCTGGCCCATGCGGTGCAGGCGCTCGCGTCACATCCGGCTATAAAGGCGCTGTATGTTGTCGTGGCGCCGGGTCAGGAAGAATCGGCCCGCATGCTGCTCGCGGAGCATGCGACCGGCGCGCCGGTCGCGGATATAGTCACGGGCGGTGACACCCGCAGGGCGTCGGTCAGGGCGGGGCTTGAACGCATTGCCCGGACCATCGACCCGGCCGGGGCCGATCATGTCCTGATCCATGACGCCGCCCGGCCTTTCCTCCCCCATGCCGTTATCGACCGTCTGCTCGGCGCACTTGCCGATCATGCGGGGGCCATTCCCGTCCTGCCGGTGAGCGACACATTGGTGCGGGCTGTGGACGGCCTTGCCGACGCCGTCGTCGATCGCGACGGGCTGTTCCGGGTCCAGACCCCTCAGGCGTTCCGCTTGGCGCCGGTTCTGGCCGTTCATCGCACCTGGGACGAGGGACGCGAAGCAACCGACGATGCACAGATGATGCGGCGCGGCGGGCACGATGTCATGGTGGTGCGCGGCGATGAAAGGCTGGAAAAATTGACCTATGCGGAGGATTTCGACCGGGCCGAGGCACGGTTGGCGGCCCGGCGCATCGTGCGGGTCGGCATGGGCTATGATGTGCATCGTCTGGTGTCGGGCGAGCCGCTGTGGCTGGGCGGTGTGCAGATCCCGCATGATCGGGGGCTTTCCGGGCATAGCGATGCCGACGTCGCGATCCATGCGATCGTCGATGCGCTGCTGGGCGCGCTTGCGGAGGGCGACATCGGCAGCCATTTTCCGCCGTCCGACCCACAATGGCGTGGCGCCCCCTCCTCCCGATTCCTGACCTATGCCCGCGACCGCGTGACGGCGCGCGGCGGCCGCATCGATCATGTCGACCTGACCCTCATCTGCGAAGCGCCCAAAATCGGCCCCCACCGCCAGCCGATACGGGCGCGCCTCACCGAACTGCTGGCGGTCGGCATCGACGCCGTCAGCGTGAAGGCGACGACCACCGAAAAACTGGGCTTCGCCGGTCGGGGCGAAGGGATCGCCGCGCAAGCGGTTGCAACCCTTTCCCTGCCTGCCTAGGGTGGTGTCATGCCGGACAGCATCCTCCCCGCTCAACTGGTCGAACTGGCCGAACGCGTGGTCGTCGCCAATCGCCGGGCGGGCCGCACCATCGCGGTGGCGGAAAGCTGCACCGGCGGACTGGTTTCGGCGGCCATCACCGAAATTGCCGGGTCGTCCGATGTGTTCGAGGCCGGATTCGTCACCTATTCCAACGACATGAAGACCGAATTGCTGAAAGTGTCCCAGGATGTTCTGGAAACTTTCGGCGCGGTATCCGTGGCCACGGCATGGGCCATGGCACAAGGCGCGATGGCGAAAAGCCACGCTCAGGTCGCTGTCGCCATCACGGGAATCGCGGGACCAGGGGGCGGCACGGTTCAAAAGCCCGTCGGCACGGTCGTGTTCGCCCGGGCGGAACGCGGCGCAAGCCCGGACAAGATCGTGGCCGACATGCGTCATTTCGATAATGAAGGACGCGGCGGCGTACGGCTTCAGGCGGCGCTGTGCGCGCTGGAACTGTTGTTGCCCGAATCGGAGGACGCATAAAGCGCCGCGGCACGGGCCTCGAACGCGGCGACCATCTTGCGCAGCGCCTTGTCGAACATCTGCCCGGCCAGCATCTCGAACAATCGGTTCTTGAACTGGAATTCGACCTCGAAATCGACCAGAACGCCGCCCTGCCCGTCTTCGCGGAACGTCCAGATATTATGCAGATGTTTGAGCGGCCCGTCGATATAATCGACCCGGACGCTGTCGGGGCGGTGCTTGAGCACGCGCGACGTGAAGCTTTCCTTTATCCCCTTGAACCCGACGATCATGTCGGCGACCATCTCGTTTTCTCCGTCCGATCGCACGCGGATAGCGCTGACCCACGGCAGAAATTCGGGGTAGGCCGCCACATCTGACACCAGGTCGAACATCTGCTGCGGACTGTAGGGAAGGTGGCGGGTCTCGTTATGCCTGGGCATTGTCGCCCCCGGCCTGCTTCGCCATCTGCGCGTTGCGGGCCGCGCGCATGGCGGCGAAATCGGCGTCGGCGTGATAGCTTGACCGGGTAAGCGGGCTGGACGCCACCTGAAGGAACCCCTTGGCGCGCGCGATGGCGGCATAGGCGTTGAACGCGGCGGGTGCCACGAATTCCATCACCTTGGCATGTTTGGGCGTGGGTTGCAGATATTGGCCCATGGTCAGGAAATCGATATCGGCCGACCGCATGTCGTCCATCACCTGATGAACCTCCAGCCGCTGTTCGCCAAGGCCCAGCATGATGCCGGACTTGGTGAAGATGGACGGGTCCAGCCTCTTCACCGTTTCCAGGAGACGAAGCGACGCATAATAGCGCGCGCCCGGACGGATCGTCGGATAGAGCCGGGGCACGGTTTCCAGATTGTGATTATAGACGTCCGGCCGCGCCGCGACAATCGCCTCGACCGCACGCTGATGCTTGTTGCGGAAATCGGGCGTCAATATTTCGATCGTCGTGCCGGGCGTCGTACGGCGCAGCGCCTCGATCACCTTTACGAACTGCGATGCGCCGCCGTCGGGCAGGTCGTCGCGGTCCACCGAAGTGATGACCATATGCTGCAACCCCATTTCGGCGGCGGCGTCGGCCAGGTTCTGGGGCTCATTGGGGTCCACCTTGCGCGGCATGCCGGTCTTCACATTGCAAAAGGCGCAGGCCCGCGTGCAAACGTCGCCCAGGATCATCACGGTCGCGTGCTTTTTCGTCCAGCACTCACCGATATTGGGACAGGCCGCCTCTTCGCAGACCGTGGCCAGCCCCTTGGACCGCATCAGCCGGCGCGTCTCGTGATAACCGGGACTGGTGGGCGCCTTCACCCGAATCCAGTCGGGCTTGCGCGCGCGCTCCGGCCGCAGGTCGCTATTGGGGGCTGCTGGCATGGAAAGGCTGTCGGTCATCCGCATCAGATAGCGATGCCAGCGCACTCTTGCCAGCCCCCACATTGTTCGGCACACAGCGCGCTGATGACTCAATTTTCCGACATGCTCGCTGGCTATCGCCGTTTCAGAAAAGCAGGATGGGCGCAGCAGCGCGACCGATGGAGCGAATTGAGCGAAGGGCAAAGCCCCAGGGTGATGGTGATCGCCTGCTCCGACAGCCGGGTGGACCCGGCGCAGATATTCGACATCGGCCCGGGTCAGATTTTCGTCGTGCGTAACGTCGCCGCGCTCGTGCCGCCGTTCGAAACCACGCCGGGCCATCATGGCGTTTCGGCCGCGCTGGAATTTGCCGTGCAGGTGCTCAAGGTCAACGAAATCGTGGTGATGGGCCATGGCAAATGCGGCGGCTGCAAGGCGGCGCTCAGCCAGGAACTGAAGGACGCGCCGCCGGGCGAAGGCGGGTTCATCGCCAACTGGATCGACTTGCTGGACGATGCGCGCGACCGGGTGGTCGCCCGTTTCGGTGACGATCGCGGCCATGACGCCCACCGGGCGATGGAGCAGGAAGGCGTGAAGGTCAGTCTGGCGAACCTGCGCACCTTCCCCTGCGTCAAGGCGAAGGAGAATAAGGGGCGGCTGAAACTGATCGGCGCCTTCTTCGCGATTTCCGATGGACATCTGCATGTGCTGGACGAAGAGAGCGGCCAGTTTAACCGCACCGCGACAGACGATGGCGAAATCGCCGCGCCCGGCGCGCAATCATGAGCAGTAACGACAGGGCGAGCGGCAATGTCGCTCTATTGATCGATGCCGATAACGCATCGGCGGCCCATTTCGATTCGGTGATGACCGTCCTCGCCGAACTGGGCACCGTGAATATCCGTCGCGCTTATGGCAACTGGAGCAAGACGACGCTCAAGACCTGGGCGGCATTGTCCGTAGCCCAGGCGATCGAACCCCAGCAGCAGTTCGATCTGACCAAGGGCAAGAATGCCACCGACATGAAGATGACAATCGACGCCATGGACCTGATGGCGAGCGGTCGTGTCGAGGGCTTCGGGCTGATGTCGAGCGACAGCGACTTCACCCCGCTGGTGACGCGTATCCGGCAGCAGGGGATTCCCGTCTATGGTTTTGGCTCGGCCACTACGCCCGAAGGATTCCGACGGGCGTGCACCCGCTTCATTGACGTCGCGGCGCTGAAGCCGGCCAATGTGCCGGACGTTCGGCCCAAGCCGCCGGCAAAAGCCCCCCCCACCGTGCCAACCGCCCAGCAACCGGCCGATGCGGAGGTGCCCGCGGCCATGACCGGGGCAGTCGATGCGGAGGTCGTGCGCCTGCTGATCGACGCCTATGACGGGGCGAAGCGCGACGAACGCGGCTTCGTGGCGCTCGGTCCGGTGGGGCAGCGTGTAGGCAATCGGTCAAGTTTCGACGTGCGCAATTACGGCTTCAAGCGCCTTTCCGACCTGGTGGCAGTGATTCCTAATTTCATCACGGAAGTGCGCGAGGGCGGGCAGACCTGGATCAAGCGGGTTAAGTGATCCCGGTCGCCGGGCGGAAGGCGTAGCTGTTCGGAGCATTGCCGTGCGGCACAGGCGCGGAAGGGCCGCTCGTGTTCCGCCGAGCCCGGGGTGGATCGAAATGCAGAAGCTAGCCTGACGAAAATTGGGGGGCGAGACCCGGCGCGCAGCCTGCCTACGGCTGATCAGCACCGAAATCGCGAAAAGCCGCCATTCAGGCCGTCAGAGCTGACTGTCGATACGTCCTGGCAAATCTACTCGCAATCGCGGAATGAACGGCCTCGAAGCAGGACACTGCCCGCTTCATGCTCCTCGGGTGGTGAAAAACGGAACGCCCATGCCGTTCGCGGTCAGGATTGACGCTTGCCTTGGGACGTCCAGATAATCGCCGGGTGTGAAGCGCAAGCGCTAGAGCATAATCCGATCTGACAGAGTCATTTGGGGATTCCCTTTCAGTTAGAAGTCTGATTCATTGTGTCGGCCGAGCGGAGGTCGGCGTGGCATGACGAAATCCATATCTGACGATCTTCGAT
>JBFWMJ010000141.1:0-6517 GCA_050251675.1 Sphingobium sp.
GCGGACGGCGGGAGCCGCGCGGCAATTGCGCCTGATAGGCGCGGCCGCAATGTTCATCGCAATAGGGGAAGACGGGGTTCACCGCTTCGCCGCAGAAATGGAAATCCGGTTCGCCCGGATGGCCCATCGGCCATTTGCAGATGCGTTCGGTCAGGTCGAGCAGAGAGGTCTTGCCGGCGATTTCCGCGCTGGGCTTGGCCGGCACCAGACGGCGGGGCGGCGCCGGCGGAATCGGCGCCTGCTGATCGCCGGGGCCCTGCCGCAGGAAACCGCCCGGGCCGACCGACACGATGCGGGGCGTGGGCGTCGGAACGGGCGCGTCAACCGGCGCGGCGGCCATGGATGCGGGGGCGGCGGGCGCCGGAGCGACGCGCGGCGCGGGCGCCGGGGTCGCGCGAACCGGAGCGGCCGTTTCCACGGCGGGCGGTGCGGGCGGCGGCGGGTCGGCCTCTACCGCCGGCTTGCGGACGGAGGCCGCTTTCCTGGATGCGTCGTTGGTTTTCACCGGGGACGGGCGCGATTGCAGGCCAAGGCGATGCGCCTTGCCGATCACGGCATTGCGGCTGACGCCGCCCAGCTCTTCCGCGATCTGGCTGGCGGTCATGCCCTTTTCCCACATCGTCTTGAGCTGATCGATACGCTCGTCGGTCCAGGACAATGGCTTACTCCTACTCGAATTCCGAAATCGCGCCCTATATGGGGAATGCAGGCGGCAGGTGCAAATCCGCGCATGACGCCCCTTGCCGGACAGATGAGCAGCCGATAGTCGATCCCAGCATGAACGACCAGTCCAAAATTGAAACGGATGCCGGCATCGGCTCGCCTTTTCCCGAACCGGGCGTTCCGGTAATCCGCAACGTCAACTGGGCGGGGACCTGGGCACTGTATCGCAAGGAAGTGCGCCGGTTCCTGAAAGTGCAGTTGCAGACCGTCTGGGCGCCGGCGATCACGACATTGCTGTTTCTGGTGATCTTCATCGTCGCGCTGGGCGGCGGCGGGCGGACCGTGGCGCTGCGCGGGGAAGCCGTGCCCTTCGCCGATTTCGTCGCGCCCGGCCTCATCATCATGGGCATGATCAACGCCTGCTTCGCCAATGCCAGCTTTTCCCTGATGGTCGGCAAGGTGCAAGGTACGCTGGTCGATTATCTGATGCCGCCGATTTCGGTTGGCGAACTGCTGTTCGCGCTGGTCGCCTCTTCGATGACGCGCGCGCTGCTGGTGGGTTTTGCCCTGTGGCTGGCGATGGCGCTGTGGCCGGGGGTGCATGTGACGCCCGCCCACTTCTGGGCGGTGCTGTGGTTCGGGTTTCTGGGGATCAGCTTCATCGCCTTCCTGGGCGTGCTGACATCGATCTGGGCGGAGAAGTTCGACCATGGCGCGGCGGTCACGAATTTCGTGATCAGTCCGTTGGCGCTGCTGTCAGGCACTTTCTATTCTATCGACCGGTTGCCCCCCTTCTTCCAGGGGATCAGCCACGCCAATCCCTTCTTTTATATCATCTCGGGCTTTCGCTATGGTTTCGTGTCGGCGGCCGACACCGACATCATCGTCGGCAGCAGCGTCCTGCTGGTGCTGAACCTGCTGCTTGGCGGTATATGCTACGCGTTGTTGCGGCGCGGCTGGAAGATCAAGGCCTGAAGCCGCGATCAGATCAGGCCGGCGAATACCGGCATCCCGACCATCAGGACCGCGAGCGCAAGCGCCGCGGTCAGCCAGTGGCGCGGGGCGGGCATAGGATACATCCCGCCCCCGCGCCGGGGCCGCATCAATTGGTGCTGCCCAGTCCACCGATCCGCGTCAGGGCAAATCCGGCCGCCTCCGCTTCGGCGGACGGATAGATATTGCGCAGGTCGACCAGCACCGGCGACGTCATCGATTTGGCAAGCCGTTCGAGATCGAGCGCGCGGAACGCGTCCCATTCCGTCACCAGCACCAGCACATCGGCGCCGGACGCGGCCTCATAGGCGTCGCTGGCCATGGTCACGCCGGGCATCAGCGGCGCTGCGATGGCCATGCCTTCGGGATCATAGGCGGTGATGGCGGCGCCCGCATCCTCCAGCGCCTGGACGATCGCCAGGCTGGGCGCATCGCGCATGTCGTCCGTATTTGGCTTGAACGTCAGGCCCAGCAGCGCGACCTTCTTGCCGCGGGCGTCGCTGCCCAGCGCCTTCACGATCTTGCGGCCCATGGCCCGCTTGCGCAGGTCGTTGACCTGCACCACGGTTTCGACGATCCGAATCGGGGCGTCATAATCCTGGCCGGTCTTGACGAGCGCCAGCGTGTCCTTGGGAAAACAGGACCCGCCATAGCCCGGCCCGGCATGCAGGAATTTGGAACCGATGCGGTTGTCGAGGCCGATGCCGCGCGACACGTCCTGCACCTCCGCGCCGACCGCTTCGCACAGGTCCGCTATCTCGTTGATGAAGGTGATCTTGGTCGCCAGGAACGCGTTGGCCGCATATTTGATGAGTTCAGCCGTGCGGCGGCCGGTAAACATGACCGGCGCCTGATTAAGGTTCAGCGGACGGTAGATCTGGGCCATGACGCCGATCGCCCGTTCATCGCCGGTCGTGCCCACGACGACGCGGTCGGGGCGCTTGAAATCGCCGATCGCCGCGCCTTCACGCAGGAATTCTGGGTTGGATACGACCGCGATGTCAAGGTCGGGGCGCAGGTCGCGGGCGATCCGCTCAACCTCGTCGCCGGTGCCGACCGGCACGGTCGATTTGGTGACGATGACGGCCGGGCCGTCCAGCGCCGCAACGATTTCCCTGGCGGCGGCATAGACATAGGACAGGTCGGCATGGCCGTCGCCACGGCGCGACGGGGTGCCAACGGCGATGAAGATCGCGTCAGCGCCCTTCACCCCTTCGGCCAGGTCGGTGGTGAAGGTCAGCCGGCCGGCGGTGGCGTTCGTTTCGACCAGATGGTCCAGGCCGGGCTCAAATATCGGCATCCGACCCGCCCGGATCGCGGCGATCTTTCCTTCATCTTTGTCCACACATACCACGTCATGTCCGAAATCGGCAAAACAGGCACCAGACACCAGACCGACATAGCCCGTGCCAATCATCGTAATTTTCATGGAATCCTTCCAACCGTGTAAGGACGAGAGACGGCAGCGTCTTAGCACGGGCATGCCGCATTGCAAAAACTCGTTGCGTGCCCGGTGGATTTTTCCCGACGGGGCGAAACGGTCTTTAGCGGGCGGTTACCATTTTGTGCCAGAAGCGCCGCAAGATCATCGGATAGGGGACACGGAAGATGAAGGTTGCGCTGGTTTTCGGGACGCGGCCGGAGGCGATCAAATTGTTTCCGGTTATCCACGCCCTGCGCGCGCAGGAGCAGGTGGACACGCGCGTGATCGTGACGGCGCAGCATCGCGGCCTGCTGGATCAGGTGTTGCGAATCGCGGATGTCACGCCGGACATCGATCTGGACGTCATGACGCCCAACCAGACGCTGGACGGGCTGACGGCGACCTTGATCGTGGAACTGGGCAGGGCGTTCGACGCGGAGCGGCCCGACCGGGTGGTCGTTCATGGCGATACGCTGACGACCATGGTTGCCAGCCTGGCCGCTTATTATCGTAAAATTCCCGTCGCTCATGTGGAGGCGGGACTGCGCAGCGGCGACATTCACCATCCCTGGCCGGAGGAAGTCAATCGCCGCGTCGTCGCCTGCATCGCGGACATGAATTTCGCGCCGACCCAGGCCGCCGCCGACGCATTACTGAGGGAAAATCGCGACCCGGCCAGCATCCACGTCACCGGCAATACGGTGATCGACGCCCTGCTGGCGACACGCGCGCGCCTGACCGCCGAGCCCGGACTTGCCAATGGGCTGGACCCGCTCGCTGCCCGGTTCGCGGGCCGACGCATCATCGCCGTGACCAGCCACAGGCGGGAGAATTTCGGCGGCGGCATGGAGTCGATCGCCCGGTCGATCGCGGACATCGCCGCGCGCCCGGACGTCGCGGTCATCTTCCCTGTTCATCCCAACCCGCATGTCCGCCCGGTCATGGACGCGGTGCTGGGCGGGCTGGACAATGTCGCGATGATCGATCCGCTCGATTACCCGCATTTCGTCCGCTTGCTGGATATGAGCCATCTGGTCCTCACGGACAGCGGCGGGGTGCAGGAAGAGGCGCCTTCGCTGGGCAAGCCGGTGCTGGTCATGCGTGAAACCACCGAACGGCCCGAAGGCGTGGAAGCCGGCACGGCCAGGCTGGTCGGGGCGGATCGCGGCCGCATCGTCGCGGAAACGCTGGCGTTGCTGGACGACGATGCGGCCTATGCCGCCATGGCGCGGGCGCATAATCCCTTTGGCGACGGCCGGGCGAGCGAACGGATCGCCGCGGTGATCGCGGGCGCCTGAGTCCGCCCGCACAGGTCGCTAGTACAGGCCGCGTTACCGAAATATTCAGCATTGCCGGGCAAAACAGCGCCCGGTTTTCCCAGCGTCAGGATCGTACATGCCCGTCGACACCAAGCAGAAAGTCTCCGTCATCGGCCTTGGCTATATCGGCCTGCCGACAGCCGCGCTGATCGCGCGCGGTGGCGCGCGGGTGGTGGGGGTGGACGTGTCCGCCCATGTGGTCGAAACCGTCAATTCCGGCCGCGTTCATATTGAGGAGGTCGATCTCGACGGGCTGGTGCAGGGCGTGGTTTCGCGGGGCAATCTGCGCGCCAGCCTCGCGGTCGAGGAAAGCGACGTTTTCATCATCGCCGTGCCTACCCCCGTCGCGGAAGATCACGCGCCGGACATTTCCCATGTGCTGAGCGCGGCGCGGATGGTCGCGCCGGTGCTCAAGGCCGGCGATACGGTCATCCTCGAATCGACATCGCCGGTCGGCACGACCGAAGCGGTGCGAGATGTCATCGGCGGGATGCGGCCCGACCTGAAAATGCCCGGTCAGGGCGCGCAGGGTGACATCGCCATCGCCTATTGCCCCGAACGGGTGCTGCCCGGCCGCATTCTGGTCGAACTGATCGACAATGACCGCTGCATCGGCGGCATCACGCCCCGCTGCGCGCGCAAGGCGCTGGGCTTCTATCGTCAATTCGTGCGCGGTGCGTGTATCACCACCACCGCCCGCGCGGCGGAGATGGTGAAGCTGGTCGAAAACAGTTTCCGCGACGTCAACATCGCCTTTGCCAATGAATTGTCGGTGATCGCCGATGGCATGGATATCGACGTGTGGGAGGTTATTCGCCTCGCCAACCGCCATCCGCGCGTAAACATCCTGTCGCCCGGACCTGGTGTGGGCGGTCATTGCATCGCGGTCGATCCGTGGTTCATCGTCCATGGCGATCCGCAAAACGCCCGCATCATCCGGGCCGCGCGGGACGTGAACGATGGCAAAACGGACTATGTCGTCGCCAGGGCGTCCGACCTGATCGACGAATATGCCGGCGAGGATGTCGCCTGCCTCGGCCTTGCCTTCAAGGCGAATATCGACGATTTCCGCGAAAGCCCGGCGATGAAGGTCGCCGCGCGGCTGGCGCGCCGCTATGGGCGCCGCATCAAGCTTGTCGAACCCTATGTCCGGACACTGCCGACGGATTTCGATGGCACCGACGCTGAACTGATCGATCTTGATACGGCTCTGGAACAATGCGGCGTTTTCATCATTCTTGTCGATCATGACATGTTCACTTCCGTCCCTGTGGACGAACGTGCCGGCAAGGCGGTCTATGACACGCGCGGAATCTGGCCCGATCAGCCGCGCCGCGTCCCGGCGCCCGGCGGCGCGACGCTCTGACCGCCCCTTTGCCCGTGCGTCGCGACCGCCGGGCGGTTGCCATCATCGGTCCGCATCGCTAACCCCCGGCCATGCAGCGCCTTTTCCGGGCCGCTGTCCGGCTGTCGCGGAGCATGGGTACGCATGAAGCGGGACGAAAATCGCATGAGGATTCCGGTGGCCGTGGCCGCCTGTCTCGCCCTGTCCGCCTGCGCCACCGTCGGGGACGCCTCGAAGGGAGAGGACGCCTATGCCGTCATTCCTCCTCCGGCCGCACTGGCGCGTGACTATCGGATTGCGCCCGACGACATAGTGCGCATCCAGGTTTATCGTGAACCCGGCCTGTCGTTGGAGGATGCGCAGGTAAGTGCGGCGGGGCAGGTGCGAATACCGTTGATCGGTGAGGTCCCCGTTGCGGGCCTGTCGGCCGGGGAGGCCGCTGATGTCATCGCCGGGCGGTTGGGCGAACGCTATCTGGTTTCGCCGCAGGTGACCGTTTTCATCAAGCAGGCGGTCGCCCGCCGGATCACGGTGGATGGCGAAGTGCGCGAACCCGGCCTGTTTCCCGTAGCCGGGCGGATCGGTCTGATCCAGGCGGTCGCCATGGCGAAGGGGCCGACCCGTGTCGCACGGCTGGGGCAGGTGGTCGTGGTCCGGCATGTGGAAGGCGAACGGCAGGCCGCGAGGTTCGACCTTGGCGCGATCCGCCGGGGCACGGCGCCCGACCCGGAAATCCTGCCGGGCGACATGGTGATCGTCGGCCTGTCCCGTGCG
>JBFWMJ010000142.1:0-6488 GCA_050251675.1 Sphingobium sp.
CTGCCGTTCGCGCCATTGCGCGGCGGCGCGCTTGTCCGCCTTGCGGTCCGCCCTGGGCGCGTCACCGCCGCCCTGCCCGCCACCATCCGTCTTACGCAGGATAATGTCGGTATAATCGTCCAGACTGCCGTCAAAGGGCTGCGCCGTGCCATTGTCCACCAGCACCAGCCGGTCGGCGACCAGTTCGATCATATGGCGGTCGTGACTGACGATGACCACCGCGCCCGAATATTCGTTGAGCGCCTGTACCAGCGCCTCGCGGCTGTCGACGTCGAGATGGTTGGTCGGTTCGTCGAGGATCAGCAGATGAGGGGCGTCGCGGGTGATGAGCGCCAGCGCCAGCCGCGCGCGTTCCCCGCCCGACATTGAACCGACCTTCTGCGTCGCCCGCTCGCCCGAAAAGCCGAAGCGGCCAAGCTGGGCGCGCACCGCGCCGGGCGTCGCTCCCTTCATCACCCGCGTCATATGTTCCAGCGGCGTGTCGGCGACGTCCAGTTCCTCCACCTGATACTGGGTGAAATAGCCGACATTCATCTTGGCCGACGTGGTCATTTCCCCTTCCATGGGCGTCAGTTGCGCGGCGATCAGGCGGGCCAGCGTCGTCTTGCCATTGCCGTTGCGGCCCAGCAGCGCGATCCGGTCGTCAGGGTCGATGCGCATGTTCACCCGGCGCAGCACCGGCGTGTCGCCATATCCGACCGCGGCCATGTCCATGGTGATCAGCGGCGGACGCAGTTCGGGCGGGCTGGGAAAGCCGAAATGCAGGCTGGGGTCCTCGATCGCGGCGGCGATCGGCTGCATCCGCGCCAGCGCCTTGGCCCGCGACTGGGCCTGTTTGGCGGTTGACGCGCGGGCGGAATTGCGGGCGACATACTCCTGCAACTTCTCCCGCTCGGCCTGCTGCTTGGCGCGGGCCGCCTCCTGCTGGGCGAGACGTTCGGCGCGCTGCCGCTCAAACGCATCATAGCCGCCGGGATAAAGCGTCACCTTGCCCTGCTCCAGATGCAGGATGTAATCGACGACATTGTTCAGCAGGTCGCGTTCATGGCTGATGACGACGACGGTGCCGCGATAGGCCTTGAGGAAATTTTCCAGCCACAGCGTCGCTTCCAGATCGAGATGGTTGGAAGGTTCGTCGAGCAGCAGCAGGTCGGGATTGGAGAACAGCAGCGCGGCGAGGGCGACGCGCATCTTCCAGCCGCCGGAATAGCTGTCGAGCGGGCGGCCCTGCATCTCCTCGTCGAAACCCAGCCCCACCAGAATGCGTGCGGCGCGAGCCGGTGCGGTATAGGCGTCTATCGCGGTGAGACGCTCATAGATATGGCCGAGGCGATCCGGGTCGTCGCTATGCTCGCTTTCCGCCATGAGCGCGGCGCGTTCCGTATCGGCGGCCAGCACGGTGTCGAACGGCGTGGCCGTGCCCGACGGCGCCTCCTGCGCGATATAGCCCAGACGGGTGTCGCGCGGCATGTCGCAACTGCCCTCGTCCGGGTCGATCTGACCGATCATCACCTTCACGAGGGTCGATTTGCCCGCACCGTTGCGGCCGATAAGACCCACCCGGCTGCGGGGCGGCAAGGCGGCGGTCGCACGGTCGAGGATGACGCGCCCGCCAAGGCGCACGGTGATGGCGTTGAGATTGAGCATGATGGCGCCGCCCTTATCATGCTGGCGCGCGATGCCAAGGGCGTGGCGACGCCAATCGGCATTGGGACAGGAGGCGAGGGACGCGGCCGCTCCGCCGGCTACCGGCCCGGACTTTCGGCATAGAGGGTGAAAGAGGCGTGAAGCCCCCCCTGCGACGACTGGCTCAGCCACAGGTCGAAATCGCCCGGTTCGGCCACGACTTTCCCGCCGGCGCCGATGAACATAAGGTCGGCGCGAGACAGGGAGAAGCGTACCGTCCTGCTTTCACCGGGCGCCAGCGTGACATGTTCGATCCGTTTGAGTTCGCGGATCGGCCTGGTGCGGCTGGCCACCCGGTCGCGGGTATAAAGCTGTATCACCGCGCTGCCGGCGCGATCGCCCATGTTGGCGACCTTCGCGGTCACGGCGATCGCGCGGTCCCAACGCAACGACGTGTCGGACAGTTTCAGGTCGCTGATCGCGAACCGGGTGTAGCTCAGGCCATGGCCGAATGGAAAGCGGGCGCTGTTGTCGGTAGTCGCATAGCGCGCCTTATATTCGGTCTGCCGCGCGTCCGTCACCGGCCGCCCGGTCGATTTGCGGTCGTAGAAAAAGGGCTGCTGTCCCGATTCCCAGGGGAAGCTGACCGGCAATTTGGCCGACGGGTTCACCCGGCCGAACAGGATGTCGGCGATCGCGTGGCCCGCCTGCGACCCCAGGAACCAGGTGGCGAGGATCGCCTGCGCATTGGCGACCGCGCCATGCAGCGCCAGCGCCCGTCCGTGGCGCAGCAGCACGACCGCCGGGGTCCCCGTGGCGGCGACCGCTTCGGCCAGTTCCTGCTGGGCCGGCGGCAGTTCGATGACGGTGCGCGATTGCGCTTCTCCAGACATGTCCTGCGATTCGCCCACCGCCAGCAACACGATGTCGGCGGCCTTCGCGGCGGCGACCGCGCGGTCCAGCCCACCCTCCACATGGTCGCGCACGCCGCACCCCTGTTCGATATGCAGCAATGCCGGGTCGGCCATCGCCGCGCGCAGCCCCGCCGCGACGTCCACACCCTGATCGGGATCACCGTAAAAGGCCCAGGCACCGTAAAGATTGGCCCTGTCCTGCCCGAAGGGACCGATCAGGGCGATCGTCTGACGTCGCGACGGATCGATCGGCAATATCCCGGCATTCTGCAACAACACACAGGACCGCGCCGCCGCCTCGCGGGCAAGCGCCCTGTTCGCGGGCGTGGCGATACGCGTCTTTTCCGCCCGTTCATCCAGCGAGCGATAAGGATTGTCGAGCAGGCCGATCGCCGCCTTCACATAAAGGATGCGGCGCACGGCCACGTCCACCGTCGCCTCGCCGACCGCGCCGCTTTTCACCAGCTCGGGGATATAGCGCATGAAGAGGCCGCTCTGCATCGACATGTCGATGCCGGCCAGAACGGCGAGCCGGGCGGCGTCGCGGTCATCCTGCGCAAAGCCGTGGGCGACCAGTTCCTCATCGGCGGTATAGTCGGAAAAAACGAAGCCCCGGAACCGCATGTCCCCGCGCAACAGGTCGGTCAGCAGGGCGCGGTCGGCGGTGGCGGGCACGCCGTTGATCTCGCTGAAGGCAGCCATGGTCGTAAGCGCGCCGGCGGCGAACGCACTGTCGAAAGGCGGCAGGTGCGTTTCGCGCAACGTCTCCTCGCTGATGTCGACGCTGCCATATTCCAGACCGGCCGCCACCGCGCCGTAAGCGGCGAAATGCTTGGGGCAGGCGAGCAGGCTGTCGTCGCGGCGCAGGTTGCGGCCCTGATAGCCGCGCACGCGGGCAGCGGCGAACAGCCGGCCGAGCGTCACATCCTCGCCCGCGCCCTCCACCACGCGGCCCCAACGCTGGTCGCGCGCGATATCGACCATCGGCGCAAATGTAAGGTGCAGGCCGGCGGCCGTCGCCTCCTCCGCCTGCGCGCGCGCGGTCCGCTCGGCGAGCGCAGGGTCGAAACTGGCCGCTTCGGCCAGCGGCACGGGGAAAATGGTCTTGAGACCGTGGACCACATCGCCCGCCAGCAGCAGCGGGATGCCGAGCCGGCTTTCCCTGACCGCTATTTCCTGGGCGCGCCGGGCGCCTGCTACGCCGATGCCGTTGAACAGGCACCCGACCCGCCCCTTGCGAATCTCCTCCGCCAGCCGTTTCTCGTCCCGGATGCCAACCTGCGGATTGGGCGGGTTGAACGGCCGGAAACTGTCGGCAAGGCAGGTCATCTGCCCTGCCTTCTCCTCCAGCGTCATGCGGCCGATCAGATCGTCCACCCGCGCCACATCGCCCGCCGCCATGGCGGCAACAGCACGGGGAAAGCCAAATGCCAGCGTGCCGGCGGCGGCGCCGATCAGGAGATCGCGTCGGTCCAGGGTCATGCGGGGGCGGGTAAGGACATGGAAATGAACATAGCGTGTCTGCCCAACGGCCGACAGCGGCGAATATATCCATCGCCACGGCGACCACGGCGCAGGGACGCGCGCTTCAGGCGTTCCGGCCAGCCATCGGTACGGGCGGGCAGATATATTTCCCGCCTTGCAACATCGTCATCCAGGACGACAGGGCGGACGGGTGCCGACGCTGCGCCCCTTCTCACCGGCGCCACCGCGGGATGAGGTTGGCGGGCATCCGCCAAGCAATCGCATAGTCAGGCTGCACCGATACGCTGGCGCCGACATCGGCCAGCGCCCTGGTCTGGAAATCATAAGAGGCTTCTATGATGACAAGCCGGGATCGTTAAACAGACAAGTCGATGAGGTCAGTGGGCACCGCCCCCATCCATATCGGGTCCGAGCAGTCCGAAGACCGCAGCCCGCCGCTTCGGCCAGAATGCCGGGCAGGCGTCGCAGCGGCACCTCTGCCCTCCCCTTTATGTCCCCTGCCCCGTATGATCCGCCCTTGAAGAGGATAGGTCGTCGTTCACCCCGATGTGAAACGGCAAGGTGCCTTCTTCCGCCCCGTCCGCGCACTCGATAAGCTGCGATCCGTCCCTTTAGATCAGGGAACATCCCGGAAAGAACGCGGCATTTGCCTCCATCGGCCGAGTCTTCACGGCGTCCCGCGAACCGCCGCCGTCCCGCCCCACTGGACCGGCATCCCCCGAACCCGCTATCGCGGTGCCCATGTCCCAGAATCAGCAATCCAACCATCTCTACCTGGTCGACGGCAGCGGCTATATCTTCCGCGCCTATCATCAGCTGCCGCCGCTGACCAACCGGCATGGCCAGCCGGTCGGCGCGGTCTATGGCTATACGACGATGCTGTGGAAACTGGCCGAGGAACTGGGCGCGGCGACGGGCCCGACCCATCTGGCCGTCGTGCTGGACAAGGGCAGCCACACGTTCCGCAACGACATGTACGACCAGTACAAAGCGAATCGCCCGCCCGCGCCCGAAGATCTGGTCCCGCAATTTCCAATGATCCGCGACGCAACCCGCGCCTTCTCGCTGCCCTGTATCGAGGAAGCGGGGTATGAGGCCGACGACATCATCGCCAGCTATACCAAAGCCGCCGTCGCGCGCGGCTGGCACGTCACCATCGTCAGTTCCGACAAAGACTTGATGCAGTTGATCCAGCCCGGCGTCGACATGTACGACACGATGAAAAATGAACGGCGCGGGGCGGACTATGTCAGGACCAAGTTCGGCGTCGGCCCCGAACGGCTGGGCGATGTCCTCGCCCTCATGGGGGACAGTGTCGACAATGTGCCGGGCGTGCCGGGCATAGGCCCCAAGACCGCGGCGAAGCTGATCACCGAATATGGCGATCTGGACGGCGTATTGGCCGCGGCGCCGACCATGAAGAAATCCCGGATGCAGGAACGACTGCTGGAACATGACGACATGGCGCGGCTTTCCCGCCGGCTGGTGACGCTGCACGACAGGATGGACCTGCCCGAACCACTGGACGATCTGGCGCTCAAGGGCATTCCCACGGAACCGTTGCAGGCGTTTCTGGAACATCATGGGTTCAAATCGCTGCTGACCCGGCTGGGCGCGCCGGCGGCGGCTATCGCGGTCGCGGCGACCGCCGCCGCCGTGACGGAAAACGCCCCGCCCGCCCCGCCCGCGCGGGAAACACTGCCGCCGATCGATTGCGCGCTGTACGAAATGGTGACGACCACGACGCAGCTCGAAGCATGGATCGCCGAGGCCCGTCATGCGGGCGTCGTCGCGGTCGATACGGAGACAGACCGGCTGGACAGCATGGAATCGGGACTGGTCGGCATCAGCCTGTCCACCGGGCCGGGACGCGCATGCTACATCCCCCTTGCCCATCGTTCGACCGACGACATGTTCGGCGAAGTACCGCCGCAGCTTGCGCCCGACACCGCGCTCGGCCTGCTGCGGCCGCTGCTGGCCGACGATGCGGTGCTCAAGGTCGGCCATAACCTCAAATATGACCTCAACGTGCTGGCGCGCGTGGGGGTTGAAGTGACGCCGATCGAGGACACGATGGTCATGTCGTTCGACCTGGACGCGGGCAAATCCCTGTCCGGCCACGGCATGGACGAAGCGGCGAGCGTCCACCTCAATCACACATGTATCAGTTTCAAGGACGTCGCCGGCACCGGCAAGAAGGCGATCAGCTTCGCGCAGGTCCCGCTCGACAAGGCGACTGCCTATGCCGCCGAGGATGCGGAGGTGACATGGCGCCTGTGGCATGCCCTGTCCCCCCGCCTGCCGGCCGAGGGTGCGACGCGCATCTATCAGCTTGTGGACCGGCCGCTGATCCCCGTGGTCGCGGGCATGGAGCGCCACGGCATCAAGGTCGACCGCGACGCGCTGTCCCGCCTGTCGGGCAGCTTCTCGCAATCGATCGCGGGGCTGGAGGCAGAAATCCAC
>JBFWMJ010000143.1:0-6460 GCA_050251675.1 Sphingobium sp.
CGTGCCGATATGGTCGAACAGCCGGGCGCGCATCGACGGCGCCTGCGTGGCCGGCCGCACCACGGTAATCGGTTTCAGCGCACGGCCGGTGGCACCGATGCCCAGGAAATAGGCGCGTCGGGCAAAATCATATCCGCCCGGCACGGACGGCGCCGCCGGGGGCATCAATCGCACCCGAAAGGCGATGATCGCGCCGTCGCCCAGCCCGTCTGGCCGATCGGCGTCGGCGATGTTCACACGGATGGTGCCGGGCAGGTGCGGCGCGTCGATCGGCCGCACCATGATGCGCGACAGCTTTTGCGCGGGGACCGGCCTCACCCCCACCACCTGCCCTTTCACCGTGGCGAACACGGCGCGTGACAAAGGCGGCTGGCCCCACAGGGTCGCCTTGCCCCATATCAGCAGACAGCCGGCACAGGCCAATATGCCGCCCAGCACGACGACGCGCCGCAATCGTGACCCGGCCGGCAGCATGAGGCCCGCACAGGCCACCGCCAGCGCCACGCAGCAGAAGGTCAGCCAGTCCTCCCGCGAAGGCAGGGTAAACCAGCCGGCGATGCCCATGCCCAACGCCACGGGAATCCAGAGGCCGACCTGCTCGCGCTGCTCCTCCAGCCATGTTTCCGCGCGGGTGAACAGCGCGCGGAACGGCGCGCGCCCGTTCCCGTCACCGGACGTTTGTCGTAGCTCAAAAGCCATGCTAGGGGGCGTCGCGTCCATGGATGTCGGAACGGAATGTCGGGGAATATCGCGGTGAGTGCAACGGGATTGAACAAGCCGGTCGTGACCCGTTTCGCGCCGTCTCCCACGGGTTTCCTGCATATTGGCGGCGCGCGCACCGCGCTGTTCAACTGGCTGTTCGCGCGTCATCATGGCGGCACATTCCTGTTGCGGATCGAGGATACCGACCGCGCCCGTTCGACACAGGAAGCCGTTGCGGCGATCTTCGACGGGCTGGAATGGTTGGGCCTGGCCGGCGACGAGCCAGCGGTTTTCCAGGCCGCCCGGTCCGACCGTCATGCGCAGGTCGCCAACCAGCTACTGGCCGGCGGGCATGCCTATCGCTGCTACGCCACGCCAGAGGAACTGGCCGAACTGCGCGAACAGCAGCGGGCGGCGAAGCAGCCGCTGCGCTATGACGGACGCTGGCGGGACCGCGACGCATCGGAGGCCCCGGCAGATGCGCCCTTCGTCATCCGCCTGAAGGCCCCGCGCGAAGGCGAAACCGTGATCGACGACGCCGTGCAGGGCCGCGTCGTCGTGCAGAATGCGGAACTGGACGACATGATCCTGCTGCGGTCGGACGGCACGCCCACCTATATGCTGGCGGTGGTGGTGGACGACCGGGACATGGGCATCACCCACGTCATTCGCGGCGATGACCATCTGAACAACGCGTTTCGCCAGCTGGGCATCATACGGGCGATGGCGCAGATGGAGGACGGGTGGGACGATCCGGTCTATGCCCACATCCCGCTGATCCACGGGTCGGACGGTGCCAAATTATCGAAGCGCCACGGCGCGCTGGGTGTCGACGCCTATCGCGACGATCTGGGCATGCTGCCCGAAGCGGTGCTCAATTACCTGCTGCGCCTTGGCTGGGGACATGGGGATGAGGAGATCATCGCCATCGGCCGGGCGATAGAATTGTTCGACATCGACGGTGTGGGCCGGTCGCCCTCCCGCTTCGACCTGAAAAAGCTGGAAAGCCTGAACGCGCATTATCTGCGCGAGGCGGACGACGCCCGGCTCGCCGCGCTGGTTGCACCCCGCCTGACCGGGCCGACGGCGGCACCGCTGTCGGACGACGATGTCCGTTTGTTGACGCAGGCCATGCCTTCGCTCAAACCGCGCGCGCGCACGCTTAACGAAATTGCCGAGGGGGCGAGCTTCTTGTTCAAAAATTGCCCCTTGGATTTTGACGAAAAGGCATCGGCTCTGCTAGACGATGCCGCGCGCGCGCTGCTGGCGAAGACAGCCGACGCTCTCCGTGCCGTTCCGTCCTGGACGGTGGAGGCGATCGAAGAGGGCATACGCCGCGTGGCAGAGGAGGCCGGGCTGGGGCTGGGCAAGATCGCGCAACCCCTGCGAGCAGCGCTGACGGGACGCACGGTCTCGCCGGGTATTTTTGACGTTCTTTTCCTGCTGGGAAGGGAAAAGAGCTTGGAGCGGCTGACCGACGTGGGGCACGTATCGGCCAGCTGAAGTATTGAGGAGAACAAGATGTCGGATAGCAACGCCACACTGACCATCGGGGACAAAGGTCATGATTATAAAATCATGGACGGTACGGTCGGTCCCCAGGTCATCGACGTTCGTAAGCTCTACGCCGACACCGGCATGTTCACCTATGATCCCGGTTTCACTTCCACGGCGAGCTGCGAATCGGGCCTGACCTATATCGATGGCGACGAAGGCGTGCTGCTGCACCGCGGCTATCCGATCGGTCAGCTTGCCGAGCAATCGAGCTTCATGGAAGTCAGCTATCTGCTGCTGAACGGCGAACTTCCGTCCAAACAGGAACTGGACGAATTCAGCTACACCATCAGCCGGCACACGATGGTCAACGAACAGCTGACCTCCTTCTACCGCGGGTTCCGCCGCGATGCGCATCCCATGGCGATCCTGTGCGGCGTGGTGGGCGCCCTGTCATCCTTCTATCATGACTCGACCGACATCAATGACCCCGAACAGCGCAAGATCGCCAGCCACCGGCTGATCGCGAAGATGCCGACGATCGCGGCGATGGCGTATAAATATTCGCTCGGACAGCCTTTCCTCTATCCGCGCAACGACCTCAGCTACACCGGCAATTTCCTGCGGATGACGTTCGGCGTGCCGGCGGAGGAATATGTCGTCAATCCGGTGATCGAAGCGGCGATGGACAAGATCTTCATCCTCCATGCCGACCATGAGCAGAACGCATCGACCTCTACCGTCCGCCTAGCAGGCTCGTCGGGCGCCAATCCCTTTGCCTGCATCGCGGCCGGCATCGCCTGCCTCTGGGGTCCGGCGCATGGCGGGGCGAACGAGGCGGCGCTGAACATGCTGCGGGAAATCGGCACCGTCGATCGTATTCCCGAATATATCGCCCGCGCCAAGAACAAGGACGATCCGTTCCGCCTGATGGGCTTTGGCCACCGCGTCTATAAAAATTACGATCCGCGCGCGACCGTGATGCAGCAGACGGCGGAAGATGTTCTGAAGACGATGGGCGTCACCGACCCCGTATTCGACGTTGCGCGCGAACTGGAGCGGATCGCGCTGAGCGACCCCTATTTCATCGAAAAGAAACTGTTCCCCAACGTCGACTTCTATTCCGGCGTCATCCTTTCGGCCATCGGTTTCCCGACCGAAATGTTCACCGTACTCTTCGCGCTCGCCCGCACCGTGGGCTGGGTCGCGCAATGGAACGAGATGATTTCCGACCCCGCTCAGAAGATCGGCCGTCCGCGCCAGCTTTACACCGGCCCGGCCCAGCGGGATTATCTGCCGCTCAGCGCCCGTTGATGGCGCGAACCGGAGGCGGAGGGTCCATCGATCTTCTGCCTCTGGATCGCCAGCCCTGTAATCGCCGGACTGGAAACGGCGCCCCTCCGGGCGCCGTTTACTTGTTCCGTGCGGGAACGATGGGCCGCAATAGCGGGCGCGCGGCCGCCTTTATCGCGTCCACGCCGGGGCCTTTTTCCTGTTTGACCGCGCTTCCCGGCACCGGAACGGGCCGGACCGCCTAACGATCGCCCTGAACGAAGGCCGGCAGGGTCAGGATGAACCGGGCGCCCTGATCGTCGCTATCCTCGATCTCTATATCGCCGCCCATCGCCCGCGCCAGCCGTCGGGATATGTACAGGCCCAGACCGCTGCCGCCCGGATCGTCGCGGCCCAGCCGTTCAAACTTCTCGAACACCCGCTCGCGGCTGGCGGCCGGGATGCCGGGCCCCTGATCGCTGACGACGACGCGGGCCATCGACCCGGCTTGTTCGGCCGTCAGCCGCACATCGCTTCCCTCCGGCGAATAGCGGATGGCATTGCCCGTCAGGTTGACCAGTATCTGCAAGACGCGCCGAAATTCACCCGTGGCGGGAACGATCGCATCGGCCGGCGGCGGACATAGCCGGATGTGCCGGTCGAGCGCCTTGACCGACAGGAGCCCGGCGGCGCGGCGCGCCAGATCGGCAAGGTCCACATCCTCCGCCACAACGGTAAAATCCGGCCGGTCGACCGCCTGCAGGTCTGCCAGATCGTCGATCAGCGCCATGAGATGCCGGCCCGCCGCCGCGATGTCGTTCGCATAGCCAGCATAATCCGGGCGCAACGGCCCTTCAAGCTGGGCATAGATCGAATCGGCATTGGCGATGATCCGCCCCAGCGGCTGGCGCAACGATCGGTCAAGCCGCCTGCCGAATTCCATGGGATAGAGCGCCGCGACCTGTCCCGCATCTTCGTATGGAGGACCGGCCGCCTCAGGCTCGGCCGCAACCGCCCTGCCGCGATAGCCGACAAGATGACCAGCCAGGTCAAACAGCGGAAATCCCGAAAGGATGACCGTGTCGCCGGGCGCCGCGATCAGGCTGGCGCGCTGGTCGCGAAATGCGCGGCGCTGGGCAAAGCCCCGCAGGATCGCCATGTCGCCGTCGGCATCGGGTTCGATGAGGAAATAGCTTGAAAAGGGGCTGCCGGGCGTGGGCGGCGCGTCCGGCATGGCGACCTGCCTCCCCTCCCCGCCTGAGGCCGGCTGGAACCGCATCTGCGTGTCGATCTGCCATGGCCAGCCGTCCGCGACGGCGACCAGGTCCGCCTCGCGAGACGCGGCATCGATCGTGCCGTCAGGGGCCGGTCGTTCATGCCAGTCGATCACCGCCAACTGGATCACATCTCCCTCCGGCCGGGCACGCACCCACATGTCGATGTCGCCCCGCGCCGCCGCCGCGATCACCGGGCGGGACACCGCGATGCCCAGCCGCCCCGCGACGCGGGCGATCGCTGCGAGTTGCGGCACGGCCAAAGCCGCGCCGATATCCGCACCCGCCTGATGCTGAAGGTCCAGCAGCATGGCGTCCGCGCTCAGCAGCCGGCCGTCAGCCGACACCGTCGCGCGCTGGATAGCGGGATGGGACGGCATGTTCATTCCGGCATCACCCCGCGCAGATGATCCAGCTTGGCGCGCAAGCCCGCCGGCGCGCGCAGCATCGCGGCCTGCGCTTCCGCCCGCTCCGGATTGAGCGCCTGATAGTAATCCGCCGCCGCCACCATTGCCGCGTCGGTGAGGGGCGGCCGCACCGGCTGAAGCGCCAGCAGCAAATGGCGATAATCGGCATCGGCAACGCCCAGCGGACGGCAAAATGACGCCACATCGCGAATCGGCGATAGAAGCAGGACATCGATGACGCGCAGCGTGTCGATGCGCGCTTTCCGCGCGGCCAACGCGGCGAACAGCAGGAAACGCCGCTGCCGCAGCGCGGTGCCCGGAAGGCCCGGATCATCCGCCC
Organism: Sphingobium sp.; assembly: GCA_050251675.1. Classification (GTDB taxonomy): domain Bacteria; phylum Pseudomonadota; class Alphaproteobacteria; order Sphingomonadales; family Sphingomonadaceae; genus Sphingobium. The sequence continues at coordinate 5,490 of JBFWMJ010000143.1, forward strand.
CGGCACCCATGGCGCGCACCAGCCGATCGGCCAGCGCAATCGGACCGGCGGCCTCGTCATGTGCGGCGAGCAGGGCCGAGCCAGCCCGACCCACAAGATCGATGACCATCGTTTCGTTCGCGGCGTCCCCCCTGCCGGCCGCAAGCGCGACGCATGCGGCCGCGATCCAGACCAGTTCGGCGAAATGCTCAGCCGGCAGGTCCGGGCGCATCGGCTGGTTTTCCCCGCCCGGCGTCGCCCAGCGTCCCTCCGCCAGGGTCAGCGCGGTGGCCAGCCCATCCATCGCTTCCGCATCGGCGCCGGATGCGCCAGCGTCGAACAGCCCGTCCCGATCTTTGTCCTCGTCGCCCGCATCATCATCGTCGGTCGCCATGCCATATTGGCGCAGCAAGATGCCGACCGTTGCCCGCAGCCGCATATGTGCGAGCAAGGAGGGACAAAGGAGCGCCGGGCGCAGGCACAGCGTCGTCCAGCATAGCGGATCGGCCGTTTGCGCCAAAGCCGCCGCCATGTCCGGCATTCGCTCCAGCTTCAGGCGCAACGCGGTTTCCACAGCCGTCAGGCATCCACCCAGATGACGCCGGGTTTCGACCCGCACCACATCGGGCCATGCGTCGTCCCCGACAGGGAAAAGAGCCGCCAGATCAAGGGCATGGCCAACGGGCACGGCGGACAGGCCGGCCATGACGCGCGTCATGGGCCAATTGTCCGCCAGGGACGATCCGGTAAGGAACGGATGGTCGTTCATACCGGCGAACATAGTCGCACGTCCTTAAAATGCACTAAACCCTGACAGGAAATCTGCGGGTCAGCCGCGATCGCGCAAAATGATCGTTCCTGCCGATGCGATCGCGACCACCACGGCGAGGTCGAGCGCGGGGAAGAACCGGCCAAAGGCGCTGGCGAGCGCCAGCAGCACACGCGCGCTGCCCGGTGTGAAGATCATCCACGATCTGGCCGCCCCGGTCCTT
>JBFWMJ010000144.1:0-6373 GCA_050251675.1 Sphingobium sp.
AGCGCGCCGCCGCGCAATGGCGCGAACGGCAGAAGGCGCTCACAAACGCGCTCAGCAGGGCGGAAAAGGACATGGCCGCCCTTGCCGCTGAACGCAGCCGCATCGATCAGGCGCTGTTCGATCCGAAGGCCGCCGCCGGCGCGGAGGCGAAGATGACGACGTCGGAACTGATGGTGAAACGGGCCGCGGTGGAAAAGAAGCTGGAAGCAGCCGAGGAAATATGGATGGAAGCAGGGGCGGCGCTGGAGCAGGGCTGACACGGGGGCGTTAAGGAGAACGGGCATGCGGATGGTGATGATGCTGACGGCGGTGACGCTGACCCTGGCGGCTTGCGGGGGTGGTGGCGCGGATCGCCCGGTCGATAATCAGGCAGCCGCCGAAACCGGCGCCGCCGCAGATGTCGCGCGGCTGGACGAAACCCAGCGCAACGGGGTGCTTGAACGGGCGATCCGCGCGTCGGGCGCCGCCTGTCCCATGGTCGCTTCGTCAGAGCGGGCGGAGGTGCGGCACGCGGTCACGGGATGGCGGGCGCATTGCAACAATGACACCGCCCATCTCCTCGAAATCCTGCCCGACGGCACGGCGAAGGTGACGAGCCGCACTCATTGAACGCGGCGCCGCCGGATACGGCGTGCCGCATAGCCGGCAAGGGCGATGCAGCCGATGACGCCGAGCGTGAGGAACGGCGATGCCATCATGATGAGGCCAAGGCCGATATTGGCGCCCCCGGCAAAGTCCCCCAGCGAGTCGCGCCAGAACTGATGCACGGCGAAGATCGCGAATAGCGAGGGAAGCAGGATGGCGATGGCCCATGGCCATCGGCGGGTGACGCCCGACACGGCCAGCATGAGCATCGGGATCGACGCTATCGCCAGATGCGCGACGGCGACCTTCGGCGTGTCGATGAAGCCCAGCGATCCGTCGGCAAAGGGTGTCCGGCCGGTGACGAGGACGGCGGCCATATTTTCGGTGAAGGCGATCAGCGCACCGATGATCAGCGCCATGCCCACGCGCTTCAGCCGGGACGCCATCACCGTCCGAACTTTCGCTGGGTCTTGCCGTAACGCAGCTTGCGGGTCCCCGGCTTGCCTTCGGTCGCGCGGCCGCGTGGCGCGGCGGCCTGCTGCTGCGGGGGCAGGCCGAGTTCGTCCGCCTCCAGTTTCCTGATTTCGTCCCTGATCCTGCCGGCCTCCTCGAATTCCAGATCGGCCGCGGCGGCGCGCATCTTCTTTTCCAGATCCTCGATATAGACGCGCAGATTATGCCCGACCAGATGGGGACGGTCGTCCAGCCCGGTATCGACAGTCACCTGGTCCTTGCTCGCCACATGGGCGATGATGTCGCCGATATCGCGCTTGATGGTGGTGGGTGTGATGCCATGCTCCAGGTTATAGGCCTGCTGCTTTTCACGCCGGCGCCCGGTTTCGCCCAGCGCGCGTTCCATGCTGCCGGTGATCCGGTCGGCATAGAGGATGACGCGCCCCTCCACATTGCGGGCAGCGCGGCCGATCGTCTGGATCAGCGAGGTTTCGCTGCGCAGAAACCCTTCCTTGTCGGCGTCCAATATCGCCACCAGCCCGCATTCGGGAATGTCCAGCCCCTCGCGCAGCAGGTTGATACCGATCAGCACATCATAAACGCCCAGCCGCAGGTCGCGGATCAGCTCGATACGCTCCAGCGTCTCTACATCGCTGTGCATGTAGCGGACCTTCAGCCCCGCCTCATGCATGAATTCGGTCAGGTCCTCGGCCATGCGCTTGGTCAGCGTGGTGACGAGCGTGCGATAGCCCAGCTTCGCCGTTTCCCGTGCCTCATGGATCAGGTCGTCGACCTGATCCTCGACCGGCTTGATCTCGACCGGCGGGTCGATAAGCCCGGTGGGGCGGATCACCTGTTCGGTAAAGACCCCGCCGGTCTGCTCCATCTCCCACGGGCCGGGTGTCGCCGACACGCTGACCGTCTGGGGCCGCATCGCATCCCATTCGTTGAAGCGCAGCGGCCGGTTGTCGATGCAACTGGGCAGGCGGAAACCATATTCGGCGAGCGTGATCTTGCGCCGGTGGTCGCCACGCGCCATTGCGCCGATCTGCGGCACAGTCTGGTGGCTTTCGTCCACGAACAGCAGGGCGTTTTCGGGAAGATATTCGAACAGGGTCGGCGGTGGTTCGCCCGGCAGGCGGCCGGTAAGGAAGCGGCTGTAATTCTCGATCCCCGCGCAACTCCCCGTTGCCGCGATCATCTCCAGATCGAAATTAGTGCGCTGCTCCAGCCGCTGCGCCTCCAGCAGCTTGCCTTCGGCGACCAGTTCCTTCAGCCGCTCGGCCAGTTCGAAGCGGATCGCCTCCATCGCCTGCTTCAGCGTCGGGCCGGGGGTGACATGGTGGCTGTTGGGGAAGACCTTCACATAATCGAGGCTGGCGACCTTCTTGCCGGTCAGCGGGTCGAATTCGACGATATCCTCGATCTCGTCGCCGAAGAAGCTGACCCGCCAGGCCGTGTCCTCATAATGGGACGGGAAAATCTCCAGATTGTCGCCCTTCACCCGGAAGTTGCCGCGCGCGAAACCGGCATCGTTGCGCTTGTACTGAAGCGCGACCAGTTTGCGGATAATCTCCCGCTGGTCCTCGATTCCGCCCTTCTTCATGGCGAAGGTCATGGCTGAATAGGTTTCGACTGACCCGATGCCGTAAAGGCAGGAAACGGACGCGACGATGATGACATCGTCGCGTTCGAGCAGCGCGCGGGTCGCCGAATGGCGCATCCGGTCGATGCTTTCGTTTACGCTGCTTTCCTTCTCGATATAGGTGTCCGACCGCGCGACATAGGCTTCGGGCTGGTAATAATCATAATAGCTGACGAAATATTCGACCGCGTTCTGTGGAAAGAAGCTTTTGAACTCGCCGTACAGCTGTGCCGCCAATATCTTGTTGGGCGCCAGCACCAGCGCGGGGCGCTGCAGGGCCTCGATCACCTTGGCCATGGTGAAGGTCTTGCCCGATCCGGTGACGCCCAGCAGCACCTGATCCCGCTCCCCCGCCTGTGCGCTTGCGACCAGTTCGGCGATCGCGCCCGGCTGGTCGCCCGAGGGCGCATAGTCCGACACCAGCGTGAACGGCCGGCCGCCCTCGCTCTTGTCCGGGCGGGCGGGGCGGTGGGGGACGAAATTGTCGCCGGTTTCCGGCTCGTCGAGGCTGGTGCGGATTTGAATGGACATCGCCCGCAGATATGGTGGAAGACCGCAGGGGGTTCAACGGGAGGATAGCGATGCGCACCATGATACCGATATTGGCCGGCGCCATTGTGCTGCTTGGCGGCTGTGGTGAAAAAGGGGCGGACCGTCCGGTCGATCCGTCCACCGGCGCGCAGACGGTGGAGGAAGTGGCGGAAAAGACCCGCAAGGTGCAGCTGAAGCCCGGCCAGTGGGAGGGGACCTTCACGCTGGAAAGCATGGATTTCGCCGACAAGCCGGCGGGCATGCCCGCGGATATGGAAGAGCGGATGAAGCGGATGATGAACCGCACCTTCCGGTACTGCCTGACGCCGGAAGAAGCGGCGAACCCCGACGGCCGTGCCTTTTCGGGGCAGGAAAGCAAGGGGTGCACCTATTCCGGGTTCCAGGCCGGCGGCGGGACGGTGAAGGGGCAGGTGTCCTGCGCGATGGAGGGCGGACGCATGACGACCGCCATGTCCGGCCGCTATTCGCCCGACAGCTACCAGATGAAGATGGACATGCAGCAAAGTGGCGGTCCGGCTGGCATGGCCACGACGATGAAGGCCGCCACCAGCGGAAAGTGGATCGGCAAAACCTGCGAGGAATAGCGGGCGGGTAACGGGCGCCGGGCACGCGCGGATGGTGCCGGCAAACGGGGCGGGCCAACTTCTCCTTGCTTTCCGCGCGCGGGAGGCAGAACCTTGCCCTCGTTCCGTCAAGAGAACAGGGGATAGGATGATGCGTGAATGGATGGCGATTGCCATATTGGGTCTTGCCGCGTGCAGCGAACCGGCACCACCGCCAGAGGTTGCGGAGGCGCCCGTGCTGATCAAGGCGGGCGAATGGACCCTGACGCGAAAGACGACCGGCTATAACACGCCGACAGTGACGGCGGCGCAATATCAGGCGGCGCTCGCGCAGGTGAAGGAAGAGAAGATCTGCCTTGCCGTCGATGCGGAGGGCATGCCCGACGCCGATGCGCTGGCCGGCGCGGATGGCAGCGGTTGCACGGTCAAGGACAAGCTGGTCCGCAAGGGCCGTCTGATCGCGACTCTGGCATGCAAGGCGGGGCCGGGAACGTCCGAAATCGCGCTTGAAGGCAATTATACGGCCGACACGCTGACGCTGGGCAGCAGCATGACCAGGACCGAAAACGGATCGGCCGCGCTGCGCGCGACCTATGATCTCACGGGCCGGCGGGTCGGGGACTGCCCCGCCGCCTGATCGTTGCGGAGGATCGGCCGGGGCGCGGGGCGGCCCGGCCTATTCCAGCGCGGCGATAGCCTTGCGGTCGCATTCGGCCTTGCCGCGCGGCACCGCGCTATAGGCCGGCACCGTGATCGCCTGACCAATCCGCAAGGGAGCGAAGCGGTCGCGATCGATCCCCTCGCAGCGCAGCAGCATGTCCAGCATGCGCGGCGGCGTGTCCCATTTTTCATAGGACAGGCGGAACGTTCCCCAGTGCACGGGAATGGCCGTTGACGCGTTCAGCCCCTCGAACACCTTCACCGCGCCGTCCGGCCCGATATGGGCGTCGGATTCCATCTGCCCCGGCCAGAAGCGGAAGGCGCCGATGGGAATGATCGCCAGCCTGATGGGGGCGATGCGTGCGGCTTCGGCCGGCCATTGCATGTCACCGGCCCCCGTGTCGCCGGCGAAGAAGATGCCGCCCGCGCGGGTGGTGATCACGAAACTGGACCACAGGGCGCGGTTGCGGTCCCGGCCCCAGCGGCTGCCCCAATGGTGATTGCGCGTCACATGGACCCGATAATCGGGGCAATGTTCGTAATTTTCGCACTGGACCACGGCGTCGGGGACCAGCCCGTTCAGCGCGGCCCCGCTGATCGACTGGCCCCAGTCCAGCGCGGTGGCGGGAATGCCGTGGGCCTTGAGGACCGTGTCATTGCCCAGGCTGGTGACGATATGGGGCCGGTCGCGGTCCCACAGCCGCTTCAGCGTGGGAATGTCCATATGGTCGTAATGATTGTGGCTGACGACGATAAGGTCGATTTTCGGCAGGTCGTCGAACCGGATGCCGGGCTGCGTCACCCGTTTTGGACCCAGCGGCGGCAGGGGACTGGCATGATCCGACCAGATCGGGTCGGTCAATATGTTGAGGCCGGCTGCCTGCACCAGCACCGTTGAATGGCCGACCCAGGTCGCGACCATGCCCCGCGGCGCGGCGAAGGGCGCGGGGCGGGTCGGCGTGACCGCCACCGTATCGGGCCAGTCCGGCCGATCATCCAGCCCGAGCAGCCAGCGCACGATGAAGCCGCGTCGGTTCTGGCCGGGTGGCGCGGGGGTTTCTATCGTGCCGTCGGGATTGAAGAAATGCGCGCCGTCATAATGGCGGCTGACGGGCCCTTCATAATAGATCCGGTCAAGGAAGGGCGGGATGCAGGTGATCGCCAGGCATAAAGCGACGAGGAGGAACAGCAGGGCGGCCCCCGTGATCCTGACGATGCTGAAAAGGCGGCTCATTCCTGTGTCATAGCGTGGATCGGGGGCGCGGCAAGGGGACGCGGCGCGTTCACAGGGCGCCCATCAGCGCCAGCACCACGCCGGCCGCCACCAGCAGCAGTCCCGCCACTTCCGCCCGTGTCATCCGTTCGCCCAGATAGAAATGACCAAAGGCGAGGGTGAAGCCGACCTCCACCTGGCCGACGATCCGCACCAGCGCCACCGGCGCGGCCGCGAAACCGGCGAACCAGCACGCCGACCCCAGCGCGGACAGCAGGCCGACCTGCCCCGACACGCGCCAGCTGGACAGGGCCTTGCGCAACTCGTCCCGCTCGCGCAACAGGACCCAGCCGCCCTGCACGACCATCTGGATCAGGACCGTCACGGTCAGCACGGTCAGCGCCGCCAGCACCGGGTCGGGCGTCGCCACCGTCTGCGCCGCGCGCCGGACGCCGATGGCGGTCAGCGCGAACAGGAAACCGGACGCGATGCCGCACAGCGCCGCCGGCTGGCCCAGCGCGCGGACGAAATCGGCCGGCCCCATCCGCCTGCCGCCGGTTGACAGGATCATGACGCCCAAAACGCCGCAGCCGATGCCCGCCCAGCTCAGGCGGGACAATCGTTCGCCCTGCAGCAGGAAGGACAGGACCGCGCCCTGCGCCGCCTCCGTCTTGGAATAGGGGGTGCCCTCCACGAAATTGC
>JBFWMJ010000145.1:0-6151 GCA_050251675.1 Sphingobium sp.
GGCGAACGGCATGATTCGAAGGACGGGCGGCGTTAAGCGGCTGTTCAAGCCCATTTTTGCAGTCCATCATGCCCGTCATTTCCCGGAGATACAGATGCCCGCCGACCGACGGCTTTTCCCACGTCCATCATCCGTTATCGCGCTGGGGGCGCTCGCCTGGCTGGCTGCGTGCCAATCGCCGCCGCCGCCCGCGCCGCCGCCGCCGGTTATCGACACCATCATGCCGGTTCCGCCCAACGGCTCCGCCGAGAATATGGAATTGCCGGAAACCGACCAGGCCGGCAAATATGTCACGCCCAATCAGGGCATGAAGGGGCAGCAGGCCCTCTGGCATGTCCGCATGGCGCTCAATGTCGCGGCGCTGGGCTGCCGGACGGCGGGTGAACCTGCCAAGGTGCAATATAACAAGATGCTGCACACCCATGCGACCGCGCTGAAGCAGGCCAATGAAGCGACCGAGAATCATTACAAGGCCCGTTACGGCGTGAACGCGCTCATGATGCGGGAGCGGACCAATACCATCGTCTATAATTATTTCGCTCTGCCGCCCGCGCAGAAAGCGTTTTGCGAAAAGGCGGTGGCGACGCTCACTATCATCAACGGGCTGACGCCGCAGGCGCTGGTCGATTATGCGCCCAAGGCGCTGGAGGAGCTGGAACAGCCCTTCCAGGATTTCTGGGAAGCCTATGCCGACTATCTGCGGCGGCTGGAGGAATGGCGCCGGCGCTTCGGCCGGCCGTCGGTCCTGGTGGTGCCGTGCCCCGACCCCAATCAGCCTTGCGTAAGGTCGAATCCGCCGCCGCCAGCCGCTCCGGGTGGCACGCCGCGCCTTCCTCTGGAACAGTTGCCCGACACCCCGCCCACGGCGCCGTCGCAGCTGCAATAGCGGTCGCCGGCGCCGTCAATCGGGGTTGGGCAGGCGGAAGTTCAGCCGCCGGGTCACGGTATAATCGAGCACGCCGACCAGCAGATAGCTGATCCATTGCTTTATGAGGGTCAGCGCGCTGCGATTGGCGCGGTAGAGTTCGGGCGTGATCCGGCGGCTTTCCGTCACCCGACGGCCAATGAAGCCGCGCATCGCCTCCGCAAGGCCGGCATCCTCGATGCGCAGCATGATCTCCAGATTGATGAACAGGCTTCGCATGTCGAAATTGGCCGATCCGATATAGACGGCATCGTCGATGACGATCAGCTTCATGTGCAGTTTGCAGGGCTGGTATTCATATATTTCGATGCCGCGCTTCATCATCGGTCCATAGAGAAGCCGGGCCGCCGCGACGGTCGCGCCATTGTCGGATCGGGCGGGCAGGATGATGCGCGCGCCGTCCCTGCGCGCGGCACGGGCGAGCCGTTTCAGCATGCCGCGTCCCGGCGCGAAATAGGCTGCGATCATGTCGGTGCGGCGCGCCTGTTCCAGATCGTGCTTGACCACCTGCGCCCAGGGGCTGAGCCGCTGTGTCGGCCCGCCGATCAGCCAGCGGAAAGGGGATGCCGGGTCGTGGTGCAGGCTGGGATGCCACCGCCGGATCATCGCTCGCAGCGTACGGAACCGTTGTTTGCGCGCCGAAACCCAGCGCCATAGCTGGCCATACCATGATGTCATCGCCTCGACCTGCGGACCTTCGAGCAGAAGGCCAAGGTCGTGCCAGCAATCGTCGGCCGGGATGCCGAAATAGCCATCCTCCACATTGAAGCCGCCGATCAGCAGTTTTTTGTCGTCGGCGATCGTCATTTTCTGATGGTTGCGGATCAGGTAACGGGTGGACCGTCGCGCCCCGAACAGACCGAAACGCCCACCCGCCGCGACCAGCGGATCGAAGAACTCGGACGGGGCCGCCGCGCTGCCAAAGGCGTCGACCATCAGCGTGACAGTCACGCCCCGGTCGCATGCGGCAATCAGCCGGTCGCGGACCAGCCGCCCGCTCTCATCAGCGGCGAAGATGTAATAATAGAGTTTCAGCGTTTCACGCGCCCCGTCGATAAGGGTGAGAAGCGCGTCGCGCAGGTCCGCCCCGGTTTCGATGATACGCAGATGGTTGCCGTCCCGGTCCAGCGTGATATCCGTCCGCCCATCGGCCTGTTCTCGTGCCGCGCTCTGTCCCTCGCCATATATCGTCATGGGGTTGTTCATGCCCGCAATCGGTTGCGCTGGCCATGGCTTTGTGGCTTTTCATTGACTTGGCCCCAGGGCACTGGTACGCGACGCGTTCACGACCCCTCACAGGTTTTTCAGGAGGCCCTATTGGCCCGCGTCACCGTCGAAGATTGCGTCGACAAGATTACCAACCGTTTTGACCTCGTCCTGCTTGCCGCGCAGCGCGCCCGGGAAATTTCCGGCGGCGCCGAACTGACGCTGGAGCGGGACCGCGACAAGAATCCGGTCGTCGCCCTGCGCGAAATCGCGGAGGAGACCGTTCTGCCCGATCAACTGTATGACTCGGTGGTCGGCTCCTTGCAGAAGGTGCAGATCGACGATGACGACACGCCTGACGAAATCGGATCGATCGCCCAGTCGGCGGAGGCATTGCGCCTGACCGCCGCCGCGCCGCCGCGCAACCAGAATATCGGCGGCGACTACGACGGCTGATCAGACCTTCACAGGGTTGGAGAGGGAATGAGGCCCGGACTGTGCAGGCAGGACCGGGCCTCAGCCATTTATGGGCCGGTCAGGCTGGTTGTGGGCCGGTCAGACTGGCAGGCGCATGAACCAGTCCGGGCCGTCGGCCGGCAGCCCCGCTGCCCCGTGCCTATGCTGCACCGGGGGCATCATCACACCACGGCGGAGGCGGGCAGCGCCCAGTCGATCGGGCCGCGACCGTGGGTTTCCAGAAAGGCGTTGGCTTTGGAAAATGGCCGGCTTCCCAGAAAACCGTTATGGGCGGACAGGGGCGAAGGGTGCGCCGACCTGAGCACCAGATGTCGGGACTGGTCGACAAAGGCGGCCTTGCGCTGGGCATAGGCGCCCCAGAGCATGAACACCACCGGCTCCCTCCTGGCGTTGACGAGGCGGACGATGGCGTCGGTGAATTTTTCCCAACCCTGCCCCTGATGGGATGCGGCCCGCGCCATCTCCACGGTCAGCACGCTGTTGAGCAGCAGCACCCCCTGACGCGCCCAATGTTCCAGAAAGCCGTGGCGTGGCGGTGCCAGTCCCAGATCGCTCTGCAGTTCCTTATAGATGTTCACCAGCGAGGGGGGCGGACGGACGCCGGGTCTGACGCTGAAGCACAGGCCGTGCGCCTGCCCCTCGCCATGATAGGGGTCCTGTCCCAATATCACTACCTTCACCGCGTCGAGCGGGGTCAGGTCCAGAGCGCGGAAATATTCGCCGCCTTTGGGGAAGATGCGTTTGCCTTTCGCTTTTTCCTCTTGGAGGAAATGCCTGAGCGCCTGCATATAGGGGCTCTCGAATTCGGCAAGCAGCGCGGTGCGCCAGCTTTCATGCAGCTTTATGGTCCGGCTCATGCCGGGCGTGATGAACCGCGGGACAAAGCCCTGTCAACTGGCGTGCGGGAAGGCAGGTTGGCCCAGGCCCCCCTTGCGCATCGTCGGCGTGCCTGCGAAAAAGGGCGAGAGGCTTTGGCCGCTGTCGCCGGATGTCGCCGTCCACGGGCCTCATTATGCCGGCCTCGCGCATCGGCCTCACGGCTATCATATCTTGCCGTGAACAGGATGGGATACAGGCTGCGGAAGGAAACAGGCATATGGATCGCATCACCCGGTTTAAGGATTTCTGGCCCTATTATCTGCGTGAACATGCCCGGCCGGGTACGCGCGCGCTGCATTATGCCGGCACCAGTCTGGTGGTCGCGTTGCTGGCGGCATCACCCTTTGCTCCGCATCGGTGGATGATGTTGGCGGTGCCCGTCGCCGGCTACGGCTTTGCCTGGGCGGGACATGTTCTGGTCGAACGGAACCGCCCGGCAACCTTCCGCTATCCGTTCTGGTCCCTCAGGGCGGATTTCAGGATGTGGTGGCGGTTCGTCACCGGACATATGCGCGGCGACCTGCTGCGCGCCGGTGTGCCGGTTCGTTAGGGGGATTGGGCAATCCCGCTTGACCGTCGCCATATCGGTGCGACAAGGGAAGGGTATGGCCCTTGTCGCACATTTCTCCCTCCTGCCGGGTCGGGCGGCTCTGGCGGAACGCTGGCGCGCGCTGGAACAGCGCGCCGATGGATCGTTCTTTCTGGGGTGGACATGGGTGGGCGCCTGGCTGGACAGCTATGCCATCCGGCCGGAACTGCTCGCGGTCACGGATGAAGACGGGCGCGATGTCGCCCTGGCGCTGGCAGGCCATGCGATGATGCCGCGCCTGCTGGGTCCGGTCGCAACGCTCAGCCTCAACCAGTCGGGCGACCGCGCGGCGGACCGCCCCTATGTCGAATATAACGGCCTGCTGGCGGCGGCGGGGCGGGAGGGGGAGGCGGCGCAGGCGGCGTGCGCCGCGATCGAACGGCGACGGGACTGGCGTGCGTTGCGCCTGTCCGGCGTCGCGCCCGGTTCGCCGCTGCTGGCGCTATCGGCGCGGCGCAAGGTCCGGGTGGACAATGCGCCTGTGTATCGGGTGGACCTGGGCCGGGTGCGCGCGGCGCAGGGTGATTATCTTTCGCTGCTCAGCGCCAACACGCGCGGCCAGATCCGCCGGGCGATGAAGGACCATGGCGGCGCTCTTCCCACCGTGGCGCGCATCGTTGGAACGGCGCAGATATATGCGGGGCTGGAGGAGATGCGCGCCCTCAATCAGGGTCGTCATGCGGACAATGCCTGGGATGATGCCGGCTTTTTCGGCTTCGTCGCCGCCTTGCTGGCCGGGGAAGAAGAGCAGGGGCCGGTCGAATTGCTGCGCTTCACCGTGGCCGACAGGCTGGTCGGCCTGCTGGTCAATTTCGTGCATCGCGGTCAGGCGATGAACTATCAGTCCGCCTTCGCCGATCCGCTGTCCGCCAAGGACAAGCCCGGCCTCCTCTGCCACGCGGCGGCGGTCGATCACTATGCCGCGCGGGGCCTGTCCATTTATTCGCTGCTGGCCGGGAAGGACCGGTATAAACAGAGTCTGGCCACCTGTGAGGAACGGCTGGAATGGTGGGTGCTGGAACGGGCGGCGTCCCGGCTGGAGGCCGAAGCGCTGCTGCGGCGATTGCTCAGACGCCCAGCTTCCGCATGACGCGGGCCATCAGGCGGTGGACATATTGGGTTTCCGGGCGCGCCCCGATTTTGGCAAGGCGCAGGCCGCGCCGACGCAGCACGGTGTTCAGGCCGTGAAGTTCCCCTTCGGCGACGCTGCGTTCCGAACGCCAGGTGACGGACAGGCTGACCGACACGGCGGGACCGTTCTCGACAAAATGCGGGGCCTTGACCGGCACGAGTATGGCGTCGCCGGGGTCGAGCGTAACCGGCGCGCCGCGATGGCGGAAGCGCTCCTCCCAGTCCAGATTGCGGTGCCCGCCCGCATGGAAGGATTCGCTCGCCCGCGCGGGCACCAGTTCCGTGTCGCCGGCGGGAAAGACAGTCATCGTCTTGCGCCCCATGATCTGGAGCAGGATATTATGCTCCGGGTCCATATGGAACGGTGTCACGCTGCCGGGTGAGGAGAGGAAGATGAACGCCTCCCGATGCAACATCGGCCCGGTCCGGCGCGCGGCCAGCGGCTCCAACTCGGCGAGCGCGCATTCCAGCAATGCGCCATAAGCGGCGTCGCGCTCGACATTCTTCAGCACGGCCCAACTGCCGTTCGTTTCGATCGTGCGGATGGTTTCGCCCAGCGTCAGCCCATTGGCCGGCGTATCCTCCGGCCGGACGCCGAGCGGCAGTCCGCCCAGATTATATTCGACCGAACTGGCCGGCATCCGTTCGGCGAGCAGGGCCAGCGCATCCAGCGTCAGGAGGCTGTGGCCGGCTATGCCGTGGTGCAGCTTGATGCTGTGATCGGGATAGGCGGCGGCAAAGGCCGCTCGGGCGCTGTCGGGAAATATCCGCTCGCCCAAGGCGCGGCGCGATGTGCGTTCATCCCCCACCGGATCGGAGGCAGCGGCGGGGACGCCCGCTCTATGGACGCTATCGACGGTCATGCCCGTTCCTTCCTCATGCTGGCGATCCGTTCGACCCCGCTGGCAAGAGCGTAAGCGGCCGAGCGGCGCAACCGCGCCGCG
>JBFWMJ010000146.1:0-6130 GCA_050251675.1 Sphingobium sp.
CGCCAACTATCCGTCCCGCGACGATTGGCGCACCGCGCTGGTCAATTATGTCGCGGGATCGGGTCTGGACTCCCAGGGGCAGCTCGATTTGTACCGGTTGCAGGCGGCGAACGGCGCGATGGCCAGCGAGCGCGACTATCAGGCCTATGCCACGCTGGCGGAAAAGGCCGGTTATCCCGCCGAGGCGAAAGCCATTATCGAGGCCGGGCGCGCGGCTGGCAAGCTGACCACGAAGCATGGGCCCACCGCCCAGTTGCTCAAGACCGTCACACCCAGAGCGACCAAGGAGATCGCGGGATTGCCCGCTCTGGCGAAAAAGGCGGCGGCGGGCGGCAAGGGCGGACCGGCGATGGCGCTTGCCGACATCTATTTTTCCCAGGGTCAATATCCGCAAGCTGTCGAGTTCTACCAGATGGCGCTGACCAAGGGCGATGTTGACACGTCGCGCGTCCATGCGCGGCTGGGCATCGCCATGGCGCGCTCGGGCGATCTGGCCGCGGCGAAGCAGGCACTGGCGCAGGCCGACGGCAATTGGGCTGCGGTTGCCGGATTCTGGTCGATCTGGGTTGACGAGAAGAATGGGCGGTCGGCCGCCCTGCCGGCTTCCTCCGCCGTGACCGGCTGACGTTTTGGAGGGAGAGGGGGCAGGGAGCGCGGGCGGTGTGAGGCTATAGCGGCAGCGGCACGCCCGGCATGTTTTTGGACGTGCGGATGGTCAGCGACGTCTTGACGCTGACCACGTTGGGCGCGGGCGTCAGGTGCGATGTCAGGAATTGCTGGAAACTCTGAAGGTCCCTTGCAACCACTTTCAGGATGAAGTCGATCTCTCCGTTCAGCATATGGCATTCGCGCACTTCGGGCAGTGCGGCGACATGATCCTCGAACGCCTTCAGGTCGGCTTCGGCCTGGCTTCTCAGGCTGACCATCGCGAACACGGTGATCGTGTAGCCCAGCTGCGCGGGGTCCACGACCGCATGATAGGCATTGATAATGCCCGCATCCTCCAGCGCGCGGACACGGCGCAGGCAGGGCGGCGCGGTCAGTCCGACTTTCCGCGCCAGATCCACATTGGTCATGCGGCCGTTCTGCTGAAGTTCGGCGAGAATCTGAAGATCGATATCGTCGATGGCAGGATGGCCCATTATTCGATTATGTCCTATCTTGCAGGCAGATCGCATCATAATAATATTTCCCGACAATGCAATTGGCCGGCCGCACGCGGGCGGTGGTGGGGCAAGGGCGCATCGTGTCGACGGCACGATCATATAATGTCCCACTATGCGACGGTCGGGGCCGGCTGCGCGCTGTCCCCCTTTCCCTGCGTCCGCTAACATCCTACGACTATGCTGCCTCTTCGGCGTGTCGGTCGTGCAGGACGCGCATGTTGCGGGCATGGGGATTTCGATTGCGTTTCAATGATCTTATGCAGACGGTATTGGCGGCGGAGCAGCGGACCGGCCTTGGCGCGGTTACGCTGTGGCGGCAGTGCGTGGACATGCTGGCCCAGCATGACCGCCCCGACCGCGAGCCGATGGATGGCGGGCAGCGTGATGCCCTGCTCGACCGGCTGGCGGCGCTGCGTCCACAGATAGCGGAAACCCAGCGCATCGCCACGGTCGTGGATCTGGGGGGGCAGTTGCGCTCGATGGCGCTGATCGCCTTTTTTGCCAATGACCGGCCGGCGGTCGCCGCGGCGGCGATGGCGCGCGCCAGATTGCCGGACAGCAGCTGGGCTATGATGGTGCCCCGATTGACGCCGACCGCGCGGGGCGTCCTGCGCGGCCGGAACGACATGGGCGCCGATACGCGAAAGGCGCTGGACCTGTTCGGCCCGTCGGACCTGGTTTTGACCGACAACAGCCCCGCCGCCGTCAGGTCGGGCGCCATGTTGCTGACGCAGGACATGATCGCGGATGCCGATGGCGATCGTTCCTACCAGATGGTCGATCAGGGAGCCGATGCGCCTTCCGCCCCGCCTGGCGGCCGGGCGGCGGACGTGCTGCCTTTGCCCGTGGTGGGTGCCGGTCAGGATCAGATCCGCAATC
This sequence comes from Sphingobium sp., assembly GCA_050251675.1. Lineage (GTDB taxonomy): Bacteria > Pseudomonadota > Alphaproteobacteria > Sphingomonadales > Sphingomonadaceae > Sphingobium. The sequence continues at coordinate 2,046 of JBFWMJ010000146.1, forward strand.
TGGTCGACCGGATCGAACAGTTCACCAGCGGTCGTCGTATCGACCTTTCCGATTCCGCCGCCGGCCGTACCGCCGCGGTGCATCGGGCTTTCGCGTTCGAGACGGACGCGGCCGGTACGATCATCTGGGTGGACCAGGGCGCAAGGGCGGCCTTGATCGGCCTGTCCCTGGGGGAAACCGCGCTGGACGGCGGCAGCGGGCCGGACGGGCATGTTGCCGGAGCGTTCGCCCGGCGCAGCGGTTTCCAGAACGGGCGCTACATGATCGTCGGCGGCATGATGGCGGGGGAATGGCGGATGTCGGCAACCCCTTATTTCGATTCCCGGTCAGGCCGCTTCCAGGGCTATCGCGGCCATGCGCGCCGCCCCCATCTGCATGAGGTCGCCGCCGCGCCGGCGGACGAACCAATCGCCATTGCCGGCCTTTCGGCGGATTCGCTGCGCCAGTTGGTGCACGAACTGCGCACGCCCCTGAACGCTATACTGGGGTTTGCCGAGATTATCGAGCAGCAGCTATTTGGTCCGACGGGCCGGGAATATCGGGACATGGCAAGCAAGATCGGCGCTGACGCGCAGCATCTTCTGGCGGCATTCGATGACCTCGACCTCGCGGCCCGCGTGTCGCATGGGTACGCGCCCGACGCGCCGCGCCTTGTCGATCCGGCGCTGCTGGTGGCCGACGTCACGAGCCGCTTTCGCGAACATGGCTCCATGGGCGGCGGGGCGATAGATATCGCTATCGCGCCGGACCTGCCCCTCCTCCTCATCGATCCGGTGCGGGGGGAACGCATGGTCCAGCATTTGTTGCGAACCGTCATATCCGTGGCACCGGCGGGGGAAGGCGTGACCGGCGCCTGCTGGTTCCAGCCCGATAGCGGCGACGGCCGGATTGTCGTTGCCGTCGACCGCCCTTCGTCACTGGCGGGTATGGAAGAAACGCAACTGCTCGATCCGGGCTATACGCCGGACGGCGAATGGCCTGACGGGCCGTTGCTAGGCCTTGGCTTCTCCCTGCGGTTGATCCGCAGCCTGGCGGCGGGCAGCGGCGGCCGGCTGGATGTCGAAGCGGAGCGGTTTTTGCTGGCCATGCCCGCGGCGTCGGCGGATGAAGAGGTCGCAGAGCAGCGCTGACCCGACTCCCCGGGGCAGCCAGTGGCGAAGGCACCGGCGAAACCCTATGGCAACCATTGACGGTTAAGGCAGGGACATGAAGGTCCCCCCTCATGACGGTGCCCTGCTGCGCCCACCCGCGATCGAAGATCTAATCGCGCTCGATCCCGCATTCGGGACGCGCTTCACCTTGTTTGTCGATACGGAGGAGGAGTTCGACTGGGACGCGCCGTTCAGCCGCACCGGGCATCGCGTTACCGCGATGCAGGGCATGGCGCGGGGCCAGGCCTATTTTGCCGCGGCAGGCGTGAAGCCGGCCTATATGGTCGATTATCCGATGGTGGAAAGCGATGCGGCGGTCGACCTGTTAGGTCGCTGGCTGAACGACGGCGCGGCGGATATCGGCACCCATCTGCATCCCTGGGTCAATCCGCCTCATGTCGAGCCGCTGTCGGTGGCGAACAGCTATGTCGGTTTTCTGGACGAGGCGGTGGAGCGCGAGAAGCTGACGGTTCTGACAGAGTATATCGCACAGCGGTTCGGGCAACGCCCCATCGCCTATCGCGCGGGCCGCTATGGCGTCGGGCCGAACAGCGCGCGCCTGCTGGAACAGGCCGGCTATCGGCTGGACAGCTCGGTGCGCAGCCGGTTCGATTACAGCTTTCAGCATGGGCCGGATTTTCTGGGCTTGCCGCAAACGCCCTATTGGGCGGGGCCGGACCGAAGGCTGGTGGAACTGCCCTTGTCCACCGCGTTCGTCGGAGGATTGCGGGGCGGCGGCGAACGCCTCTATCGCACGGTGGCCGGCATAGGCCGGCTTGCCGGGGCGCTGGCGCATACGCGGCTGCTGAGTCGCGTGCCGCTCACGCCTGAAGACGTGCCGCTCTCCGACGCGCGCCGCGCTATAGACGTCCTGATCGGCGAGGGGGTTCGTATACTCAATTTCAGCTTCCATTCGCCTACGCTGACGCCGGGCCATACCTCCTATGTCCATGATGAAGCCGATCTTACGGCCTTCTATCACTGGTGGGACGGCGTGTTCGATCATTTGTCGCGCAGGGGCGTCCGCCCCGCCAGCCTGGATCAGGTGCTGGCCGCGATACCCGCGCGCAGTCGGACTTGCCAAGCCGCCTGATGCTGCTTATCCCGGCGCCAGGGTGGGCCTGTAGCTCAACGGTTAGAGCTGGCCGCTCATAACGGCTAGGTTGCGGGTTCGAGTCCTGCCGGGCCCACCAAGTTTCCCGCTCATACCGTCCATTAAGCATCATGATGGCGCAGGACTCTTGGATTTCCGGGGCACCCAGATTACATATTCTCTCACGGGCTATCGCTATTTCTCAGCATCAGCGGGGGCATGGGTGGGAGCATCAATCTGAGAAGTGGGGGGGCATCGTGGCTCTGACCGTCGCGGAAGTAAGAAACGCTAAGCCTGCGGAGCGGGATTATAAGCTGGCCGATTCTGGCGGGCTATACCTGTATGTCACCACGAAGGGCGCGAAGTCATGGCGCTATAAATATCGCCATGCCACCAAGGAGAAGCGGCTGACCCTCGGTCTGTTCCCCGAGGTGTCGCTGTCCGAAGCGCGCGACCGGCGCGCGCTGGTGCGGGCCGGGAAGGCCCCCGTGATCGAAGCGGAGAAGGTGAAGCAGGCGGCAATCGCGGCGGCCGGCGCGACGTTCAAAGCCATCGCTGAGGAAGGGATGAATGACGAAGCGCCAGGCTGGCCAGGAGCCCATGCGAGGCGCGTTCGGTTCAGGATGGAGCGCGACCTCTATCCGTCTATCGGCCGGTTGCCGATATGAGTCTACGGCCTGGCATCAGCGGGTAGGCTTGACGGCTCGGCCTGTCGTTGATTCATGGATTTTGCGAAACTGCCAAGAATCAACGATATGGACCGGATGCCACTTACGCGCTTCATGCGCGATATTGGCTGATTTCACCAAGTGATTTAATTGTGCGCCGGAGGAAGTCTAAAATGAAGGTTGTTGTGTTCGGATTTAGCGTAACAGGTGACACTCCGGGGTACGTAGAATTCTGGAAGAAAAATTACGCAGACCGGCATCCAGATATAAATCTTGAAAAGGTGGGGATCGGTGGGATTCAACCTCCGCAAGGTCGTCATCTTGTTTCATGGATAATAAGGAAGCACCAACCCGATATCCTGATATTAGAAATTTCCACGCCAATATATAGAATGCGTCTTGGGGATGAGAAAGATATAACAGAGCACACTGATACGGTGAATTTTCTTGTCGAATTGTGTGCCAAGAATAACATTCGTTGTGGTTTTATCGACCTTCCGCAGGAGAGGCTTGTTATTGAAAGCGACTGGTTGGGGCGTATACATCATAAGCTACTTGGAAGTTACGGAGTTCCATTGGTTTCGGTGGGCCTGACACCCGGCACGCTTCGCGATGCGGTACATCCGAATGACACTGGGCGTGATATATACGCCGCCGCGTTGGAGCAACTGATTGAGCAAACGCTCACCTCCTCACCTGAAAATTACCACCTGGCGAAATCCGATAGGATGTTCGATGCAATCCACGTTGCAGAGATAGAGCGCACCGGGGGAGAGTTTGTAGACTTTGAGCGCAACGGCTTCAGAACGAAGATGCTGCAATTAGCAGCAGAACAGTCGGCGACTTTCCACCTTTCCCGACCTATGGAGATTGTAGGTGTTATCGTCGCCATGGGGCCTGTAACAGGCTATATGGCCATTCGAATAAATGGCTCTTCTAACATTATATGCTGTTACGATAAGCATTGCTATTATTTGCGGCTTGGATCGCCTCCAATAGAGGCCAAAACTAGCGATAATGTAACAGTGACGCAAGGCAAGAATGTGCCTAGGCTCAGGACCCATTGATTGGCTGATGGCGATGTGATTCAGGTTCCGCGGGGAGACCGAGCATGAGCGACCTGTATTGGCTGACGGACGAGCAGATGGCGCGTCTGTCGCCATATTTTCCCAA
>JBFWMJ010000147.1:0-5898 GCA_050251675.1 Sphingobium sp.
ACCCGCGACGGTGGCAAATGGGGCTTGGCCCAAATCCACGCCATCCTGACCCGCACCACTTACATCGGGGAACACAGGTTCAACACACGCTCGCACAAGGACCGGGAGAAGAAGCCGGAGAGCGAGGTCGCCATCATGGCTGTACCACCCCTGATCAAGCGCGAGATATTCGATGCGGTTCAAGCGCGTTTGAAGTCGCGCGATCCTTTGGTGACGCCCGCACGAGTTTCCAGTGGCCCCACGCTGCTCACAGGCATTTGCTTCTGCGCCAAATGCGGGGGAGCGATGACGTTGCGCACCGGCCAAGGCAGCACGGGAGCGACATACCGCTATTACACCTGCTCGACCAAGGCGCGGCAGGGCAAGACCGGCTGCAAGGGTCGCACGATCCCAATGGACAAGTTGGACCATCTGGTCGCCGATCATATCGGGGCTCGGCTGCTCCAGCCCAAGCGACTGGAAACCGTGCTCGCCAGTGTCATCGACCGCCGGCAGGAGCGCACCGAGCGCCGTCGCGAGCATCTAGCCGAGCTTCACAGGCGAATCACGGAGGCCGAACAGCGGCTCGGCCGTCTCTTTGACGCCATCGAAGCGGGCATTGTGGACAAGGACGACGCGATGGCGAAAGAGCGCATGGTGAGCCTAAAGGCGTTGCGGGATCAGGCTGCCGCCGACGCTGAGCGCACGCAACTCGCGCTAGACAGTTCAGGCAATCAAGGCGTCAGCCCCGATATGCTCAAGGGCTTCGCCCGAAAAGCCCGCGAACGGATACGACTCGACGATGGCGGCTACCGCCGCGACCATCTGCGCGCGCTGGCCCAGCGCGTCGAGGTTGCCGACGATGAGGTTCGCATCATGGGATCGAAGTCGGAACTGCTGCGAACACTGGTCGCCGCTTCAAGCGTAGAAACGGCGGCGTTCGGCGTTCATAGTTCTGTACTGAAATGGCGCACCCGACAGGGGTGCAAGGTTCCAATGAAATCAAAAGGAAGCGTCGGCTAACTGGCACTTTGTCGCTCACGGGGACTCAGCGAGTCGCGTTGCAGTTGGCTAACCCCGCCGATCCCCCCGGCCATGAAAAAGCCCCCGATCTGGCTGGCACCGGATCGAGGGCGGAATACCTTTCCATAGCGGCGGATAGGCACGGAAACCCTACCAGCGATGGGAGGGCCGTGCAATGAGCGTCGACCTCAATGGCGAGATGCTGACTGCGGCCGGGCGAGTCCGCCAACCCCATATTGACCGCCTGCTGGCGCTGGGCGTTCCCGGCGTGGTGATCGCCACCTTGGGCGGGCATCAAATCCCCTTTGGCGTCGGCACGGTCGAGCGGATGGAGCGCGGCCTATACCAGCCCGGCGACGGCCCGTTACATGTGCTTTCCCCTGTCTGTGAGGCGGGCGAGATCATCGACATTATCGCATGGCGCAGCGATGCCCCCGGCAATTGGGCATGGCGTACCGGGCTGGGCTGGGCGCTTGGCACTGACATGCTATTGCCCCGGTGGGACGACGATCCGGTGCAGCTTCACGCCACGCCGCTAGACTGGCTGCGCGCGGGCGGCACCGGAATGTGTATCCTTGACTGGGAAGCGCCCGAGCTGGGCGATCTGCACGCCCTGGAGGCTATCGAGGCGGATGAATGGACGGCGCAGCGCCTCACGCGCGCCCTGAGCAAGCCCCGGCGCATCCCGACGATCATCAAGCGGAAGGAGGTGCGCCGTGCTGCGTAACCTCGATTCATTGGACGGCGACCGGCGCAACTGGTCTGCGGGATGGAACAGTGCGGGCGATGGCGTGCAGCCGACCGGGGCGCGTGCGAAGCTGCTCCCCCTGCTCGATCCCGCCTCATGGCAGGGGCAGGAGACCCCGGCGAGGGAATGGGCGTGGAATGACTATATCCCGCACCGGCAAGCGACCTATCTGACCGGCCCCGGCAGCGCGGGCAAATCCCTGCTCACCCAACAGCTATGCACCGCCATCGCCATGGGCATCCCGTTCATGGGCACAGAGACGCGGCAGGCCGTTGCCATCTATGTGACGTGCGAGGACGACGCGGACGAGCTGCACCGCCGCCAGAAGGCGATCTGCGCGGCAATGGGCGTCCCCTTGTCCGCTCTTTCGGGCAAGCTGCACCTTGTCAGCCTGGCGGGCGCTCCCGGCAATGAGCTGGTGACGTTCACGCCAGAGGGTAAGATGATCGTGGGCGATACCTACCGCGTCCTCCTCGACACGGCGAAAGCGACCAGCGCGAGCTTTCTGGCGCTCGACAACGTGGCGCACCTGTTCGCAGGCAATGAGAATATCCGCAATCAGGTGGCGGGGTTTGTGTCGCTGCTGAATGGGCTGGCGTTGGAGATCGACGGCAGCGTGCTGTTTCTTGGGCATCCGAACAAGGCGGGGCAGGACTTTTCCGGCTCGACCGCGTGGGAAAATCAGGTGCGTAGTCGTCTGTTCATGGAGGTGTCCAAAGACGACCTGGGCAATGTCCCCGATCCCGACGCGCGCGTGCTGCTACGGGGCAAGGCGAACTATGCCCGCAACGGCGAGCGCCTGACCTTCCGCTGGCACAATTGGGCGTTCGTGCGGGAGGATGATCTGCCCCACGACACCCGCGCCGAGTTGGCCGAGGTGGTCAAAGCCAATGGGGAGAACGCCGCTTTCCTCGCCTGCCTGCGCGCTCGCGCCGGGCAGGGTGACGGCAGGGAGGTGGGGCCATCATCGGGGCCGAACTATGCACCCTCTCAATTTGAGGGAATGTCCCAGGCGAACGGCCTCCACAAGGCTGCGCTCAAGCGCGCCATGGATCGCCTCTATGCCACTGGGAAGATCAAATCCGCGACGGTGCGAGACCCCAAGGCGAACCGAAATAAGACCATAATCGTGGAGATCGCGGAGCCTGCGCACAACGCGCACAACGCCCCGCACAACGCTTGCACAACACAGGTGCACAACACCGCACAACGCGCAGCACAACATGCCACCACACACACCCTTATATCTAAAGATATAAAGGGCGCGGCCCATGGGTCCGCCGCGCCCTTCCATGAGGAGGGGCTGGACCAGAACGGTAACGTCATCGGCTGGGATGATGATGTGGGGATGCACTGATGCCCGCCCCTGCCCACACCGCTCGCCAGTTGGCCCGCGACCTTTCCCGGCTGTCGCCCGACTGGCGCAACCCCGAACGCTATTTCCTCAACCGCAATGAGATCGAGCGCGCGTTGCAGCGCCTCGCCAAGCAACTGGAGAACCATTGATGGCCAACGTAATTGAGTTCCCGCAACGGCGCGCTAACGAAGTGGAGGTGCTGGCGGACAAGCTGGTCAACCTGGCGCTGGTATCGACAAAAGGCGATCCCGACTTAGCAGCTTGTGTCGCCGAGCGGGCAATGCAAGCACTGCTCAACATGCTGCCGTCCGATGGCTGACTGGCCCTACAACACGGCGGCATGGACCCGCCTACGCCTGGCGCATCTGGCGATCGAACCGGCCTGTCGCGGCTGCGAGGCGATGGGCAGGCTCACCCGTGCCAACACCGTCGATCATATCGTGCCGATCAGTGAGGGCGGTCCTGCCTTCCCCGGTCATGACGGGCTCGCATCCTACTGCCCGGCCTGTCACAGCGCCAAGACGGCGCGCGGCGCGGAGGCGGGCGCGATCCGCTCGACCAAGCCGCGACGGGGCTGCGACCCGGACGGCCGGCCGCTCGACCCGGCGCATCCGTGGGCGAGAAAATCGCTCAGGGCTGACGATCAAAGACCGGCGTCGAGCCTTCACACTCAGTTAGTTTACAAGTGTAGTCGTTCGGAGGGCGGCAATGGGTAAGCGTGGTCCCGGTGCCGGTCGCCTCCGTGCTGCTGCGAAGGCCGCCCCCGCTGTCGTCAATCATCCATGGGATCAGGAGGGGATGCCGCCCGCCGAAAAGGTGCTGGCGTTCCTGCGCACCCTGCCGATCGTGTCCGGCCTCAAGGCTGGCGAGACGCTGGAACTGCTGGCGTTTCAGGAACAGTTCGTGCGGGGGGTATATGAACCCTGCGACGATGCTGGCAAGCGGCTGGTGCGCCTGGCGGCGCTGTCGGTGGCGCGCGGCAACGGCAAATCCGCGATCCTCGCCGGGCTGGGCCTCGCGCATCTGCTGGGGCCGATGATCGAACCCTATGGGGAGTGCTATGCCGCTGCGCTCGACCGGGAGCAGGCGGGCGTCCTCTACAACATGACGCGGGCCTATATCGAGGCGACCCCATGGATGGCCGCCCGTGTGAACATCAAGGACTGGCACAAGGAGATCATAGACGAGGAATCGCAATCGCGCTGGCGGGCGCTCACGTCCGACGCGCGCAAGGCCCACGGTCTGGCCCCGTCCTTCTGGGTCGCGGACGAGGTGGCGCAATGGCGATCCCGAGAACTATGGGACAACCTCGCCACCGGCATGGGCAAGCGCGACCAGGCGCTTGGCGTGACCATTTCCACCCAGGCGGCGGACGATCTGCATTTCTTCTCGGAAATGCTGGATGCGGAGCCGGTGCCCACGATCTACACCCAGCTTCACGCCGCGCCGGACGATTGCGCCCTTGATGACCCGGAGGCATGGGCGGCCGCCAATCCGGCGCTGGGCGTGTTCCTGAACCACGGGCAGTTTGCCGACGCCGCCGCGCGGGCGATGCGGTCCCCATCCTTCGCCCCCTCCTTCCGTCTGCTGAACCTCAACCAGCGCATTGCCGCCGAGGGCCGGTTCATCGAGCAGGCGGATTGGGATGCGAACGGCGATCCCTTCAATCCCGCCGAACTGGAGGGCAAGCGCTGCTATGGGGGTCTTGACCTGTCCAGCACGCGCGACCTGACGGCGCTGGCGCTCTATTTCCCCGACGAAGGCAAGATGCTGGTCTGGCATTGGGTTCCCGCCGACACGATAGGCGAGCGCGTCGAGCGGGACCGTGTGCCCTATGACCGCTGGGCTGATGAAGGCTGGCTGGTAACGACCGTGGGCCGCGCGACCGATCGCGTTGCCGTCGCCCGCCAGCTTGCCGAGATCAGGCAATCCTATGACGTGCAGGGCATCGCCTTCGACCGCTGGCGCTTTGAGGATTTGGGCAAATTGCTGTCGGACGAGGGGATAGACCTTCCCATGGTCGAGTTCGTGCCGGGGTTCAAATCCTACGCCGCCGCCGTGGATGCCTTTGAGCGCGCCGTGCTGGAACGGCGGATGCAGCACAACGGCAACCCCCTGCTGCGCTGGCAGGCCGGTAACGTGATCGTGGAGACGGACCCGGCCGGGAACCGCAAGCCGACCAAGGCGAAGTCGCTGGACCGAATAGACGGCATCGTGTCCGCCATCATGGCTTGCGGGCTGGCGGCGACGGATGAGGGGCCGGAGGTCTATCGGGGAGAGGGGCTGATGTGGGTTTAGTTGGACGTCCGATCGCCTTAGGGATGAAATGCAATTCCATATGTGGGGGGGGGCTTATGAGTTGGTTGAGTCGATTGCTTGGGGCGAACGATAAGACGCCTCTGCCGGGGAAGGTCTATACGATCGGAATTGTTGGCGAGAGCCACAAGAATAGTGATGGCACCTCACGGCAAGCAGAAATAAAGCGGTGCAACGACGGCGATTTCGTTGATCTGCGAAAAGAGCCAGACAATCCGCACGATAAGCTTGCCGTTGCCGCTATTTCCGAAAATGGGAGGTGCATCGGCTATATCAGCCGCGATCAGAACGAATGGATCGGCCAGAAAATTGACGATGGTAAGATCGCGTCGTGCCGGATACATGCCATCATAGGTGGCGAAAAAGGCAAGTCCTCGCGGGGCGTCCTGTTATCAGTCCGAATAATTTAAGGCATCTTGGACCAAGCAGCGAATTGCTTCTGGTCGTGACGGCTGAGGCTCCTGCCGTTTGATCC
>JBFWMJ010000148.1:0-5866 GCA_050251675.1 Sphingobium sp.
GATTCTTCGCGCAATCGGGAAACAGGTGGTTCGGGTCTCGGCCTGACGATCGCGCAACGTCTTGCCGGCCGCCTCGACGGGACGATCAGTCTCGTGAACCGGCCCGAAGGCGGGCTTGCAGTGACGATAACGCTGCCCATGCAGGAAGACCAGTGCTCCCGCCAATGAAGGCGCCCGCTACTGTGGTGGATTTGCAATACGCCACGGTATAGCGGCCGGGATGCGGTGGACTGCCGGGAAGACCATGGCCGTTGCCGCCCCCACGGCCAATAGGAGGCTGGCCCAATGCAGAAAGTCCGCCACGCATATCTGCGCAGCGGACTTTCGCGATCACCTGACGGTGGAAGGAACGTGGCGGATTGAGGGAGCGGTAAGGGGACCGCTCCCTCTGCATCTGCACAGGAGCCTTTGCGAGAAGGCCCTATGCGTCGGGATATCCGCAACTGATGCCTTCAGCCCCGCCTGTTCTTGCGATAACGCGCGAAGGCAAGGGCAGCCAGACCCGCGCCCAGAAGGCCGATCGTACCGGGTTCGGGAACAGGGACGGGCTTGGTCGGCTTCGTCGGCTTGGTGGGTATACTCTGGGCAATAGCGGTGGTGGCTGCCGATCCGGCGATCGTGGCCGTGGCAAGTGACAGTGCAATCAGGCTTTTGCGAATCATATCAGGGCTCCTTTCCATACCATGTATCCGATCATAAGCATGAATCGTGCCAACCTATGTTTCGGTAGGTTTTCCGCAGAGGAGGGGCACCCATCATCGCGCCATCTGTAAATTAAACCGACAGTTTTCCAGGATCCTCCTTGCTTGCCAGCCGTGGGAGACCGGACGAACTCTGTCGCAACGCAGGTCGCAGCCTCTTTTACGGAACGGGCATGGCGTAGAGCCATCGCCCGGACGTCAAACAGGGCAAATCACGACGTCGCCCCGGATCAGACATGCCTTGGGTGCACGTCGGAGAAATTTTTATGCAGGACAGGGAATAGGAACAGGGGCATGGGCGTATTATCCTTGTGCCTCACCTCGTCCCGACAGATATGCTGGAAGAAATATCCTCCATGCGCCGTTATGCGCGCGCGTTGACGCGCGACGACAGCGCGGCGGATGACGTCGTTCAGGACGCTCTTCTCAAAGCATTGGAAAAACGTCACACTTTCCGGCCGGGAGGGTCCCGACGGCGCTGGTTGCTGGCCATCGTGCATAATATTTTTATTTCGGCCCGCCGCCGCGCGCAGGCTGAAGAACGGCGGAACGCCCGCTTTGCCGAGACACTGGCCGATCGTCTGGAACCGGATCAGGAACATGGCGCGCGCCTGCGGGAAATCGCTCGTGGATTTGCCGCACTGCCGGACACATATCGCGCTGTCCTTCATCTGGTTGCGGTGGAGGGACAAAGCTATCAGGAAGCGGCCGCCATTCTTGATATTCCCATCGGCACGGTCATGTCACGGCTCAGCCGCGCGCGCGCCGCCTTGCGCCATGCCCATGGTGAAGGTTCGGACGGCCATGACGTCCCTGCGGTCCAGGGCGTTGCGCAGGATAGACGGGGATTGCGAATCATCGGCGGACGCGACGCCGGCTGACGTCCTCCCCCCATGCCATGACGGGAGCAATGCGCGCGGACAGGCCGGCGCGTTCAACACCCCCGGCTTAAGGCGTAATGATGCTGTTGAACGCCAGGCCAGCCTGAGAAGGCAGCGCCCGGAAAGGCGCGACCAACACCCTTTTCCGCCACCCTTCCGAGCCGACGGGCTCACATATGTATCACCCGCCCATAGGCGGCCAGCACGCTTTCGTGCATGGATTCGGAAATAGTGGGATGCGGGAACACCGTTCCCATCAATTCCGCCTCGGTCGTCTCCAGCGTTTTGCCGATGGTAAAACCCTGAATCATCTCCGTCACCTCCGCGCCGATCATATGGGCGCCCAGCAGTTCGCCGGTTTTGGCGTCGAATACCGTCTTGGTGAAACCTTCCGCCTCGCCCAGCGCGATCGCCTTGCCGTTGCCGATAAAGGGGAACATGCCTACCTTCACCTCGAATCCGGCCTCCTTCGCTTTCGCTTCGGTCAGCCCGACCGACGCGATCTGCGGGTGGCAATAGGTGCAGCCCGGAATGTTGCGTACGTCCATGGCGTGCGGATGGACATCCGCATTGCCCAGCGCCTGTGCGATCGCTTCGGCCGCGATGACACCTTCATGGCTTGCCTTGTGGGCCAGCCATGGCGGCGCGGTCACGTCGCCTATCGCCCAGACACCTTCGACGCTGGTCCGGCCATAGGCATCCGTCCTGATATGGCGGCGCTGGTCCTGTTCGATGCCGACATCGTCCAGACCGATATCCTCGACATTGGGGACGATGCCGATCGCGACGATGACGTGGCTGTACTGCGCCTCTACCGTCTTGCCGCCCTTGTCCCTGATCTTTGCGGTGACGCCCTTGTCGGTGGCCGCGATCGCTTCCACCGTGGCGCCGGTCAGCACGGTCATGCCCTGTTTCTTCACCGCCTTTTCAAGGAAGGCCGACACGTCCGCATCCTCCACCGGCACGATCCGGTCCATCATCTCAACGACGGTCACTTCCGCGCCCATGTCATTGTAGAAACTGGCGAATTCGATACCGATCGCGCCCGACCCGATGACCAGCAGCCTGGTCGGCATTTCCGGCGGGGTCATGGCGTGGCGGTATGTCCACACGCGCTTGCCGTCGGCCTTGAGCTGGGGCAGGTCGCGCGCCCGCGCGCCGGTTGCGACGATGATATGCCGGGCACTCAGTTCCTGGGTCTTGCCAGCGCTGGTGACGCTCAGCTTCCCCTTCCCGGTCAGCCTGCCCTCGCCCATGTGGACGGCGATCCCGTTCTTCTTCATCAGGTGCGTCACGCCCTGGTTCAACTGCTTCGCGACGCCGCGCGAACGCTTCACCACCGTCTGGATATCGGCGCTGATCTTTTCGGCGGCCAGACCGTAATCCCCCGCATGCTGCATATAATGATAGATTTCTGCCGAGCGCAGCAGCGCCTTGGTCGGGATACAACCCCAGTTCAGGCAGATGCCGCCCAGATTTTCGCGTTCCACTATCGCCGTTTTGAGGCCCAGTTGCGCGGCGCGGATCGCGGCGACATAGCCGCCGGGACCGGAACCGAGGACGATGACGTCGAAACTGTCAGCCATGGCGTAATCTTCCCTCTATCAATAGCTGGGCCATCCAGGCCTGCTGCCGGTCCCGATTGTCGGGTGCGATGATTATGGGACCGCTTACAATCCCCTGAAGTCGGCGGGACGCCTGGCCAGCAACGCGCTCAGACCCTCCTCGCTTTCCTTGCCCGCGCCCGCGGTAATCATGGAACGCAGTTCCCTGTCGAGCTGGGCTTCCAGCCCATGGTCGAAGCTGTCGATCAGCAAGGCCCGCGCCGCCCCTAGCGCGCTCACCGGAGCATCGACCAGAGTGCGCGCGACCTTCGCTCCTTCCGCCGCCAGCGCATCATCCTCGACGACGCGCGTGACAAGGCCGATCGCCTGCGCTTCCTCGGCCTTGATGCGGCGATTGGTAAGGATGATCTCCTGCGCCATGCGCAGGCCCGCCAGTCGCGGCAGCAGCCAGCTAAGCCCGCCATCTGCGGTCAATCCGATCGCGCCATAGGCCGCCGTGAAATGCGCCGACCGCGCCGCGATCGCGATGTCGCCCAGCATGGCCAGACTGAAACCCGCGCCAGCAGCCGGCCCGTTGATCAGCGTGACCAGCGGTTTGGGCATGCGCGCAAGGCGCTGGACCGCCGCGTGGAACGTTGCGATCAACTCGCTCAGCACCGCCGGCCTTTGTTCGCCCGCGCCCGCGAGCAGGGCCAGATCGCCACCCGCGCAAAACAGCCTTTTGCGTCCGGTCAGCAACACGCAGCGGATCGTGTCGTCAGTCTGACACTGTATCGCCGCGGCGAGCAGCGCGCGCGCCAGCGGCAGGGTGATGGCATTACCTGCTTCCGGCCGGTCGAGAATGATCGTGGCGACCCCGTCTTCCGCCGAAAAGGCAATGCCCTCCATCAGCGCGGCGCCATACGGATGGCGCCGTCGAGGCGGATCACCTCCCCGTTCAGCATCGGGTTGCGAACGATGGATTCGACGAGAAGCGCATATTCCTCCGGCTTCCCGAGCCGGCTGGGATGCGGCACCTGCGCGCCCAGGGCATCCTGCACATGCTGCGGAAAGGCCGCCAGCATGGGGGTGAAGAAAATGCCCGGCGCGATCGTCATCACGCGGATCTTGTGGCTGGCGAGGTCACGGGCAACCGGCAGGGTCATGCCGACGACACCGCCCTTGGACGCCGAATAGGCGGCCTGGCCGATCTGTCCGTCATAGGCGGCGACCGAAGCGGTGTTGACGATGACGCCGCGCTCGCCCTCGATTTCATCGGCCGCGGCAAGGCGGGCGGAGAATTTGGAGATCATGTTGAAGGTGCCGATCAGATTGACCGTGACCGTCTTTGCAAACACGTCCAGCGGGTGCGGCGCGTTTTCCTTGCCCACTGTCTTCACGGCCGGCGCTATGCCGGCGCAGTTCACGAGGATACGAGCGGTTCCATGCGCCGCTTCGGCCGCGTCCAGTCCGGCGGCGACGCTGGCATCGTCGGCGACATTCACATTGACATAGAGCCCACCGATCTGCGCGGCGGTCGCGCGCCCGGCCTCCTCGTTAAGGTCGAAGATCGCCACTTTCGCGCCCTGCGCCGCCAGCCGTTCAGCCGTTGCTTTGCCCAGTCCCGAAGAGGCACCCGTCACTATCGCGGCTAAATTCCTGATATCCATATTGCCCTCTCTTCTGCCCGGTCCAGCTACTATGTGTCAGGCGACGATTCAATCCCTGCCCTGCCCGCTTCTGCTCCGGTTCGCCCGCCCAACCGAACTATATGTCTCCGCGCGAACGCGGGCTGATCGATCAAAGACCAAGCATATCCCCTTGCTTGGCAGATGCGCCGGGCGAATGGGATGGCAGGATGGGCGCATCGGGCCGGAATAGGTGACGAACGGGCGAAAAATGGCGCCTGGCCTGAAACGCGCGCCCGCGAAACAGGAAAATCTCACATTTCTGTGAACTGTTCTTTTATCCTGGTGGGCCCGGCACCTACCGAAAACATGGCGTACAACAGCCAAATTTCGTTACTTATCTTATTTTATCGAACGGCGATGCCTCCACGGATGCCCCCATCTGTAACGGAGTAGAAAAACGCGAAGGAGTGGGCCAAACGCTTCCCCTCCCGCGACCGCAAGCAAAAGTTGGCTGCTGATTTTTATAGTGACGGTGTCCAGTGGAAGGCCGCCCCCTGCCCTATGGTTTCACGCTGTGCTAAATATATGGCCATGCCGCTGAGCGATTGGGAACTATGGGGCTGCGCCCAGCAGGTTATCAAACAGCATGGAGCCCGCGCACCGGCCGCCGTCGCCGCGGAGATCGGTAAGCTGGCCGCGTCGGGGCCTGTCCCGAAGGGACAGTCGATCGATAGCAGCCATGTCAATGCCCATCGTTCGGCAGCCGGCTCAAAAAAGGGGGAATACAAAAAAGCGATCAGGCGCTCGCGAGGCGGCAGGACGACAATGCTGCTTCATCGTCACCTATCCTGAATCTCTATCCGCCGAATCAGGCCCGTCTTCGGTTTTTTGCAACCGCTATTGCCATTCATCACAGACCAAAAGGTGAGTTATGCCGCCCACCCTCGGCCCCATGTTCTTTTCCCCTTTACCCAAACGGATATTAGGCTCAGGACTCACTGATCACAGCCAGAAGAGCACGGTGGCCGCCAGTGCGAGCGCGGAGAAGTAGACGGTTGGGCAGCGGTCATATCGCGTTGCCACGCGGCGCCAGTCCTTCAGACGGCCGA
>JBFWMJ010000149.1:0-5859 GCA_050251675.1 Sphingobium sp.
GGCACCGTGACGGCGTGGACAGACGATAGGGGGATGACGATGCGGGAGGATGGTCTGCGGGGCCTCCTGCAACCCTGGTCGATGACGGTGAACCGGTTCATCGAGCATGCCGCGCGCTGGCACGGCGATCGGGAGGTCGTGTCGTTCCGCGACGACGGGGTGGTGGAGCGGACCGATTATGCAGGCATCCGCCGCGATGCCGCGCGCCTCTCCAACGCGCTGCTGGCGCACGGCATCGCGCCGGGGGACCGTGTCGCCACGCTGGCGATGAACAGCGGCGCGCATCTCGCCGCCTGGTACGGGATAGCGGGCATCGGCGCGGTCTGCCACACGCTCAACCCCCGGTTCAGCGAGGATCAGCTGGCGTGGATCATCGACCATGCAGGGGACCGCATGCTGATGGCCGACGGCGCCTTCGCCGAGATGGCCGGGCAGCTCGCGCGGCGGTGCCCGTCGATCGAGAAACTGCTGCTCTTCACGCCACCGCAGGATGAGAGTTCCGGCCAGCTGATCGAGGATTTCAGCGCGGGCCACAGCGACGAATGCGCCTGGGGCGGCTTCGACGAGGAACTGGCCGCCGGTCTTTGCTATACCTCCGGCACGACCGGCGACCCCAAGGGCGTGCTCTATTCACACCGATCGAATGTGCTGCACACGCTGTTCACGCTCCAGCCGGACGCGCTCAACCTCTCGGCGCGCGACGTGGTGATGCCGATCGTTCCCATGTATCATGCCAACGCCTGGGGGCTGGCCTTTTCCGCCCCGGCCGTGGGCACGAGGCTGGTGATGCCGGGCAGCAGGCTCGACGGCGCCACCCTGTTCGAGCGGCTGCGCGACGAGGGCGTGACTTTCGCGGCGGCGGTGCCGACCGCGTGGCTGGGGCTGCTCGACTATCTCGAGGCGCATGACGAGCGCCTGCCCGCGCTGTCGCGCGTGGTGGTCGGCGGCGCGGCGATGTCGGAACAGCTGCTGCGGCGGCTGGACGCGCGCGGGATAGAGGCGATCGCGGCCTGGGGCATGACCGAATTGTCGCCGGTCGGCGGCGTGTCGGCCCCGCTGCCCGCCACCGCGGCCATGACGTCCGAGGAGAGGATCGCCAGCCGCCTGAAGCAGGGCCGCGTGCCCTTCGGCGTCGACATGCGGATCGTGGACGAAAACGGCGCCCCGCTGCCCCATGACGGCATGGCCGCCGGCGCGTTGCAGATGCGGGGGCCGGCGGTCGCGGCGGGCTATTACCGTCTCGACGAGGAGCGTCTGACACCCGACGGCTTTCTCGACACCGGCGACATCGCGACGATCGATCCGCTGGGCTATGTGAAGATCACCGACCGCGCCAAGGATATCATCAAATCGGGCGGCGAGTGGATCAGTTCGATCGATATCGAGAATGCGGCCTCGCTGTTCCCCGGCGTCGGGTTCGCCGCGGTGATCGGCGTGCCGCATCCCAAATGGGACGAGCGGCCGCTGCTGCTGATAACCGTGACGGGCAACGGGCCGCCGGACCTCGACGCGCTGCGCGGCCATCTGGCCGCCCGCCTGCCCAGATGGTGGCTGCCCGACGAGATCCGGATCGTCGACGAGTTGCCGTTGGGATCGACCGGCAAGATCGACAAGAAGCGCATCCGCGCGGCCTGTGCCGACCAGGCGGGAAACGCGTAGGGGCGCGGAGCGCCGCGACGATCGGGACGGACGGACGCTCGACGGCACGAGCGCCTGATGCGTGGCCGCGCCTCCATTGAGTGAGGATAACGCTTTGACGATTCCAGATCGACCGGCCCCAATTCGGTCCTGAAGGTTCGAGCGTCGGCGTTTGAACGGACGCAGACCGGCTCACAATGCTTATTTATGAACTCCCGGACTCGCACACCCTCAATAGGCGAATTCGGCCTGTAGCCAGAATTTCCTGCTATCCACCCCGAAGGACCCTGCATCATAGGCGGCATAGCGGGCCGTGATGCCGGTCGCGCCCAGCCTGAACCCCAGCGTGACATTCCATTCGTCGCCATAGCGCTGGGACCCCGCGTCACTGGAATAGCGGTGATAGGTCGCCCCCGCGTTCAGCCCCGGCAGCGCCTTCACGCCATCGAAATTATAGCTGACACCGCCGTAAACATCCCGCAACCCGTCGGCCGGGGTGGTGAGGAAGACGTCGGCCCAGCCGTTGAACTTGAACAGCGTGGCCATCGGCGTCTGGAGCGCGCGTCCGTTGTCGCTGCCGAGCCGTTCATAGCCCGCGGTCAGGCCCACCCCCTTCACCGTCACCACGGCCTCGGCGGCGATATAATCCGCCGCATAGTCGAAGGGATTGCTGCCATAATCCGATTGCCGGGCGTAGCTTCCCGCGAGCGAAAGCCTGGCCGCCCGCGATACCGGCAGCGTCGCCGTCGCGCGCAGGCCATAGGTCTGCGAGCTGTTGGCGGCGAAAAAGCTCTCGTCATAGTCGAGAAGATAGGCGAAACCCTTCACGTTCACCGGACCGAGCTTCGCCCCCACGCCGCCGAACAGGAAATCGCCGTCATAGGATTGGCGCGGTCCGGCATCCACGCCGAACAGGGTGCGCTGGCTGATCGCATAGGTGCCGTCGACCGACACCGGACCCAGCTTCGCCTCGCCGCGCACGGCGTCGAACGTCTGCTCGTTCTGCCGCCAGGCCACCGAGCCGACCCAGCGCTGATCGTCGAGATTGATGCGCTGGCGCCCCACGGTGACCGTCGCCACCGCGGATTTATACCGCAGGTGCAGGCGGTTGAGTTCCACGTTCATCGGATCGGCGATGGTCGAGAATTGCGGGCGCCTCTGCCCGCCGGCAATGGCGAACGGGAAGGCGTTATAGTCTTTCACCATCGCGAGCGTGCCTTCGGCTTCCGCCAGGAACGACAGGCGGTTCAGGCCGATCTCGGCGCCGGTGCGCAACCGCATGGTCAGCGCGTCGGCCTTGCTCGTGGGCTGATCGATATGCTCATAACGCAGCCGCCCCTCGACGATCGGATCGAATGTGACGCCACCGCCCGCTTCGACCGGTTTCCCCCATTCGGGCGCCGCATGCACAGGATGCGCAACAACGGCAGGTACCGCAAGGACGGCGACCGCAAGCCATTTCTTCATCTGCAATTCCCCCTTCCAGCGTAGAGCCCAGGCCATTGCAGACATCCCCGTTCGCGGTCTTCCGCCGCTTATGCCGCGAACTCGCCGGCCGGAACCGAAAGCCGAACCTTATCCATTCCGTTCCGCTCCACCGCACCGCAACATAAAAAAGCCGCCTCGACTCGACCCCAAGGGATCGGACCAGGCGGCGCCATTGCCACATAGTATTACTGATGAATCGAAGGGCACCATGATCGCCCACCATTGGACAACCGCACTCCGATCTATGGATCAGTTACGCGATTCTCATGTTCACCGCAATGATATTTTGCGGCGCAACATAGACGGTGGGGTTTCGCGGGCGTGCTCCATTCCAGCCTTCCAATATGTCAGGACTGAAGGGGCGGGCGTCCAGACAAAGGCGAACATTCTCTCATTGATGCACTTGAGTCTTTGAGCGCACCGTCTCGGCGGGCGTTAACGAAAGGGGTTGGAGGGCCGGCATATCGGCCTTCCAACTCCATTCTTTTAGCTGATCAGAACTCGATGCCGAAGGTTCCGCCGATCGTGCGCGGCGCGGCATAGTTGACGAAGCCGGTATTCGCCGTCAGCAATACATAGGTCGGATAATAGGTGTTGGTGATGTTCTTCGCCCACACCCCGACATACCAGTTCGCGCTGGTCGAACGCAGCCGCACCTCGCCATCCCACACGGCATAGGCGCTGACGGCGGCATTCTCGTTATTGGTGATCTCGGAATAATATTTGCCCGAATAGGTGAGGCCCGAGTTCACGTCGAGGGCGAAATTATCGCTGAGCTCGCTGCTGTGGTTCAGCGTGACGCCGAAAGTATGCTTGGGCGCGCGCTCCAGATATTTGCCGTTGACGTTGACCCCGCTGATGATGAGATCGCTTTTGAACTTGGCGTCCAGATACCCATAGTTGAAGCCGATCCGCGTGTCCCGCGCCAGCGCCAGCGACCCCGACACCTCGAAGCCGTTGATGTCGGATTTCCCGGCGTTGAACAGCGCGGTGATGGGAACGTTGGAGCCCGGTATATCGACAAGGCTCTGCACCTGAAGATCGGTGTAGCGCATGTGGAAGGCCGACAGGTCGAGCGTCAGCTTGCGGTCGAAGAAGCTGTTCTTGGTGCCGATTTCATAGTTGGTCACATGCTCCGGCTTCACCGGGAAGACCGCCGCGAGCCGGCTGGTCGGCTGCCCGTCGAACCCCCCGGACTTGAAGCCCCTGGAAATAGTCGCATAGGCCATCGAATTGGGGTTGAACTGATATTTGGCGGTGAAGCGCGGGGTCGTCGCATCCGACGAATATTTGGCCGTCACGTCGAACGGAAAGCCGCCGGTCGGAAAGCGGTTGCTGTTGGCGACGTTGCGGAACTTCTTGTGGTCATGGGTGAAGCGGATGCCCGCCGTCAGCGAGAAAGCGTCGGTCACGTTCAGCGTGCCGTCGACGAAAGCCGCGACGCTGTTGGCCTTGCTCCTGGTCCTGAAGTCGTCGGACTGGTCGGCGGCCGCCGTGCGGAAGACGATGGTGCTGTGCTCGTCGCGATCGACTATCTCACGATAGAGAAAGGCGCCCGCAAGGAAGTTGAACGACCCGGAAAAGTCGGACGCGAAACGGAATTCCTGTGAATATTGGACCGCCTTTTCATCGATCGCGTTGCTGACCAGGTTGAACGGCGCCGATATGTCGGGCCGGGTCTTGTCGACGCGGACGCCCGCCAGCGCGACATCGATTTTCGAATGCGACCCGCGGACGGCGGTGATCGAGGTGATGTCGCCGATGCCCGCATCATAGTTGATCCGCAGCGACGTGCCCCAGGCCTCATTGTCCTGACGGCCGTCGGGCACATAGTTGTTGCGGCGGCTGGGGCCGTTGGCGCGGGTATAGGCGTCGCTCACCTGGCTGACCGCCCATTTGTTGAGACCCTTGCCGGTGCGCTTGTAATAATCGGCCGACAGGGTGATCTTCAGCCGGTCGCTCGGCTCCGTCGACAGCGCGCCACGCAGCGCGGTGCTTTGCAGATCCTCGATCCTGTTGCCGGTCAGCGCGCTGCGCGCATAGCCGTTATGCCGCCGCGAAACGAAAGAGAAGCGGCCGTTGATGCCGTCCGTCAGCGCGGCATTGGCCATGCCCCGCACATTGATCGTGCCATAGCTGCCGACCTCGGCGCCGGCCTTGAACCGGGTGGTGGCGTTCGGCGCCGCGCTGATCAGGTTGATCGCGCCGCCGACGGTGTTCTTGCCGAACAGCGTGCCCTGCGGCCCGCGCAGCACCTCGACCCGGTCGAGGTCGAAAATATCCGCCGTGCCGCCTGCCGCACGGCCCAGATAGACGTCGTCCACGAACACCGCGACCGAGCGCTCCAGCCCGCCGCCGTCGAAGTGCGAGCCGATGCCGCGAATATAGATATTGGGGTCCGACGCATTGAATTCGGCATAGGTCAGGCTGGGGGTGAAGGTCGCAAGCCCGTTGATGTTCGACGTGCCGGTCTTTTCGAGCGCTTCGCCACTGACCGCCGAAATCGACAGCGGGACGTCCTGCAACCGTTCCTCGCGGCGCTGGGCGGTGACGACGATCTCGTCATTGATGGATGCGCGCTGCTGCTGTTCCGGCGCGGCCGCATCGGCGCGCGCCGGGGCGCCGGTCGTCGCGGCGATCGCGGTCAGGGACGTCATCAAAAAGCAAATGGATCTGGTCATATCAGCTAATCCTCCCTCATCGGCTTCGCGTGTCGAGCCGCAGCCGTTTGAT
>JBFWMJ010000150.1:0-5837 GCA_050251675.1 Sphingobium sp.
ATCGCGGCGAATTCCGCCCGCCGCTTCTGGTTGATGTGCAACTTGTTCCCGAACGCCTCGTCCATGTCCGGGGTCGGGCGGATCAGCGCCGAATTGCTGGCGACGTCCATCAATATGAGGTCGCCTTCATTGAGCTTGTGCCGTACGTCGCGCACGCGGCCCAGCACCGGCACGCCCATGGCGCGCGCGACGATGGTCACATGGGCGGTCAGCGACCCCTCCTCCAATATGACGCCTTTCAGACGGCGGCGATCATATTCCAGCAGTTCGGCCGGCCCCAGATTGCGGGCGATGAGGATGGCGTCCTGGCGCAAACCCATGGTGGCCGCCGTGCCCAGTTGCCCCGACACGATCCGCAGCAGGCGGTTCGCCATATCCTCCAGATCGTGCATCCGGTCCTGCAGCAGCGGGTCGTCGATCTGGCGCATGCGCATGCGCGTGCGCTGCTGCACCCGCTCGATCGCCGCTTCGGCGGTCAGGCCGCTGTCGATCGCCTCGTTGATGCGGCGGATCCACCCCTCGTCATAAGCGAACATCTTGTAGGTTTCGAGCACCTCCTGATGCTCGCCCTCCGTCCCGAAATCCGCCGTGCCGGTCATCCGGTCGATCTGTTCGCGCATCTTCGTGAACGCCGAAATGACGCGCTGGCGCTCGGCCTCCGTATCTTCCGCGACGGTCTGTTCGATCTGGACGCGCGGCTGGTGGAACACGGCATGCCCCCGCGCCATGCCCATGACCAGTTGCAGGCCATGCAGTATGATGGTCCCGGTGTCCTGCACCCGCATGTCGGCCGGCGTCTCGTCAGCCAGTTCCGCATTGGCGATCAGTTCGGCCAGCACCATCGCGACGGTCTGCAACGCCTCGATCTCGACCTCGGCATATTTGCGCCGTTCGACATGCTGGATGGAAAGGACACCCAGCGCGCGTTCGCGCCGCACGATCGGCACGCCGGCGAAACTGTGGAACCGGTCCTCCCCCGTTTCCGGGCGATAGGAGAAATCAGGATGGGCCGCCGCTTCGTCCAGATTCAGCGCCTCGGCATTGGTGGCGATCAGTCCGACCAGCCCTTCGCCCATGGCCATGCGGGTAACATGGACCGCCTCCTGCTTCAGCCCGCGCGTCGCGAACAGTTCCAGCACGCCGCCGCGCACCAGATAGATGGAGCACACCTCGCTCGACAGCGATTCGCCGATGATCTCGACCACCTTGTTGAGCTTCGCCTGTGCGCTGGTACGCGCCGCCATCACCTCCTGCATGCGGATGAGGATGTGGCGGGCGGCGGCGGCGGGCGTGCTGAACATGAACAAGCGCTATCAGATAGACCGGCCGCTTTCCAAGGCGTTTCATACTGGAAAACAGCGATTCGACGGATGCCGCCCCGTCGTTTCGCAGGCGGAATTTCCTTGACGGGGCGCACCGTCGCTTCCCCCCCCCGCATACGCCCCCTCCCCCAGCAAATAATGGCTGGCCCGGCAGGAACAGGGGCGGCATGGGAAAACGTCACCCGGGGGGAGCAATCCACTCCCTTAGCGAAACCGGTGCATGTTCAGCGCCAGGCCTGGGCGACCATGCGGGGCAACCGTTCGATCCGCGGCATCGCGCCTTGACGGAATGGCGCTGGCATGGCCGTACCCCGCCCATGACCATGCGCCGCCGAGAAAGGGCGCTGTTACCCGATCGCCTCCCGCGCAGACGTGAAGGGCAGGTCCAGCGCGTCCGCGACGGCCCGACAGGTGACCTTCCCGTCCCAGATATTGAGGCCGGCCATCAGGGACGGGTCCCGGCGCATGGCATCCTTCCATCCCAGATCGGCAATGCGCAGCGCATGGGGCAAGGTGACGTTGTTAAGCGCATAGGTGCTGGTCCGCGCCACCGCGCCGGGCATGTTCGCCACGCAATAATGCACGACGCCGTCGACAACATAGGTGGGCGCGCTATGCGTCGTAGGGCGGCTGGTTTCAAAACAGCCGCCCTGGTCGATCGCTACGTCGACCATCACCGCGCCCTTCTTCATCGTCCCGACCATGGCGGCGCTGACCAGCTTTGGCGCCGCCGCGCCGGGGATAAGCACGGCGCCGATCACCAAATCCGCCTCCGCCACGCATTCGGCTAGGTTGGCGCGATTGGAAAATCGTGTCTTCGCCCGCGCCTCGAAGAAATTGTCCAGCCGTTCCAGCACGTCGGGGTTATGATCCAATATCGTGACATCCGCCCCCAAGCCGGCGGCCATCTGCGCCGCGTTGAACCCGACGACACCGCCGCCGATCACCGCGACCTTTGCCGGCGGAACACCCGGCACCCCGCCCAGCAGCACGCCGCGCCCGCCATGCGCCGTTTCAAGCGCGGTGGCCCCCGCCTGAATCGACATGCGGCCCGCGACCTGGCTCATCGGCTTGAGCAGCGGCAGCCCCCCTTGCGCGTCCATCACGGTTTCATAGGCGATGCAGGCGGCGCCCGACGCGATCAGGTCGCGCGCCTGATCCGGGTCGGGGGCGAGATGGAGATAGGCGTAGAAAATCTGCCCGGGCCGCAGCATCGCGCGTTCGGCGGATTGGAGCTCCTTCACCTTGACGATCATGTCCGCCGCGGCGAATATGCCCGCCGGTTCGGCGACGATCGTCGCGCCCGCCGCTTCGTACAGCGCGTCATGCGCGCCGATCCCTTCGCCAGCGCCGCTTTCCACCAGCACCTTATGGCCGTGCGCCGTCAGTTCCTCCACGCTTTCAGGAGTCAGGCCGACACGATATTCGTGATCCTTGATTTCCCTGACGGTGCCGATGATCATCTGCGTTCTTCCAACCTTATAATGTGCATGGCGACGGGGCGGCACGGCGCGAAAAGCACGCTCGCATCGCGCCTTCACCCCAAAAGCAGGAACCGTGGATAACGGCAAGGAAGGAAAGTGATGCAGCACCCTTGCCTATCGCCCCGCTGCACTATAGGGACGCGGCCTTCCAGCGTATGCGGAGCGGTGGCCGAGTGGTCGAAGGCGCTCGCCTGGAAAGTGAGTATACGTCAAAAGCGTATCGAGGGTTCGAATCCCTCCCGCTCCGCCAGAACCCCCTCCACAGGGGTCCATATAAGTCCACTCGGATTGACGTTTTTCCTCTGAAATCTGACGTTTAGCGGATCAGGTCGGCCACAGTCGTCCGCACGCCTCCACTCATGGCGTGGTTCTGATTCGTGGTTCCGGCACCGGAAAAACGTGGTCTCGGAGATGACGATGTTGAGTGACGCGAAAATCCGCGCGGCGAAGGCGCGGGACAAGGCATACAAGCTGATGCCGGCACTCCGGGCAATAACTATTTCGTTAAGGATATCGTCGGGACCAATACGACGAAGGCCAATTTGGCTGCTCTGCCGTTGTCCAGCTATGATTTTAACGGCTCGACGCTTTGGCATCATGTGGTGAGTGAAGGCGATTTCACTTACAACATCTCGAAGACTGGCAGTAACTGGTATGGCGAAGGTTCCTTCGAGAATCTTCATCTCGAATGGGATTTCGGTGGCCTGATCGGTGATGTGGATATTTACGCGCGCGGCACGCTCGCCAACACATTGATCGATGACCAGACCGTCGCGAATGGCGCATTCGGAGACTATCTTGGGGTCGCGTCGGGCAACGCTACGGTAACGAGCGGAAATTTCCTTATCGATGCCGCAATCGTTATCGCCACCGGCGCCGTCAATCCGAAATATGATCTTGCGATCTTCGGCCCCGGAGCGAACGATGTTGCTGGCAGGATCACGCTGAATGACCAGCTCGGTAGCTTCGGCATCGGCGGCGTGAGGTAAGCCGATAGTTTATCTCTGACTTGGCCATTTCCCGGCGTTCTGTAGGCGCTGGGGAATGGCTTTTCCGCCCGGATGGCTCTCCCGATGCACAATTCTTTCATTCTATCCGCGACAGGCGGGCGCATATTATTGTGCTTGGTGGCTCTGTCTTTGCCTCTGGCCGGGGCGAAGGGCCAAATTTTGGACCGCCCGCGCGATGACGGCCTGCTCAATATTCCTGACGTCACGATCGAGCGACCTGAGATCGACGCGCCTGTTCTGGTTGAGGATGTTACCCCAACTGGCGAGCACCCCCCCGAACTTGGCGATGACGATCTTAAAGCCAATCCGCGAATTGCAACTCTTGTTCTTGGCACCAGCGTCCGGCAGCAGAACTGGCGCACGGTCAGGCGGGTCATAGGCTATTATAAAGAGATTCCCGGCCACGATCCGATGCTGGCGCTTTATGCTCAAGGCGCGCTGGATCGGCAGGATAGTAAGCATGGCAATGCGATCGCCGCCTAGATGCATCATCTTTCCTCCCGGCAGACCCCGTGCACATCAATGCACCTGCGATGTCAGCGCTGCGAATTCAGACGTTACTGCCGCGCGCTTTAATTGCCTGTGTGATTGCATTGAGCCCTTCGTCATTCCTGATCGCCACGTCCAGCGGTCGTCCGCCCAGCTCGTCATTTGGCGTATTGAGAAAAGCAATGGCCTCTTCCCGACCGAGGATAGTGAAAGCGAGCGTGGAAATTCGTCCCTGGCGATCTGCTTCAGAAGGCGACAAACGCGGACCAGCGGAACGGCTTCTGAAGTGATTGTTCACAGGCCCTGCTCCATGCGGGATGCCTTCTCTTCGGCCTGCTGCTCGCGCAGCGTTTCGTTTTTGAGAAGGCGATCCGCCATTGCCCGCCATGCGGCTTCAGCACGCAAACACCGCTCCCGAACATGCGGCAGATCCGTCGTACGCGCATCCTCCGCGCTCTGATCGGCACGCGTGAGGTAAAAGTCGGTGGTGGCGGACATAGGCGGCCTCCTTATGGGATCCGGTCAGCCAAGTATTTCAGCGACGATGCGCTCGAGGTCCTGACGGGACAATGTGCCAGCCGGTTTCGGCTGAGGGGGCTTTGGAAAGCCGCGAAAAGAATGAAAAATGGGTCTTACAGAATTGGTATTGAAGTACATCATTTCCTTGTAGCGCGACGATTTTCCGCGCCTATTTTCATGGTGATTGCTGACGTTAACGCCGCAGGCCTCGACGTGGAGCGCCGCCCTGTCCGGGCGTGCGCTCACGGAAGATGATACGTCCTTTGGTGAGATCATAGGGCGTCATTTCGACCTGCACACGATCTCCCGCCACCGAACGGATGCGATAGCGTCGCATCTTGCCGGCGGTATAGGCGATGATCCGGTGATCATTCTCCAGATGGACGCGGAAGCGCCCATCTGGGAGTATCTCTTCGATCTGGCCGTCGAGGACGAGTAGTTCCTCTTTGGCCAAGCTTCAGGCCGCTTCGAGATTGACGGCTGACGCCTTGCCACGACGGTCGGTTTCGACCTCGTAGCTCAGGCGCTGATCTTTCTGAAGGGTCGCGAAGCCGGCGCGCTCGACGGCGCTGATATGGACGAAGCTGTCGTTGCCGCCATCTTCGGGGGCGATGAAGCCATAGCCCTTGTCAGCATTGAAGAATTTTACGGTGCCAATTGGCATAAGCGTTTCCTTTCACGAAAACACGAGAACCCACCGGCAAAGCACCGGCGGAGCTGGTAGCGCGATACGAGAAAGGAAGATCGGCCCGAAGGCATTCAAGTCCGTCGAAGGCGACGTTAGCCAGAACAAGATGGGTCTTCGCACCTTCGAAGTCAAGGCGCCGGGAACCCCGGGGGACTTGAGAACGTTCTTTACCCAGAAGAGCGAGGGTCTGGCTGCCGACTGTCCGTCGTCAGAACATTTGGCGCAACTCGCGGCGTAAATTAGCGGAGTGCGGGCCTCGTCTGGGGGTTGATGTTAGGCGGCGAGCTTGCGGTGCTGCAAGCGCCGATGTTCGATGGTCTGTCGC
>JBFWMJ010000151.1:0-5836 GCA_050251675.1 Sphingobium sp.
CGTTCGATCCGGGCATCTACCGTGTGTTCAACTATGGCGGCACGCTCACCGACAACGGCTTGGCCCTTGGCACCCTGCCGGCGGGGAACGCGGTCACGGTCCAAACTTCGGTCGCGGGCCAGGTCAATCTGGTGAACAGCGGCAACCTGACGCTCAACTTCTGGGATGGAGATGCCGGGCCGAAGTTCAATGCCACCGTGGACGGCGGTAACGGCATCTGGCACGTCGCAGCCACCGGCGACAACTGGACGGATGCGAACGGCGCCGTCAATGCCGCCTATGCGAATGGCGCTTTCGCGGTGTTTGCCGGCCAGCCGGGCACTGTCACGATCGACAACAGCCAGGGCGATGTCAGCGCGGCCGGACTGCAATTCGCGGTCGATGGTTACACCATCCAGGGCGACACGCTGGCGCTCGTCGGGCCGCAATCGACCATCCGCGTCGGCGACGGTACGGCGGCCGGCAGCGCCTATACCGCCACGATCAATGCGGCGCTGACGGGTGCGACGCAACTGGTGAAGACAGATGCCGGCACCCTGAAGCTGGGCGGCATCAACAGCTACACCGGCGGCACGGCGATCAACGGCGGCACGATTGCCGTTTCGGCGGACGCCAATCTGGGCGATGCCGCGGGCGGCATCAGCGTCGACGGTGGCACGCTCAAGACCACGGCCAGCTTCACCAGCAATCGCGATTTCACGCTTGCCGGTGACGGCACGATCCTGACCGGTCAGGATACGACCTTCACGCTGGGCGGCATTCTGTCGGGTCCCGGCATCCTGACCAAGGACGGCGCTGGCACGCTGGCTGTCACCGGCGACAATAGCGGCTATGTCGCTGAGACCCGTGTCGCGCTCGGCACGCTGGCGGTCGATGGCGCGCTGGGCGGCAATGTCGATGTTACAGCGGCGGCGCGGTTGGAGGGTGTCGGCCGGGTCGGCGGCATCAGCAACGGCGGCGTGGTGGCGCCGGGCCGGGGCGGGTTCGGTACGCTGACCGTCACCGGCAACTATGTCGGCAATGGCGGCACACTGGAGATCGAGACCGCGCTGGGCGACGACGCCTCGCCGACCGACCGGTTGGTGGTGAATGGCGCGACCTCGGGCACAACCGGTGTCACAATCATCAACCGCAACGGCCTGGGTGCCCAGACGGTGGAGGGCATCAAGATCATCGACATCGCGGGCGCATCCAACGGCACTTTCACGCTGAACGGCGACTATCAGTTCCAAGGCGCGCCAGCGGTGGTGGCGGGTGCCTATGCCTATCGCCTCTACAAGAACGGCGTCACCGACCCCAATGACGGTGACTGGTATCTGCGTTCGGCGCTGACCAACCCGACGACGACCCCGATCGATCCCGACCAGCCGGTCGTGCCGCCGCCGCCGCTCTATCAGCCGGGCGTGCCGGTCTATGAAGGCTATGCGCAGACGCTGCTGGCGCTGACCGGCCTGCCGACGTTGCAGGAGCGCGTAGGCAACCGTTCCTGGGCCGGCACGCCGACCCAGGCTGGCACGGGCATCTGGGGCCGGATGGAGGGCGCGCGCCAGCGCCCGCAGCCGGTCTTCTCGACCAGCCATACCGACAAGAACATCGACAGCTGGCAGATGCAGATCGGCGTCGACCACGCCTTCGCCCAGCGGAGCGACGGCGCGGCGCTGATCGGCGGCCTCACGGCGCAATATGGCAAGGCCAATACCTCCGTCACCTCGCTGTTCGGCAATGGCGCGATCGGTGCCAAGGGCTATGGCGTCGGCGCGACGCTGACCTGGTATGGTCCCGACGGCTTCTATGCCGACGGCCAGGCGCAGGTCTCCTGGTTCACGAGCGACCTCAAGTCGAACGTGCTCGGCACGCTCGCCAGCGGCAATGACGGCATGGGCGAGGTATTCAGCCTGGAAGTGGGCAAGCGCGCGCCGATCGGCGGCAAGCTGAGCGTGACGCCGCAGATCCAGATGGCCTATGCCCATGTCAGCTTCGATCGCTTCACCGATCCCATGGGGGCGGTGGTGTCGGCGGACCAGGGCCGCAGCTTGAAAACGCGCTGGGGCCTGTCGATCGATCATCAGAACAGCTGGAGCACCGGCTCGGGCGGCAACCGCAGCAGCCATGCCTATGCGATTGTGAACCTCAACTATGAATGGCTACCCGACAGCGGCGTCAAGGTGTCCGGCACCCCCATCGTCAACCGCGAGCGGGCCCTGTGGGGCGAGTTGGGGCTGGGCGGCAGCTATAGCTGGAACGACCGGATCACGCTCTATGCCCAGGCGGCGGCCGATACGGCGGTTGCCGATTTCGGTAACGGATATAGCGTGAAGGGGACGGCTGGGATCAGAATACGATTCTAGGCGGATCGGGCGCGCTGTCGCGGTCTATGCACATCTTGCCAGTCCGACTGCGTGCTAGCGAAGCTGACCGGCCACGCGCTCCCCAAATAGCGTAGTACCTTCCGGTCGGATTCTCGAGGAGAACCCCATGATCTCGTCACCATCCTATCGTCCCACCTTGATCGTGCATCGTACCGGTTGTGCGGCCTTGGCCACTGCCTGTTCACAGGCAGCGATGGCGTCACGATTGTCATGCAGCATCTTGGCGGCGGTAGTGATCGCTGTCCACGCATCGGGATCGCTTGCGCGCATCATCCGGGTTCCCGCATCCCAAAGCGTCGGCTCGCCGATGATGTGAGCCGCCATGCTCTCCGGCATATGCCAGCTTGTCGGTAAGGCACGCAGGACGACGCCGGGGAGGATCGACCACAGCAGGCATCCGGCCGCTAGTCCGCCGCCGCCTGCCCATATCAGGCACCTGCGCTGCTCGCCTGTCACACGGACGGCCTCGACGAATCCGTGGATGATCCGCGCCGCCTCCTGATGCCCCTCCCGCGCTTCCCGGAGCGTCGCCTTGTCGGCCGCGCGGGATTTCTCGGCGGCCGCATCCATCCGCGCCGCCAGCCCTTCTGGGGTCAACTGCATGGCCGGCTTCTCGGCAATGACCGCCAGTCCTTGCGCGACGGCGGCGAGGCGCGTGTTCATCTGGCCGAGCGTCGCGCTGTAGTCGGGAATGTCGATGCTCGCGCGCTCCGCCGCCAGATGCTCGACCGCGTGCGCCATCATCGCGATCCGGCGGTCCAGCCGCGCGAACGCCTGCCCGGCGGATTCCTTCTGTAGCTCGGGTTTATTCAACAGCGATTGCTCGTCATCCATGTCTCATGCTCCTTGCTAGTGGCTGATCCCCAGGCTCCGGCCATGATCGAAGGGGATGCTATCGGCGAGGTCGCGCGACAGGCTGCGGCCCATGCTTTCGCCGATCTCAAGGCCAAGCTCGCGGCTGCGCAGCCCCAGCACGGATTCAAGCTGGGCGTCGCGCTCAAGGCTTTTCGCCATGTCGGCCATGTGCTGCGCGGTGGTCTTCGCGCCTCTGAAATTGCCGTCGCGCACCAACTCGGCGTGCTGCTCACGCAATTGCTGCCATCCTTCGACAAAGCGGTCGGCGCGCTGGAGGGGGTCTATGCGGATTTCAGCTTCGGCCTGCATGGCGCGCACGGCGTCATGACTGCTCCCTTGCGCCGCTTCGCGGATTAACTCCGGCTCGCCCCGGAACGCGCTGCCCAAGTCCGTGGAGCCTTGGGGCCGGATCGCGTCCAATGCTTGCCCAGCCCGATCCAGCGCCTCGCGCTGATGGGGCATGGGGTCGATACCTTGCGCGCGGGTCTGCCGGATAGCGTCCAGCGCCTTGGCGTAGCGTTCGACCGCCCCGCGCAAGCCCCCGGCGCGGATCGGCTGCGGGTCATGCTCGCGCTGCTGCTGGCGGGCCGGGTCGCGCTCGGCCTTGGGCATAGCGCCGCTGAGGTCGAGACCGTCGAACATACCGCGCCGGGGTTCGGGCGCGGGCGCTGCCTCGCGATCCTGACCGGGCAGCGAGAGGCGCAGCCCGTCGAAGATCCCGCGCGCCTTCTCCGCCCCGGCGCGGGCAATCTCCATGACACGCTCGCCAAAGCTGATGCCGTGCCGCTCCGCGAACTGCCGCGCCGGGTCGCGGGCAGGCTCGACTTGGCGGTAGTCGCTCACCATGTCCTTCGTGCGCTCGCGGGACAGGGTGCGAACAAGGCGGGCGTCGTCCTTGAAGTCGTCGCGGCCATAGTGGAGCGCCATGCCTTCGCGGTGGCGCGTCATGCCGACATAGGAGCCGTGCCGGTCCATCCCCGGCGTGGCGAGCATATGCGAGCGGTCCACGCTCATGCCCTGCGCCTTGTGGATCGTGGCGGCATAGCCATGATCCACATGGGCATAGTCCTTCGTATCGAACGCGACGCTGCGCCCGTCATCGGTGCGGACGGTCATGCCCTGCTGATTCACGTTCTCGACGGTGCCTAACGTGCCGTTCTTCACCTCAAGGCTACGCTCGTTGCGAAGGAACATGATGCGGTCGCCTGATGCGAAGGCGCGTGCGCCGCGCTCTGTCTTTACGCGAATATCATCGCCAAGCTCGTCCGCCGCCCGCATCCGGTCGCGCGCCGCCTCGTTGAGTTCGCGCACCTCGTCATTGGTATGGGTGAGGATGATCCGCGTTTGATCGGGCGCGGCGGTGCGCTCGCGGTCCCAGCGCTCGACCAGCTCGCTGCGCGCCTGCTCCCGCGTGTCGGCGGCGTGGACCATGCCATGGTTGGCATAGGCCCGGATCGCCTCGCCGGTGCGGCCGGTGGCAAGATGCCGGGTCGCGTCCTGCTGCCAGCCCTCATTCTGGCGACGAACCTCCGTGATCTCGACGCCGCCGTGCCGTTCGTGGATCGCGCGGAACGCCGCGCCCGCCTCGATGGCCTGCAACTGCTGCGGGTCGCCTACCAGCACGACCTTTGCGCCGGCGTCGGCGGCATGGGACAGCACGCGCTCCATCTGGCGCGTGCCGACCATGCCCGCCTCGTCGATCACCAGCACATCACGCGAAGTCAGTAGGTCGCGCCCCTGCGACCAGCCATGTTCCATGCTGGCGATGGTGCGCGACGCAATGCCCGAACCGTTCTCCAACCCTTCCGCCGCGATGCCTGACAGCGCCGCCCCGCGCACCTCGAATCCGCTGCGCTCCCATGCTTCCCGCGCAACCCCAAGCATCGCGCTCTTGCCGGTTCCGGCGTAACCGACGACGACGCTAAGCCCGCGCTCGGCCGTCACATGCTCGAACGCGGCGCGCTGCTCGCCGGTCAACTCCAACCCGCGCCCGTCCGCGCTGGTCAAAGCTGCTTCGCGCGCCTTCTCGTCCACGCGGTGCCGCTCGCGCTCGGCCATCAATTCCGATGCGCGCTGCAACCTCTGTTCCGTCTCGATCATCTCGCGCGACGTGAACCGATCATCGCCGCGCCCGTCCTTGCCCAAAGCGATCAAGTCGGGCGAAGCGCGAACGGCGCTCATGACGCGGTCGAACTGCTCCTTGCCGTCCGTGTGGCGGTGCACGAACATCGCCATGTCGCGGCGGGTGAACGTCGCCTGATGGTGGGTGATGGCGTCCAGCGCGATACGCGGCTCCGCGATGATGCGTTCGCCGTTGCGCTGCGCGGTGGCGCGGTGATTCTCGATGCACTCCGACTCAAGCCCGCGTTCGCCCATGCGCTGCGCGGCGGGGCCGATCTTGTCTTGTGGCTCAAGCCCGATGCCCTGCGCTTCCAAGGATCGGTGATCTATGCGGGCATCAATATCCAGTTCGGCAAGCCGGGTGTTGACGTGATCCGCCCACCGCTCGCGCCATTGCTCGACAAGCTCGGTCCTGTTCCAGTCGCGTTCCTTCGCGCCGAAACCATCCTTGCCCACCCCGCGCATGGTGAGCATGACATGGGCATGGGGTT
>JBFWMJ010000152.1:0-5790 GCA_050251675.1 Sphingobium sp.
CGCCCTGCGGCACCAACGGGATGTTAAGGTCGGCGGCCAATGCCACGACCGCCGCCACCTGACCGGACGATGCGGGCGACAGGATCGCGGCGGACGCACCGTGATACCGTCCGCGCCAGTCGGTCGTCCATGGCGCGATGTCGTCGGGATCGGTGGTGATGCCGCCGGGATCCAGCAATGCGGCGAAGCGGGCGATTGCGTCCTGTGCGATCATGGTCATGCTATGCTGCGAATTCATCGGCGGTTCAACCGTCGGCCTGTAGCGCAACGGTCGCGAAGGGGTTGATCTTGGTGCATAGCATTTTGCTGTTGCTTGTCGCGCCCGCCGCAGAGCCGGTGCAATGGGCGCAGGTGACCATCCGGCAGCGTAGCATCGTCCGCGTGCCGATGGCGCGGGGCGGGCCTGCGCCCGCGCGGATCGTGCCGGACGACAGGACATGGCGGGAAAAAAAAGGTCCGCGCTGCGTGGCGATCCGATCGATCCGGCACGCGACGATTCTGGTGTCCGGCGGGATCGACCTGATTCTGGCCGACAACCATCGCTATCGCGCCCAGTTAGAGCGGGGGTGCCGGTCGACGGGTTTTTATTCAGGCTTTTATGTCGAACCGGACGGCGATGGCTCGCTCTGTTCCGGGCGCGACGAGTTGCAGGCGCGCAGCGGTCTTTCCTGCCGAATCGACAGTTTCAAAAGGCTGGTCGCTGCCGAGCAGGGCGGTTGATTGTTAAGCGCGGGATAGCGATTTCCTTGACAAGATGACGATATTTTCGCAAGGGCCAGCCGGTTTTCTGTGCATGCGCGAATGATCGCGCCCCTCCTGTCCCGGACACCTGAATGACTTTCGCCGATCTCGGCCTCTCCGACGAATTGCTCAAGGCTATCAGCGAGGCCGGCTATGACACGCCCACGCCTATCCAGGCGCAGGCGATTCCGCCGGTATTGATGATGAAGGACATCATCGGTATCGCCCAGACCGGTACGGGTAAGACCGCCGGCTTCGTGCTGCCGATGATCGACATATTGGCCCAGGGCCGGGCCCGTGCGCTGATGCCGCGCTCGCTGATTCTGGAACCGACCCGCGAACTGGCGGCGCAGGTGGCGGAAAATTTCGAGAAATACGGAAAATATCATAAGCTTTCCATGGCGTTGCTGATCGGTGGCGTGCAAATGGGTGATCAGGTGAAGGCGCTGGAAAGGGGCGTTGACGTGCTGATCGCGACGCCCGGCCGCCTGATGGACCTGTTCCAGCGCGGCAAGATCCTGCTGAACGGTTGTTCGATGCTGGTGATCGATGAAGCGGACCGGATGCTCGACATGGGGTTCATCCCCGATATCGAGGAAATCTGCACCAAGCTGCCGGCCCAGCGCCAGACGCTGCTTTTTTCGGCGACCATGCCGCCGGTTATCAAGAAACTGGCTGACCGGTTTCTGTCCAATCCGAAATCGATCGAAGTGGCCCGGCCGGCCACGGCATCGACCAATATCAGCCAGCACCTGGTCAAGGTCGATTCGCGCAAGAAGCGCGACGTCCTGCGCGCCATGCTGCGCGCCGAGGATGTGTCGAGCGCCGTTGTCTTCTGCAACCGCAAGACGACGGTTCGCGATCTGAACAAGAGCCTTCAGCGGCAGGGCTTCCGGTCCGGCGAGATCCATGGCGATATCGATCAGTCTTCGCGCATCGCCGAACTGGAGCGGTTTCGCGCCGGCACCGTCAACATCCTGGTGGCATCGGACGTCGCGGCGCGCGGGCTGGATATCAAGGGCGTCAGCCATGTGTTCAACTTCGACGCACCCTGGCATCCCGATGATTATGTCCATCGCATCGGGCGTACCGGCCGGGCCGGGGCGAAAGGCGTTGCCTATACCTTCGTCACGGCGGACGATGCCGAAGCGATCGAGAATATCCAGAAGCTGATCGGTACGAAAATCGACGTGCTGGACGCTCCCTGCTCCGCTTCGGCAAACGCCGACGAAGAAGGTGCCGCTGAAAAACCGCGCAAGGCGGATGCGCGCAAGCGTGAGACGGGGCGGGATACGCGGCGAGACGCAAAGGCGCCGGCCGTGGTCGGTGGCGCCATGGTCGATGGGGGCGTCCCTGACCAGGAAGCGCCATCGGTGGCGCCGTCCCGGCCGCGTCGGGCCCCGTCCGCCGATGACGGCCCGGACGAGGGGTGGAACGGCCCCACGCCCGATTTCCTTTCGGTGGGTTTCAACCGCTCTTAAAACAGCGCTCTAAAGCAGGCCCATGGCCCGCATGCTGCTGTGCCCGTGGGCACTGATGATGATATGATCGTGGACGGAAATGCCAAGGCGCTTCCCCGCGTCGATGATCTGGCGCGTGACATCTATGTCCTGGCGGCTGGGTTCAGGCGACCCGCTGGGATGGTTGTGGACAAGGATCAGGCTGGCCGATCCGAGTTCCATGGCCCGTTTGATCACCTCTCGCGTGTAGATTGCCGCCTCGTCGATCGATCCGTCGCCCATATGATCGTCGCGCAGCAGGTGATTTCTGGAACTGAGGTGCAGCACGCGCACTCGTTCGACGCCAAGATAGGCCATGTCGGCGCGCAGATAGTCGAGCAGCGCCTGCCAATTGGCAAGGACGGGCTGGTCGATGACGGCATTGCGCAGCATGCGCAGCGCCGTCGACTGGACGATCTTGATCGCGGCGGCGCTGGTGTCGCCCATGCCGGGCACGCGTGTGATCGCCGTCCAGTCGGCCGCCATCAGCCCGCCGATCCCGCCAAACTGACGCAGCAGCGCCTTGGCCAGCGGTTTCGTGTCGCGGCGCGG
This sequence comes from Sphingobium sp., assembly GCA_050251675.1. GTDB lineage: Bacteria > Pseudomonadota > Alphaproteobacteria > Sphingomonadales > Sphingomonadaceae > Sphingobium. The sequence continues at coordinate 2,793 of JBFWMJ010000152.1, forward strand.
GATGGCCAGGGCCAGCAGATATTCGATCAGTTCATGGTCCAGCAGGGCATCGCCGCCGCTGTCGGCAAGGCGCTGGCGCAACCGCGCACGGTGACCTGCGCCGTCATGGCTGGCGGGCCTGTCCTGTTCAGCCAAAAGTTCGTCCCCTTATCCGACTATAGCTTCGGCAGGCCGACGCTATGCGTTGCGGATTCGCGCGGCAAGGATATTTAGGAAGCCCAGGACGTTGTCGTTGCGTTACAGGTTCTTCGCGGAGTCGAAAGGCGGATCGCGGGACGAAGTCGGGCCGGGGAGTCGAAAGTCGGGGATGGCCAGCGACAGGGAAGATATGATCCGCGAACAGCAGGGACGTCGCGGCTGGTTGCGCTGGCTCGGGATCGGTACGGCCGGGCTGGCGCTCGTCGTGATCGCGTCCTGGACCCAGCGTGGGCCGATCGTCGAAAATTTCATCGGCCGGGAACTTAATCGCCGGGGCGTGCAGGCGCGATACGACCTGGTGCAGGTCGGTTTGCGGACCCAGCGGATCGAAAATATTCTGCTGGGCGATCCGCGCAATCCCGACCTCACGGCGAAATGGGTGGAGATCGACATCGCTTTTGCCGGCGTGACGCCGCAGGTCGCGGCGATCCGTGCGTCGGGTGTTCGCCTGAAGGGGCGGTATCTGGACGGCGTGCTGAACCTTGGCGAACTGGACCGGTTTCGCGATCCCCAATCCCAGGCGCCGTTCGTCCTGCCCGACCTCGTCGTCGGGCTGGCCGATGCGCGGGTCCGGCTCGACACCGACGTCGGCCCGGTCGGGGTGCGAATCGACGGATCGGGCAATGTGCGATCGGGTTTCACCGGAAAGCTGGCGGCGGTTATGCCGCGTGGCCGGCTTGGCGGTTGCGGTTTGCGCGGGGGCACCGCCTGGCTGGACGTCGCCGTGCGCGATCAACGGCCGCATATCACGGGGCCGCTTCGCGCGGAGGCCATCGGTTGCCGTGACGCCGGGGTGGCGGCGGCGCGTCCGGCTGCCTTGCTCGACATGGGGCTGGGTAAGGATTTTGACCGGTGGAACGGGCATGCCGTCCTGTCGGGCGAGGCGGTCAAGGCCGGTGGCGTGGTGGTGGCCCGGCCCGACGGGCGTGTCGATTTCGACGGCACCGCCAAGGGGACGAGTGGACGGGTCCGGTTGGCGGCGGGCAGTTTGGGGGCCTTCGCCGCGGAGGCGGGACGCACGGAATTTACCGGCGCATGGCAGGCGGCCGGCGGCGATGCGCGATTGCAGGGCCGGTTGAGCGCGCGTGACCTGCGCATGCGGGGGCGCGATCCGCTGGGCGCAATCCGCGAATCGACGCGGGATACGCCGGTCGGGCCGCTGGCGGCGCGTCTGGCCGATGCGGTGCGGCGACTGGGCGCGGACAACACTCTGCAATCGACGCTTGCGCTGGTTCAGCGGGATGGTGCCGGCAGCCTGGTGTTGACCGACACGCAATTGTCCGCGCGCAGCGGTGCCCGGATCGCGGTGGCGCGGGAAGGGCGGGCGACCATCGCCTGGCCGGGTGGGGCCGGTCGGCCGGTCGATTGGGCGCTGGACGGCAATATCACGACGCAGGGCGGCGGATTGCCGCATGCCGCGCTGCGGCTGGCGCGGCGGCCGGGCGGCGGCTTTGGCGGGCAGATGTTCCTCGACCCCTATGCGGCGGAAAATGCCAGGCTCGCGCTGGAGCCGGTGCGATTCGTTGCCGGCCCGCGCGGCGACACGCGGTTTTCGACCCATCTGCGCCTGGATGGGCCGCTGCCCGACGGTTATGTGCGCGGCCTGTCCGTTCCGGTTGAGGGGTATCTGGACAGGGACGGGGGCGTCCGCATCAATCCGCGCTGTGTGTCCCTGTCGCTCCAGGAGGCGCGCTATGGCGCCTTTACACTGGGTCAGGCGCGGCAAAGCCTGTGCCCCGTGGGCGGCGGCCCGCTGCTGGCCATGGGGCGGTCGGGCCTGAGCGGGGGCGCGCGGATGGATGATGTGGAGCTGTCGGGCCGCAGCGACGACAGTCCGATGCGTCTGGCCGCCGACAGCGCCCGAATCACGCTGGGCGATATCGGGTTCACCATTGCCGGCATGGACGTCGCGATCGGTCCGAAGGATGCGCCGGTCCGCCTGACCGCTGACCAATTGACCGGACGGATCGCTGGACGGGGTCTGGGCGGCGCGGTGACGGGCGCGGGCGGCCGGATCGGCGCCGTGCCCCTGATCGTCGAGGATGCCGCCGGCCATTGGGGATTCGCGGGTGGCGTGCTGACCTTCAAGGCGGCGATGGCCGTGCGCGATGCGCAGGCACAGGCGCGGTTCCACCGCCTGTCCGTGCCCGATTTCGCCCTGACGATGCGCAACGGCATGATCGCCGCCACCGGGACGATGCAGGCTCCGCGGGGAAATGCGGTCGTTGCGAAGGCCGACATCGCCCATGACCTGTCATCGGGGCGCGGGCGGGCGGATCTGAACGTGCCGGGACTGATATTCGGGCCGGCGCTTCAGCCGGAGGAGGTGACGCCGCTGGCGCTGGGTGTCGTCGCCAATGTCGACGCGACCGTCCGGGGGGAGGGGCATATCCGCTGGACCGGCTCCACCGTCACCAGCGACGGCGTGTTCCGCACCGACAACGCCGCGCTGGCCGCCGCCTTCGGCCCGGTGTCGGGCCTGTCGGGTGAATTGCGCTTCACAGACCTGCTCGGCATGGTCAGCGCGCCGGGGCAGGTTGTCCGGATCGGGACGGTCCATCCCGGTATCGAGGTGCGCGACGGCATCGTGCGCTATCAGCTGAAAGCGGGCCAGCGTGTGCATATCGAGGGCGGTGAATTTCCCTTTTCCGGCGGGCAACTGCTGCTGTTGCCGACCACGATGGATTTCAGCGCCGATGTCGAACGCTACATGACCTTTCGCGTCGTCGGTCTGGACGCCGGTGCGTTCTTCCAGGCCCTGGAGTTCGAGAATGTGTCGGCCACCGGCACGTTCGACGGC
>JBFWMJ010000153.1:0-5630 GCA_050251675.1 Sphingobium sp.
TGAAAATCTGTGGCACGGTGGTGCCACCATTGGACCGGCCCAACATCTCATCGCGATGGGGACCGCCCATAGTGATATCATATTCCTCGAACGACACGCCCTTGCTTTCCAGCAGCGCCTTCGCCCGCGTGCAATAGCCGCACCATGCCTTTGTATAGATTTCGACCCGCGCCATAGCTTTCCCAAACTCCTGAAGGAAGAAATCGGCATTCGCGGCGCTTTTGTCAATCATCGCGCACCTGCTCGTCCGGTACTACCCGCGCCCAGCAGAGCAGATGAACAGCGGCCACCCCGTCACGGATCAACGTCCGGGCGCAGGCAGCAGCGGTAGCGCCGCTGGTATGCACGTCATCGATCAACACCACGGCACGCCCGCGCAGATCATGCCCAGGCGTCATGGCGAACGCGCCGCGCACGGTGGCAGCGCGTTGCTGCGGCGCCAATCCCCGCATCGGCGGCGTGCGCCGGCGCCTGACCAGCGCATAATTGTCGACCGGCAGGCCGGTCATCCTGCCCAGATGGTCGGCGATCAGCGCCGACTGATTGAACCCCCTGCCCCACAACCGCCATCGGTGCAGCGGCACCGGCACGATGACGGGCGGCAGTGCCTGCACCCGATCGCCGGGGAGGGAATCACCGGAATCAGGCACATGACGCACCATATGCCGGGCGATCAGACGGGCAAGACCGATACGCCGGCCATATTTCAGGCGGAGCGCCACGGCACGGGCGACGTCACCATAGGCCAGCACCGCCCGCGCGCTGTCGAATGGCGGCGGCGCGGCCAGACACGACCCGCATTGCGCCCCCGCCCCCATATCGTGATCGAAGGGCACACCACAGCGCGCGCAGCACGGATCGCCCAGAAAGCGCATCGCTGTCCAGCATTTCAGGCAAAAACCATCATCCGCATCAACGATCGTCCCGCACCCCGGACAGCGGGGCGGCAGGGCGAAGTCGATAGCGGCGCGAACCGCCACGCCGGGCAGGCAGGTCAGGAACGAGGGCCATGTCACGATGCGCTTGTCTCCCCATCCGGGCCGATGCACAAGGTCCGGCATGACCGTTCCCGACATCTTCAACCGCCGCCTGCGCGCGCTGCGCCGCGACCGGATGACAGCCCGCTTTGCCGACCATGATTTCCTGTATCGGGTGATGCTGGACGAACTTATCGACCGGCTGGCGGACGTGACGCGCGACCTGCCCCAGGCGCTGGTGATCGGCTGTCCCGACGACCGGGCGCGGGCCGCGCTGGAGGCGATGGGCAAGCAGGTGGTGTGCGTCGACCCAGGCTTTGCGCCCGCACGCGCGCAACGCGGCATCCAGGCGGACGAGGACGCACTGCCCTTTGCCGACGACAGTTTCGACCTGATCCTGGCCTGTGGCACGCTTGACAGCGTCAACGACCTGCCCGGCGCGCTGATCCTGATGCGGCGCATTTTGCGGCCGGACGGGCTGATGCTGGCGGCGTTCACCGGCGCGGGAACTTTGCCCCGGCTGCGGGCCGCGTTGCTGGCGGGGGAAGGCGACCGGCCCGGACAGCATATCCACCCACAGGTCGATGTCCGCGCGGCAGGCGACCTGCTGGGTCGGGCGGGCTTTGCCATGCCTGTCGCCGACAGCGAAACGCTGACGGTGCGCTATGGTGACATGTTTGCCCTGCTGCGTGACCTGCGCGGCATGGGCGCCGCAAACGCCCTTGCCGCGCATCCGCACGGGATGCGCCGGGCTGCGCTGGCACGCGCAGCGGCCCATTTCGCGGATGCGGCCGACGCTGACGGCAAGACGGCCGAACGCATGGCGGTGCTGTATCTGAGCGGCTGGAAACCCGACCCCAGCCAGGCCGCCCCCGCCCGTCGCGGCAGCGCGACCGCATCGCTGGCCACTGCCCTGAAATCCCGCCCGCCCCGGCAGGACGTATAGACGTTCCACGCTAACGGCCGGCAAACGACGTCTTTTCGCGCATCAGGTGAGCATGGGTCATAAGCGTGCCCCGCTCCGGCTCTCGAAAATACACGGGCTTCGGCGCGTCATATACTAGGGCGGATCGACATTCAGCGCCGACGGCCTGCAAATGGCGGTTTTCCGTGCTTCCGGTGCTCACCTACCGTGAGTAGGCGGCGCTCCGGGTCACGACAAATCGCCATTTTCGTCACGCCATCATCTGAATGTCGATCCGCCCTAAATGCCGATACGCCCCAGCGTCCAATCCGATGGCGCAGGCCGCGACCATCGCTCCGCCGGACCGGCCAGCAAAGAAAAAGGGGCCGGCTGTGTGCCGACCCCTCTTCCCATTTCGATAGGCTTGCATGCCCCGGCCTGAACCGGAGTGACGCGACGCGTCAGAAATCCATGCCGCCCATGCCGCCCATGCCGCCGGGCATGCCGCCCATCGGCGCGGCCTTGTCGTCGGCGGGCAGTTCGGCGACGGTGGCTTCCGTCGTGATCAGCAGGCCCGCCACCGAAGCGGCGTTCTGAAGCGCGGTGCGCACGACCTTGGTCGGGTCGATGACGCCGGCCGAAACCAGGTTTTCATAGGTGTCGGTCGCGGCGTTGAAGCCGAACGACGTGTCGTTCTGATCGAGCAGCTTGCCCGACACGACGGCGCCGTCATGGCCGGCATTGCTGGCGATCTGGCGCACCAGAGCGGTCAGCGACTTGCGGACGATGTCCACGCCGCGGGTCTGGTCGTCATTCGCGCCGGTCAGGCCTTCGATCGCCTTGGTCGCGTACAGCAGCGCCGTGCCACCGCCGGGGACGATGCCTTCCTCGACAGCCGCGCGGGTCGCGTGCAGCGCGTCGTCGACGCGGTCCTTGCGCTCCTTCACCTCGATCTCGGTCGCGCCGCCGACCTTGATGACGGCCACGCCGCCGGCCAGCTTCGCGAGGCGCTCCTGGAGCTTCTCACGGTCGTAATCGGAGGTCGTCGTCTCGATCTGGGCGCGGATCTGCTCGGTCCGTGCCTTGATCGCTTCACCTTCACCGGCACCATCGACGATCGTGGTGTTGTCCTTGTCGATGGCAACGCGCTTGGCGGTGCCCAGCATGCCCAGCGTGACGTTCTCAAGCTTGATGCCCAGATCTTCGCTGATCACTTCGCCCTTGGTCAGGACGGCGATGTCTTCCAGCATCGCCTTGCGACGATCGCCAAAGCCCGGCGCCTTGACCGCGGCAACCTTCAGGCCGCCGCGCAGCTTGTTGACGACCAGGGTCGCCAGCGCTTCGCCTTCAATGTCTTCCGCGATGATCAGCAGCGGACGGCCCGACTGGACGACCGCTTCCAGGATCGGGAGGATCGACTGAAGGTTGGACAGCTTCTTTTCGTGGATAAGGATGTAGGGGTCGGCGAGTTCGACCTGCATCTTTTCCGGGTTGGTGATGAAATAGGGCGACAGATAGCCGCGGTCGAACTGCATGCCTTCAACGACGTCCAGCTCGAATTCGAGGCCCTTGGCTTCCTCGACGGTGATCACGCCTTCCTTGCCGACCTTTTCCATCGCCTCGGCGATCTTCTCACCGACTTCGACGTCGCCATTGGCCGAAATGATGCCGACCTGGGCCACTTCCTGCGAACCGGCAACCGGCTTGGAGCGCGCCTTGATGTCCTCGACAACCTTGGCGGTGGCAAGATCGATGCCGCGCTTCAGGTCCATCGGGTTCATGCCGGCGGCAACCGACTTCATGCCTTCACGCACGATCGCCTGCGCCAGAACGGTCGCGGTGGTGGTGCCGTCACCGGCGATGTCGTTGGTCTTCGAAGCGACTTCGCGGACCATCTGGGCGCCCATATTCTCGAACTTGTCCTTCAGTTCGATTTCCTTGGCGACGGAAACGCCGTCCTTGGTGATGCGGGGCGCGCCGAAGCTCTTGTCGATGACGACGTTGCGGCCCTTGGGGCCCAGTGTCACCTTGACCGCGTCGGCCAGGATGTCGACACCGCGGGTAATGCGCTCACGCGCGTCGCGCGAGAATTTTACGTCTTTTGCAGCCATGGCTAAAAACCTCTGCTTATTGGAAAATCAGGATGGTGGAAAACAGGCAGCGGACTTAGGCGACGACGCCCAGAATGTCCGATTCCTTCATGATCAGCAGGTCTTCCCCGTCGACCTTGATCTCCGTGCCCGACCATTTGCCGAACAGGATGCGGTCGCCGGCCTTGACGTCCAGCGGCGTGACCTTGCCGTCTTCCGCCTTCGCGCCCGAACCGACGGACACGATTTCGCCTTCCTGCGGCTTTTCCTGGGCGGTGTCGGGGATGATGATGCCACCGGCGGTCTTCGCTTCCGCTTCGATGCGGCGGACGAGAACACGGTCGTGCAACGGACGAAATGCCATGTTGATTGCCTTCCCTTCAGTGTTGGGACGGGTCGGGCGTCCGGCAGACCCAGATCCGGGCCATTCCGATCGCCTCGCCCCTCTCCCGTGGAACCTGTGCATTGCTAGCACTCCCTTACGGCGAGTGCCAGCGCGATCACATATGGCTCCGTTCCAACCGGGGTCAAGGGGCCGGATAAGGAAAAATATAAGATCGTGCCCGGCCGCCCGGTTGCGGTGCGCGGCGCCAAACCCTAACTGCGGGACACAACTGATGATATCGGAGCGCGCGCCCGCATGACCGACACTTACACCCCGCCCCGCGTCTGGACATGGGACAAGGCCAACGGCGGCGCGTTCGCCCATATCAACCGGCCGATCGCGGGGGCCACGCATGACCGGGACCTGCCGGTCGGCCGCCATCCGCTGCAACTCTATTCGCTCGCCACGCCCAACGGGCAGAAGGTGACGATCCTGCTGGAAGAATTGCTGGAGGCCGGGCACGCCGCCGAATATGATGCCTGGCTGATCCGCATCCATGAAGGTGACCAGTTCGGCAGTGGTTTCGTGGCCGCCAATCCCAACAGCAAGATCCCCGCGCTGATGGACCACGGATATTCGCCGCCGCGGCGCGTGTTCGAATCGGGCGCCATCCTGCTCTATCTGGCCGAAAAGTTCGGCGCCTTCCTGCCGACAGACGCGGGCCAGCGGACGGAAACCATCAACTGGCTGTTCTGGCAGATGGCCGCCGCGCCGATGCTGGGCGGCGGCTTTGGGCATTTCTACGCCTATGCGCCGGAAAAGATGGAATATCCCATCAACCGCTACGCGATGGAGGTGAAGCGCCAGCTGGACGTTGTGGACCGCCATCTCGCGCACAAAAGCTATATGGCGGGTGATGACTATACGATCGCGGACATGGCCATCTGGCCCTGGTACTATGCGCTGGCGCGCGGCAACGCCTATAATGCGGCCGAGTTTCTGGACATGGCATCCTACGCCCATGTCAACCGCTGGATCGACCAGATCGCGGCGCGGCCTGCGGTGCAACGCGGCATCATGGTCAACCGCACCTCCGGCCCGCTCGAAGGGCAGTTGCACGAACGGCATGAGGCCGGCGATTTCGCGACCAGGACGCAGGACAAGCTGGAGCGCCCGGCATAGGCGCCGGCTCGCCGCCCTGCCCTGATACCGCTACCCCGCCGCCCTGACGATTTCCGCCCACCCGGTTTCGTTGATCACCTCTATACCCAGCGCGGCGGCCTGTTCAGCTTAGTTCCCGCACCTGGGCCGGCCACCACCAGGTCGGTCTTCGC
>JBFWMJ010000154.1:0-5415 GCA_050251675.1 Sphingobium sp.
CCCGCACCATTTCGCCGCACGCCTCCGTTGCTGCCCACGCGCGGCGCGCCTAAGCGAAGGGGGCGCCCGGACCAGCCGGGCGCGCCCCTTTATTCTTCACGGAGCGATGGCCGCGATCAATCCTGGGTCAGGAAATCGGGCAAGCCGCCGGTCGGGCCGTCATCATTGCCGCCCTCTTCGCGCGGACCACGGTCACGGCGCGGGCCGCGATCGCCCCGGCCACCCCGGTCGCCGCCACGATCGCGCCGGTTGCGGTCGCCACGCTCGCCCTTTTCGCGCGGCTCGCGCGGCGGACGGGTGTCTTCCAGTTCCTCGCCGGTTTCCTGATCGACGACGCGCATCGACAGGCGAACCTTGCCGCGCGGGTCGATTTCCAGAACCTTGACCTTCACTTCCTGGCCTTCGGACACAACGTCGGTCGGCTTCTCGACGCGCTCGTTGCGCATTTCGGAAACGTGGACCAGACCGTCCTTGCCGCCCATGAAGTTCACGAAAGCGCCGAAATCGACGATGTTGACGACCTTTCCGGTATAGACCTTGCCGACTTCCGCTTCCTCGACAATGCCAAGGATCCACTTCTTTGCGGCTTCGATCTGGTCGATATCGGACGAGGAAATCTTGATGATGCCTTCATCGTCAATATCGACCTTCGCACCAGTTTCCGCGACGATTTCGCGGATGACCTTGCCGCCCGTGCCGATGACGTCGCGAATCTTCGACTTGTCGATCTGGATCGTCTCGATACGCGGCGCATGGGCCGACAATTCGGTGCGGGTGGACGACAGGGCCTTGCTCATCTCGCCCAGGATGTGGGCGCGGCCTTCCTTGGCCTGACGCAGGGCGACCTCGAAAATCTCCTGCGTGATGCCGGCGACCTTGATGTCCATCTGCATGGTGGTGATGCCCGCTTCCGTGCCGGCAACCTTGAAATCCATGTCGCCCAGATGATCTTCATCACCCAGAATGTCCGACAGGACGGCAAATTTCTTGCCTTCCAGGATCAGGCCCATGGCGATGCCCGACACCGGACGCTTCAGCGGCACGCCCGCGTCCATCATCGACAGCGAACCGCCACACACCGTCGCCATCGACGACGATCCGTTGGATTCGGTGATGTCGGACAGGACCCGGATCGTATAGGGGAATTCGTCCTTCGACGGCAGCACCGGGTGCAGTGCGCGCCAGGCCAGCTTGCCATGGCCCACTTCGCGGCGGCCGGGCGCGCCGAAACGGCCCACTTCACCGACCGAATAGGGCGGGAAGTTGTAATGCAGCATGAAGTTTTCATAATGCAGGCCGGTAAGGCCGTCGATCATCTGCTCGGCATCCTTCGTGCCCAGCGTGGTGGTGCAGATGGCCTGCGTTTCGCCACGGGTGAACAGCGCCGAACCATGGGTACGCGGCAGGAAGCCGACCATCGCCTCGATCGGGCGGATCTGCGTCGTGGTGCGCCCGTCGATGCGCTGGCCGTCCTTCAGGATGGCGCCGCGCACGATCTCGGCTTCCAGCTTCTTGGTCAGCTTGATGCCGGCCATGACGGTCTGGGCGTCGAGGCCGTCTTCCACGAACTTCGCCTTCGCCTTGGCCCGCGCCTCGTTAAGGGCGTTGGAACGCGCCGACTTGTCGGTCAGCTTGTAGGCGGCGGCGATATCCTTGCCGATCAGCGTCTTCAGCTTCGCCTTCAGTTCGTCCAGGCCATCGCTGCGGGCCATGTCCCACGGATCCTTGGCTGCCTTCTCGGCCAGCTTGATGATCGCCTCGACCACCTTCTTCGACGCGTCGTGCGCGAACAGGACGGCGCCGAGCATCACGTCTTCGGAAAGCTCCTTGGCTTCGGATTCGACCATCATGACCGCGTCATGGGTGGCGGCGACGACCAGATCGAGCTCGCCGGTCTTCACCTCTTCAAGGCTCGGGTTCAGCTGATATTCGCCATCCTTGTACCCGACGCGCGCCGCGCCGATCGGGCCCATGAACGGCACGCCCGACAATGTCAGCGCGGCCGACGCGGCGATCATCGCGACGATATCCGGCTCGCTGTCGCCATCGAACGACATGACCTGAGCGATCACGTTGATTTCGTTATAGAAACCTTCGGGGAAAAGCGGGCGGATCGGGCGGTCGATCAGGCGGGAAACCAGCGTTTCCTTTTCGGTGGCGCCACGCTCGCGCTTGAAAAAGCCACCGGGAATGCGGCCCGCAGCCGAATATTTTTCCTGGTAATGGACGGTCAGCGGGAAGAAATCCTGTCCTTCCTTCACCGACTTGGCGGCGGTCACGGCGCACAGCACCACCGTCTCACCATAGGTCGCCAGCACGGCGGCGTCGGCCTGACGCGCGATACGGCCGGTTTCGAGGGTCAGCGTCTTGCCGGCCAGCTCGATCGAAACTTTCTTTACATCGAACATTTACTTTTCCTTCGCCCGCCATGGCCCTATTGCCCGGCGGGGCCTCATATGCGGGCTAAGCCGGCCCGCGGCGGTTTCGGAGCATCGTCTGGCTCCCCGTATCAGAGGGTCGCGCCGGATTGCGCGGCCTCTCTCTCAATCCGCCCCCGCCCTTGCGGGAGCACGGACCCCCGGCGTTGCGGGACTTGTCCAAACGTAATCGGCCCGCCGAAGCGGGCCGAACTTAGCGGGTTACTTGCGCAGACCCAGCTTGGCGATGAGGTCGCTATACCGACCCACATCCTTCTTCTTTAGGTAATCCAGCAGTGAGCGCCGCTTGTTGACCAACATCAGCAGGCCGCGACGGCTGTGGTTATCCTTGTGATGACCCTTGAAATGCTCGGTCAGGTTGGCGATCCGTTCGGACAGGATCGCGACCTGCACTTCGGGCGAACCGGTGTCGCCTTCGGCACGGGCATGTTCCTTGATCAGCGCTTCCTTGCGCTCGGCAGTGATCGACATCGGGCTTCCTTTCTTAACATCTAGAGATTGAAGCCGCGCACCACCCGGATTTCCGGGCCACTGGATTGCACCAGCGCGACGGGTGTCTCACCCTCCATCGCCAGCATCAAACCGGTATGCGGTTTCCCGACCAGCACCTTCCCCTGGCGGAGCGCGGTCGCCTGTTCGGGAGTGACGGGAAGAGCCGGGATGTCGTCCAGCCCCGCCGTCAACGGCAGCATAAGCCGGCCGATGGCGCGCTCGTTAGCAGAATTGCGCAATGTGTCCAGCGAAATCGCGGATTCCAGCGTGAACGGACCGGCCCTCACACGGCGGAGCATGGTGACATGACCGACCGTGCCCAGCGCCAGTGCGATATCCCGCGCAAGCGATCGGATATAGGTCCCCTTGGAGACATGGGCGGTGAGCGTCAGCGAAGCCAGACGCCCCTCATCCGTTCGGTCAGCGCCTGCCGACACTGTCGCTGTATCGCTTCCGACAGGCTCGAACCGCATAACGGTGAGCGCATGGATCGTCACCGCTCGCCTCGTCATCTCCACCTCCGCGCCGGCCCGCGCCAGATCATAGGCGCGCTGGCCGTCGATCAGGATCGCACTATAGGCGGGCGGCGTCTGCTCGATCGGGCCGGTGAAACGCGGCAGCACCGCTTCCACCTGCGCCGGGGCGGGTCGCGCATCGCTCGTCGCGATCACCTTTCCTTCCAGATCGAGCGTATCGGTCTGGCTGCCAAAAGCGATGGTGAAATCATAGATCTTGTCGCTGTCCAGCATTCGCCCGGCCAGTTTCGTCGCCTCACCGACCGCGATCGGCAATATGCCTGTCGCCAGCGGATCGAGCGTGCCGCCATGGCCGACCTTCACCTTTCCCGCACCGCCCTCCCGCAGCGCGCGCTTCACCGCCGCAACGGCCTGGGTCGAGCCAAGACCGTGCGGTTTATCGAGAACAATCCAGCCATGCATGGCCCGGCCCCTTATAGCGCCGCCCCATGCCTGTCAGCCATATATCGGCGCCCCGCTCAGCGAACAGTGGGCACGGCCCTGTTCAGGAACCGCACCAGCGCATCGGCGAGCGCGATGCGTTTGTCGGAAAAACCGTGGTCGGCGGGCCAGATCGTCAACTCTGTTCCGGGATTGCTGCTTTGCGCGTCAGCCGCCACCTTGCGCGCCATGGCACCGCGCCCGCGATCCGCGGCGATGATCGTCAGCGGCCGACGACCATAGGCGATCAGACGGCCGCCCAGATCGAAGCGTCCGGCATCGTCCCTGATCTGCGCGGTCAGCCCGTCATGGGTCGCGCCCTGAAGCGGCGGCAGGGCGCCGCTCACCTCCGCCTTCCACGCGGCCTCCCCTGACGGCGTCGAAAGCGCGGCCACGGTTTGCGCGGGGTCCCACGGGTCGATCAGAAACAGCCCCGCGACACGCTGCACATCGGCAGCGGCATCGGTCGCCATAAAAGCACCCATCCCATGTCCCGCCAGCACGATGGCACCTGTATCGATCCGATAGCGGGCAACTGTGGCCGCCTGGTGCAGGAATTGCAGCGCCGTCCGCGCGTCCTGTGCGGCGTTGGCGAAGGAAAAGCGCCCCGGACTACCCCATGCCCCGCGATAATGCAGCGTCAGCACATGCCATCCTGCCCGGCGCGCGGCCTGCACCAGATCGAGATTCTGCTCATTGCCGGGAAATCCGTGCAGAAACAGGAGGACAGGATGCGTACCCGCGCCGGCGGCGGTATACAATGTCGCATTGATCGCGCCGTCGTCCACCGGGATGGCAAAGCCATGCATGCCAGCGGGATAGGCGGCGTCCGGCGCAGGATCGGCGATAACGGCGGGATGGATGGATGGCGCCCTGGAGTGAACGGGGGAAACGCCGAGCAGCGCGGCCACCACGCATCCCTTCAGGAAACGGCGGCTGCGGGCGACCCCGCCCCTTAAGAAAACCCTGCTCATATTGCCCATGCCGGCACCATGGGGCGGGTCAGGCGGCGCGTCAATTCTCGTCCGAGGGATCCAGATCGCGCGCGACCTTCAGGTCGCGCAGCAGCCGTTCGATATGGCTCCCTTCGTCGAAACTCTCATCGGCCAGGAATTTGAGCTTCGCCGCATATTTGAGGCGCACGCGCCGCGCCACTTCCCGCTGCAAATAGGCGGTGTTCGTCCGCAGCGCCTTGAGGACCGCGTCCTCATCCTGACCGAGCAGCGATTTCACGAAGACCGTGGCATGGCGCAGGTCCGGGGACATGCGCACCTCGGTCACACTGACCACATGGTGCGTCAGCACATCGTCATGCACGTCGCCGCGCTGGAGGATGTCGGACAGGACATGCCGCACCTGTTCGCCGACCCGCAACAGGCGGACGGAGGGGCCTTCGGGCTGCTGGGCCATCGTCGTTCCTCGCTATCCCAATGCAGGACATGGCCGGACGTGAGGCCGGGGGCCGGGCGTTACCCGCCCCCCGGGCCCGTCACAGCGTCCTGACGCGTTCCTCGACCTCGATCAGTTCC
>JBFWMJ010000155.1:0-5311 GCA_050251675.1 Sphingobium sp.
CGCGATGCCGTGACGCGCGCGAAGCGCCGCACGGTCGGCACCGGCGACGAACCGCCCCGGCCGGTAGCCGCAGGGGACAAGGCGCATATGGGCCGGCGGCACATCATGGGCGAGCGCATCGGCCAGCGTCGCGGCCGAAATCTGATGGATCAGGTCGCAGGGCGGGTAATCGCCCGGCGGCATAGCCGTCCCTTCCGTATAGAGCAGCCGGAATTTCAGACCCAGCAGCCGGCGCAGATGGAACAGCAGGCGCGCAAGCGGCGGGTCGATCACATGGACGACGTCATAGCGCCCGCCGGCCAGATGCGGCAGCAGCGCCAGCGCAAAGGTCAGGCATTCGGCATGCATCGGCGTGCGCCCCATCAGCCGGTGCAGCGGCAGCCAACGGATCGCCGCTCCGCCCCGCGCCAAAAAGGGCAGGACGATCTCGTCCGCCGACCGTGGACCGCCGCCCTTGAACAGGGTCATCGCAAAATCGCCGCGCATTTCGTCGAACAGGTCGCGAAACAGCCGTTCAAAGCCGCGCTGGACCAATCCGACACCGGGGCAGGCGATGGCGATTGTGGGAGCGATCGGGGGTGAACGGTTCATCGCGCCGCTCCTGCCGCCAGACGTTGGCGGCGCAGCTCGCTCCAGACAGGCGCGACATGGCGCCGCGCCAGCCACGCCAGGGCGAGCATCATGGCGAGCGCCAGCAACCCGGCTGCAATCCCGCCGGTAAAACCGCCCCCGACCGGGGTCATGCCCACCGTCAGCGCGGCCGACGCGGCAATCGCCAGCACCAGCAGGACCGGGCGCCAGTCGATCGCCACACCCGTCACCGTCTGCGCGGTCCAGGACACCGCCCCCGTACCCAGGATCAGTTCCACCAGCACATAACCCACGCCCGCGCCCGTCACCCCCAGTCGCGGCACCAGCATCAGCAGCGCGGCGACCTGCGCGCCCAGCGATGCGACCGTCAGCAGCATCGCGCGCGCATGACGACCCGCGACGATGATGAGCGGCGCCATGGCGGTGGTCACCGCCCGCGCCAGCAATGCCCAGGCCATGATTTGCAGCAGCCCGGCACCGCGCACGAAATCCGGGCCCATCAGTCCCATCAGGAATGCCGCGCCGCCGTGGATGCCGGCGAACAGCAGCGCGGCGAACCCGACCGACAGGAGCAGCGCGGCCTGCTGCGCGCGGGCCATCGCGGCGGGGTCACGGCGCCAGTGACCCGCCAATATGGGCAGGAAGGCGGCATTGATCGCCTGCACCGCGACCAGTACGGGGAAAATGAACCGGGTGGCGGCGGCGAACAGCGCGACGGCGTGCAGATCCATGAGCCGCGCCAGCAGCAGCGGCGCCAGCGCATCGTACAGCACCACCAGCAAACCGGCGACACCCAGCGGCGATGCCCCGCGCACCAGCCGCCATGCCGCGCCCGGACGCGCCCTTCCCCGAGGCAATGGCCCGGCCCAGCGGACGGTCAGCGCCGCCTGCACCACCCGGGCGCAGGCCCATGTCGCGATCAGCACCGGCAAAGACGCGCCCACGACACCCGCCAGCGCCAGCAGCGGCAACATGACGGCCAGCCCGGCCAGTTCCGCGCCGATATCGCGGTCCATCCGCATCGCCAGCCGCAAGGATACGCGCGCGGGCTGGGCCAGGGCGGTCGCCAGCACCGCGATGCCACCGGCGCACCCCGCCAGCACGACATCGCGCCCCTGCCCCGCGCCGATCAGCAGCAGGGGCAGGGCGACGGCCCCCGCCACACCCTGCACTCGCTTCGCCCGCATCAGCGCATGCAGCGTCGCGGCCCGGCGGTGCGGCCGACGCGCGCCATCGCGCACGGCCATGTCGGTCTGGCCGAAATCGACCAGCCATTCGAACAGGCCGATCAGGCTGAGCAGCAGGGCATAGGCGCCGAAACTTTCCGCCCCGGACAACCGCGCGACGCACAGTGCCGCGACCATGCGCGCGACCGACAGCATGATACGGCCGATGACGAGGGTCAGGCCATAAAAGGCCATGCTGCCGCGCTTCATGCCGGTCGCTCCCGACCGGGTCCGTTGCGCTGCTGCCAGTAGCGGGTCGCCACGATGATCGCGGCGGCGATCCAGAACATCCGCGCGCCCGGCATCTGGCGCAGGAAGAAGCTGCCCAGCCCGTCGACCATATTGGCGCTCAGCCCGGCCAGCGCCCCGACCGACAGCGCATGCAGCCACGGATCAGCGCAATCCCGCGCGTTGCGCCAGCCGGTCCGCACGAGCAGCGCCAGCAGCGCCACGAACAGCGCAAAGCCGATCGTGCCCTGTTCCGCCCAGATCAGCAGGTAGATGTCGTGCACCACCGGCCAGTTCGTGCCGAAGGTGCGGGTCAACGCCTCCGCCCCGCCATATTGCGTGCGGCCGGGCAGGTGGAAAACGAAACTGTTGAGGCCCACCCCCAGCAGCGGATGGTCGCCAACCATGTCCCAGGCGACACCCATCCATTCCCAGCGGAAATCGACCGCGCCCGGATCGCTGCGGGTAAAACGCCGGACGATCGCGGGCGCGGCGGCGATCGCCGCCGGCATGGCGATCAGCAGCGACAGGCCCGTCATGGTCAGCACCCGCCGCCGCGCCCGGCGGTCGCGCAACATCAGCCCGACGACGATCGGGACCGCCAGCGCGAAGGACAGCCACCCCGATCGCGACAAGGTCAGCAGCAAAGCCACAAGGGCGGTCGCCAGCACCGCCGCCACAGGCAATTTGCGTTCCGGCGGCAACCGCGTCATCAGCATCGCCAGCAGGATCGGCGCAAGGATCGCGATGAAGCCGGCATAGATGTTCGGATGGCCCATCAGCCCGCCGATACGGAATGTGCCGCCATCGTCCAGATAGGTCGCCTTGTTAGCATATTCGAGCGTGGTCATCGTCGCCTCGCCCAGCATCTGCAGGCCGACATCGCCGCGCCTGACGAACTGGGCGATGCCGATCAGCGATTGCAGCAGCAACCCGCAGCACAGCGCCGCGAAGAGGTGCAGGAACCGCCGGACCCGCACCAGTTCCCCGACCAGCACGAGGAACAGCAGCAGCGTCTTGGCCATCTGGAACGCTTCCATCATCGCCAGTTGCCGATAAGGGCCGCCGGCGGCCGCCATCAGGCCCAGCAGGATCATCGCGCCCCAGCATGCCGCCACGGCGGGCAAACACGGCCGTGCTTCGCCGCGCCGCCAGTCGCGCAGTTGAAAGGCGAGCAGCGCGACAAGGAACAGGTCGACCAGTTCGATCGAATAGGCGCCCGCGCCGCCCATATGGGGGATCGGATGGAATCGCTTGGCGATGCCGAGCGGCGCGGCGAGCGCCAGTCCCCACAGGCAGGCGAGGCGCGGATTGCCGCACGCCCACAGGCCCGCGCCCAGCCCCGCCGCACCGACCGCCGCCAGCACGGGCGCGCGCCCCGGCGCCATCGCCGCCGTGACGATGACCATCGCCGCCCCCGCGGCCGCCGCGCCGGCCAGCAGGACGCGCCCGGCGGCATCCGGCCGCCCGGCCGGGAAATATCCGCCGTCAGGCGGCACGCGCGCGCGCCTGCGCCGTGCCCGCCGATGGAACGGCCAGCACCATCCCGACATTGGCGATGCCATGGGTTCGGAATGCGTCGCGCGCCTGCGCCAGCCTGGCCATGCGCGTCCCGCCTTCCTCGGCCAGAACCAGCACCAGGTCGGCGCGGGCGGCCATTGCCAGATAGCGGGTATCGGCGGTGATCGCCTGCTGCTGGATCAGGATATGGTCGAATCGCTGGGCCAGAAAGGGCAGGATACCCACCATATCCTCAGGACGGGCGGCACCGGGCCTGTATCCCGCGCCCAGCACGAACAGCGCGCGCCGGGTCGGAAGGTGCAGCATTTCCAGCACGTCCCATGGATGGGCGGCGCGCGCCTCCGACAGTCCGGGGCGCCCGTCCGCGCCCAGGGCCGCGCCGATCCCTTCCTGCGTCAGCGTCGCATCGATCACGAGCAGACGCCCGCCCAGTTCGTCGTGCATCATCGCGCACAGCATCATCAGCGTTTCGTTGGACAAGGCGGGGGAGCAGACCGCGCTGATCAGCACGATCATCGCCGCCCCTGAATCGGTCCGGGCATCCGCTATCTGCCGCGCCAGATAGCGATAGGCGCGCGACGCATGCGGGCGGGAAGCGACGGAGGACCGGCCCATAGCGGGCTGAATCGGGGCCGGATGGTGGACGCAATGGTCCGCGCCGCGATCCGGGCTCCACCGTTCACGGCCCACGCGCCCGGCCGACACGGGCCGCCAGACGACCGCATGACCGCGCGGCACCAGCCCCCAGCGCGATCCGGGCCGCCGGACCAGCGCCTGTCCGCAACGCAGGCAGCGGGAAAAACCGACGCCGCCGTTCAGGACGATCGCCGGGTCCACCCGGTGCAAGCCCAAATCACATAATAGTCCAGCCATCTTCCATCCACATGTCCGTTCAATGCGTCACACTCCATGAAATAACGAACATATATTTCAATATATCAAATGATAATCTGGACAATGGATGAAATACCATGTGTTCCGAAGAAGGACACATCAAAATTGGATGGTTAACGAAGCTATTATTAACTTCCTATATCTTAATAATATACCCATAGATTCGCCAACAGATCAAAAAATCAATTCATATATTACTTAAATATTCCGACCTGAATTACATATTTTACGCAATTGTTTCAGGGCAGAGGATGTTCAAGGGAGCAAGGGGGATCATGCCGCCACCCGGTTCGGACATGGATTTCGCGAGGCGCGGGGCCTTTCGGCAATTCGGCGCGCTGCTGGCGCGGCTGTGCCGGTTGATCGACGGCCTGCTGATCGTCACGGCCATGCTGCTGCTGGCGCGAACCCCGCTTGGCGCGGCGCGGCCGGCAATCGTCGACGTGCTGATGTGCGTCGCCATACTGGAACTGACGGCGTCCTTCTTTCACGTCAGCCGGCCGTGGCGGATCAGCCGGCTGCGCCATGAACTGGCCGACATCACGGCGCACTGGACGATCAGCTTCGCGGCGATCCTGCTTCTGTTCGCCCTGCTCGGCGACCTGACGATGGCGCGCGCGCCGGTCTGGCTGCCGGCGGTCGCCGCCTGGTATGGCGGGGCGCTGGCCGCGATCATCCTGTTCCGAATCGCCGTGCGGGCGGCGTTGCGTCACTGTCGCGCCGTTGGCCAGGACCGGCGCGCCGCCGCCTTCATCGGCGCGACGGAGACCACCGAACAGTTACGCACGGCTTTCGCGCGCCAGCCATGGATGGGCATCCGGCCGCTGGGCATATTCGACGACCGCGCCCCG
>JBFWMJ010000156.1:0-5270 GCA_050251675.1 Sphingobium sp.
TGTTCGGCGGCATCGTGATCGCCGCCGGGCACATCGTGCTGGGGCTGGAGGCGGACGATAGCGGGCCGATGGGGCAGGGATTGTTCTGGCTTGGCCTCGCGACCGTGGTGGTGGGCACGGGCTTTCTCAAGTCCAGCGCCTCCGCCCTCGTCGGACAGCTTTATCCCAGGGGGGACATGCGGACCGATCCGGCGTTCACCATCTTCTACATGGGGATCAATGTCGGTGGCCTCGCCGGGCCGATCGTGTGCGGCTATCTGGGGCAGGCCTGGGGATGGCATTGGGGATTCGGCGCGGCGGCGGTGGGCATGATCGCGGGCGTCATCGGCTTCGCGTTCGCCCGGCCGCTGCTTCAGGGCAAGGGTGAGCCGCCCGATCCGGCGCTGCTGGCGCAAAAGCCCGGCGGGATCGTCAGCCGCGAAGCGCTGGTCTACCTGTCCAGCCTGGCCGCGATCGTCGCCTGCTGGTTCCTGATCCAGCACCATGATGTCATCGGCGGCGCGCTGGCGGTGGCGGGGCCGGTCATGGCGCTGTATCTGCTGTGGCAGGCGTTCGGACGAATGGAAGGGGTGGGCCGCGACCGCATGCTGGCGGCGCTGTTCCTGCTGGCCGTCAACCCGATCTTCTGGGGCCTGTACGAACAGACCGGCTCCTCGCTCAACCTGTTCACCGACCGCTATGCCGACCGCACCCTATGGGGAATCGACGTCCCTGCGGCGGTGTTCCAGTCGGTCAACTCCGCCTATATCCTGATTTTCGGTCCGGTCGTGGCCGCCCTGTGGATATGGCTGGCGAAACGCGGTCTGGAACCGTCGGCGCCGATGAAGTTCGGCATCGCCGTCGTGCTGGTCGGGGCCGGGTTCCTGGTGCTGGTCGCCGGCGCCGGAGCGCCGGGCACGCTGACGCCGATCATCATGATATTCCTGCTCTATTTCCTTCATACCATCGGCGAACTCTGCCTGTCTCCCGTTGGGCTGTCCGCCATGTCCAAACTGGCCCCGGCCCGGATGATCGGGCTGATGATGGGCGTATGGTTCCTGGCGATGGCGCTTGGCCAATATGTGGCCGGTCTGATCGCGGCCGCCGCCGGGGGCGAAGGTGGCACGGGATCGCGCGAGGATGTGTTGTCGGTTTACGGCCGGATCGGCTGGTGGTCGGTGGCGCTGGGCATCGCCGTCATGACGGCGGCGCCGTTGATAAAGCGCCTGATGCATGTCGACCGTGGGGACGAAGGGTAAGGCGCGGGACGTGCCGACCTTCGGTTGCGGTGACCTGCAAATGACGGTGTTCCGTGTATCGGGTACTCATCTGCCTTCAGGGTGGATCGATCCCCCGCTCTGACGGCCTGCACATGATGGTTTATCGCGCTTGTGCTGTTCATCTGCGGTAGGAAGGCTGCGGTTCGGATCGCGAAAACCGCCATTCTCGGCGCGCCGTTTCCTGAATGTCGACTGCGCCTATTGAACGGCGCCCCACATGTCCGTCGCCCTGACGAAGCCGCGTTGTCCGCGTACGTCGAACGCGCACCATCCGCCTTTGCATGAGGTTATGCGTCCTACCACGCCCTTTTCGGCGCGGAACAGAATGCGGCCTGTTTCCGATGGCGTTTCGTGCATAGGCGCCATGGCGGCGGTGACGATGGCACTGCGCGTGTCGCTCAGCAGGCGGACGTGCATCCACCCCTGCGTTCCGCTCGAATCCTCCACCTTGCGCCACAGGCCGAGCACCTGGACCACGCGGATCGGCAGGTCGCGCCGCCGGTAGACCCAGTTGGACGGGAAATCCAGACTGGGGCCGACGCGCATGCGCGCTTCATTCTGGGCGATGGATGCCCAATAAGGCACGGGCTTTCCCGGTGAAGCAACAGTTGCGGTTGCGCCGAACAGGCCCGCGATCGCCGCCGCGGCCAGAAAATATCCCTTCATTATCGTTTCATATCCTCACATCCCCGGTCCGCGACAATAGACCCGGCAGGCCGGTAACGACAACCGCTGTGTTACGCGGATGGCATAAGCGCTTGACCCATGAAGCGGGGCGCAATAGCGGCCATGCCCATGGTCAGCAAACCGCGCCCCGACAAGCCACGCGTCGTCGTGACCCGTCGCCTGCCCCCGCCTGTCGAGGCGCGCATGGCGGAATTGTTCGATACCCTCTTCAATGTCGGCGACGTGCCGATGGACCGCGCGGCATTGGCACGGGCGATGGCGCAATGCGACGTGCTGGTCCCGTGCATCAGCGACCAGATCGACGGCGCCCTGATCGATGAGGCGCCGGATCGATTGCAGTTGATCGCCAGTTTCGGAAGCGGCGTCGACCATATCGACCTTGGCGCGACGCGGCGGCGGGGCATCATGGTCACCAACACGCCGGGCGTGCTGACCGAGGATACGGCCGACATGACCATGGCGCTTATCCTGTCCGTGCCGCGCCGCCTGGCGGAGGGGGAAAAGCTGGTACGATCAGGCGAATGGCGCGGCTGGAGCCCTTCGGGCATGCTGGGCCACCGGATTGGCGGCAAGAAACTGGGGATCGTCGGCATGGGCCGGATCGGCCGGGCGGTGGCCGCGCGCGCTCGCGCCTTTGGCCTGTCGATCGCCTATCACAACCGGCATCGCCTGCCGGCTGACGTCGAAAACGGGCTGGACGCGCATTGGTGCCCGCAACTCGACACCCTGCTGGCGCAAAGCGATATCGTATCGATCCATTGCCCGCTCAACGCCGACAGCCGGGCTATGATCGATGCGCGGCGGATAGAATTGATGCGGCCCGACGCCTATCTCATCAACACGTCCCGCGCGGAAATAACGGACGAACCGGCGCTGATCGCCGCGCTTGAACAGGGACGGATCGCCGGGGCGGGGCTGGACGTCTATGCGCGCGAACCCGCCGTGGACTCCCGGCTGATGGCATTGTCCAACGTCGTGCTGCTGCCCCATATGGGGTCCGCCACCTTTGAAGGGCGCGAAGCCACAGGCGCGCGCGTGATCGCCAACATCCGTACATGGGTCGATGGCCATCGACCGCCCGATCAGGTGCTGGAAGGCTGGATCTGAAGGGTCGCAGGCGGGCCACGCGGCGTACCCCCGGAACCCTGCGCGGATCGGTTCGTTTCCTGACTGTTGCGAACCTTCAGGAAAGGCCATCGTCATGATCCGTCTTGCCATCATTTCCCTCGTCATCGCCGCGGTGCTGGGCATATTGGGTTTCGGCGGCGCTGCCGGCGCCTTTGTCGGCATCGCCAAGTTCCTGTTCGGCGTGGCTGTCGTGCTGTTCCTGGTCTTCCTGCTGCTGGGCATCATGGCGGGCAGGGGTATCAAGAACGCCATCGACTAGGAATGCGGATGACCGGCGCTGATCGGTCGATCCGCGCCGGGGGAGCGAATCGCCCTGTTGCAATGCAGCATGGGCGACTTCGTATCCTTCCAGTCCGTCGAAGGTCCACATCGCCTCTACCGCGCTCTGGGGGCCGCCCGGCTATGTCATTCCGCTTTGAGACATTGCTTCTTGCGACCGTTATGCATTAGCAGGGTCAGGCTCTGGCGCCGCCTGAACAACGATCCCGTTACTCCTTTCGTTCGCGCTGCGGCGCAAAAGGGATAGGTGGTCAAAGAATTAAACGGAATATCCCCCTTGGCATTTGACTCCGGGGCCGATCGCGGTATGGCGCTGCCATCGGGACATACCCGCTTCGACCGCGGTTGGGGTGCATCCCTCCACCTTGCCGCCGACGTCTTCTGGCTGTCGGGCGCGCGTGTGGTGGAACGGCGTCATCCTCCTGCCGCGTGACCGGGGCATATGCGAGGAGACGCACGACTTATGACCGCCGTTGGACAGGACACGCTAGGCACGCGCGACACATTGAAGGTCGGCGGCAGGGATATCGCCATCTATTCGCTGAAAAAAGCGGCGGAGAAGATGGGCGACGTGTCGAAGCTGCCTTTTTCGATGAAGGAGCTGCTGGAAAATCTGCTCCGGTTCGAGGACGGCGTGACCGTCACGGTGGAAGATATCCAGGCGGTCGTCGACTGGCAGAAGGACCGGGGCAAGTCGGAGCGCGAGATACAGAATCGCCCCGCGCGCGTGCTGATGCAGGATTTCACCGGCGTGCCCTGCGTGGTCGACCTGGCCGCCATGCGCGACGCGATGAACAATCTGGGCGCCGACGCCAGCAAGATCAATCCGCAGGTGCCCGTGCATCTGGTCATCGACCATTCGGTCATGGTGGACGAATTCGGCACGCCCAAGGCGTTCGAGGATAACGTCGAGCTGGAATATCAGCGCAATATGGAGCGTTACGACTTCCTGAAATGGGGGTCGAAAAGCCTCGACAATTTCAAGGTCGTGCCCCCCGGCACCGGCATCTGCCATCAGGTGAATCTGGAAAATATCGCGCAGGCGGTCTGGTCGTCGGTCGATGAAAGCGGCGCCACCGTCGCTTATCCCGATACCTGCGTCGGCACCGACAGCCATACCACCATGGTCAACGGCCTGGGCGTGCTGGGCTGGGGCGTGGGCGGTATCGAGGCGGAAGCGGCGATGCTGGGCCAGCCCGTTTCCATGCTGATCCCTGAGGTGGTTGGTTTCAAGCTGGTCGGCGAACTGCAGGAAGGCGTCACCGCCACCGACCTGGTCCTCACCTGCACCGCCATGCTGCGCCAGAAGGGCGTGGTGGGCCGCTTCGTCGAATATTTCGGCCCCGGCCTTGCGTCCCTGACGCTGGCCGATCGCGCGACGCTGGCCAACATGGCGCCGGAATATGGCGCGACCTGCGGCTTCTTCGGCATTGACGACAAGACGCTGGATTATATGCGCCTGACCGGCCGCAGCGAAGAGAATATCGCGCTGGTCGAAGCCTATGCCAAGGCGCAGGGTTTCTGGATCGACCCCAACGCGGACATGGTCTTCACCGACACGCTGGAACTGGACCTCGCCACCGTCGTTCCCAGCCTTGCCGGGCCGAAGCGTCCGCAGGACCGCGTCGCGCTGCCGGAAGTCGATGACGTGTTCAACGCCGACATGGCCAACACCTACAAGAAGGCGCAGCAGCGCGTTCCGGTCGAGGGCGAGGATTTCGACATTGGCGACGGCGACGTCACCATCGCCGCGATCACCAGTTGCACCAACACGTCGAACCCCGGCGTGCTGGTTGCCGCCGGTCTGGTCGCCAAGAAGGCGAACGAGTTGGGCCTGAAGCCCAAGCCCTGGGTCAAGACTTCGCTTGCCCCGGGCTCGCAGGTCGTCACCGACTATCTGGAAAGGGCCGGCCTTCA
>JBFWMJ010000157.1:0-5219 GCA_050251675.1 Sphingobium sp.
CGAGGCGATCGTCTACGGCGCGCTGGAAACCGTCGAGGTCCGGTCCAAGAAGGACCCCATCGGCATGTTCCATGACGCGCTGAACAATGTGAAGCCGGGTATCGAGGTCCGCAGCCGCCGTGTCGGCGGTGCGACCTATCAGGTTCCCGTCGAAGTGCGTCCGGAGCGTGCCCAGGCGCTGGCCATCCGCTGGCTGATCGCCGCGGCGCGCAACCGGTCGGAAACCACCATGGCCGCCCGCCTGTCGGGCGAACTGCTGGATGCCGCGAACAACCGCGGGAACGCGGTCAAGAAGCGCGAGGACACGCATCGCATGGCCGAAGCCAACCGTGCGTTCTCGCATTATCGCTGGTAAATAAAATATAAGGAACCGGGCGTCGCATGGGCGGCGCCCGGTTTCCCCATTCCCGTCCAATCCGCCGCATCCCGGCAACGGAGACAGATCATGGCCCGCAGCCATCCGCTCGAACGCTATCGTAATTTCGGCATCATGGCGCATATCGACGCCGGCAAGACCACGACGACCGAGCGTATCCTTTATTATACCGGCAAGTCCTACAAGATCGGCGAGACGCACGAAGGCTCGGCCACGATGGACTGGATGGAGCAGGAGCAGGAGCGCGGGATCACGATCACGTCGGCGGCCACGACCTGCTTCTGGCGCGACCATCGTCTCAATATCATCGACACGCCCGGTCACGTCGATTTCACGATCGAGGTGGAGCGTTCGCTGCGCGTCCTGGACGGCGCGGTCGCCGCGTTCGACGGCGTCGCGGGTGTGGAGCCGCAGTCGGAAACCGTGTGGCGCCAGGCAGACAAGTACAAAGTACCGCGGATGTGCTACATCAACAAGCTCGACCGCACCGGCGCCAATTTCTATTATTGCGTGCAGACGATCATCGATCGCCTGGGCGCCACCCCTGCGGTTCTCTATCTGCCCATCGGCGCGGAAAGCGAGTTCAGGGGACTGGTCGACCTCGTCGAGAATCGCGCGATCATCTGGAAGGATGAAAGCCTGGGCGCCGAATTCGTCTATGAGGACATTCCCGCGGACCTGGCCGACAAGGCGGTGGAATATCGTGAAAAGCTGATCGAACTCGCCGTCGAGCAGGACGACGAGGCGATGGAAGCCTATCTGGAAGGCAATCTGCCCGATGCCGATACGCTCAGGAAGCTGATTCGCAAGGGCACGCTCAGCCAGAGTTTCGTGCCGGTGCTGTGCGGCTCCTCGTTCAAGAACAAGGGTGTGCAGGCACTGCTCGACGCGGTGGTCGATTATCTGCCCAGCCCGCTGGACATCGAGGATGTGCAGGGCGTCAATCCCAACACGGAAGAGCCTGACAGTCGTCCCACCAGCGACGACGCCCCTTTCGCCGGCCTGGCGTTCAAGATCATGAACGACCCGTTCGTGGGTTCGCTCACCTTCCTGCGCGTCTATTCTGGCACGCTGACGAAGGGCGGCTATCTGAACTCCGTCAAGGACAAGAAGGAAAAGATCGGCCGCATGCTCCTCATGCACGCCAACTCGCGTGAGGACGTCGATACCGCCTATGCGGGCGACATCGTTGCGCTGGCCGGCCTGAAGGAGACGACCACCGGCGATACGCTGTGTTCGGAACGCTTGCCGATCATTCTGGAGCGGATGGAATTCCCCGAGCCGGTGATCGAGCTTTCGGTGGAGCCCAAGACCAAGGCCGACCAGGAGAAGATGGGCATCGCGCTCAATCGTCTGGCCGCCGAAGATCCTTCCTTCCGCGTTTCGACCGACCATGAATCCGGCCAGACCATCATCAAGGGCATGGGCGAACTTCACCTTGAGATCCTGGTCGACCGCATGAAGCGGGAATTCAAGGTAGAGGCCAATGTCGGTGCGCCTCAGGTCGCCTATCGCGAATATCTCGCCAAGAAGGTCGATATCGACTACACCCACAAGAAGCAGTCGGGCGGATCGGGTCAGTTCGGCCGCGTGAAGGTGACGGTCATTCCCGGCGAGCGTGGCTCGGGCTATCAGTTCTTCGATGAGATCAAGGGCGGCAACATCCCGCGCGAATATATCCCGTCGGTGGAAAAGGGTTTCCGCGAGACCGCGGAGACCGGCCAGCTCATCGGCTTCCCCATCATCGATTTCGAAGTTCACCTGACCGACGGCGCCTATCATGACGTCGACTCGTCCGCGCTGGCGTTCGAAATCTGTGCGCGCGGCGCGATGCGCGAAGCGGCCCAGAAGGCCGGCATCAAGCTGCTCGAACCGATCATGAAGGTCGAGGTCGTAACCCCGGAAGAATATCTGGGTGACGTCATCGGCGACATGAACAGCCGTCGCGGCCAGATCCAGGGCACCGACAGCCGCGGCAATGCGCAGACGGTGGATGCGCTGGTGCCGCTTGCCAACATGTTCGGCTATGTGAATCAGCTGCGTTCCTTCACTCAGGGGCGCGCCAGCTACTCGATGCACTTCTCGCACTATGATGAAGTGCCGCAGAATGTGGCGGACGAGATCAAGGCGAAGATGGCCTGAGCATTTCCCTGACCGTCACGGCATTTTCCGGGTCGGTTAGGGCTGGCATTCTGGAAATTTGCTGTTATGGACGCGCCTTCGCAAGGCGCGGCCTTAGCGGTCAAACCACATGGATTTGATTAGAAGGTAGGAAAAAATGGCTAAGGCTAAGTTTGAGCGGAACAAGCCGCACTGCAACATCGGCACCATCGGTCACGTCGACCATGGCAAGACTTCGCTGACCGCGGCGATCACGAAGGTGCTGGCTGAAACCGGCGGTGCGACCTTCACCAGCTACGACAATATCGACAAGGCGCCCGAAGAGCGTGAGCGCGGTATCACCATCGCGACCAGCCATGTTGAATATGAAACCGGCACGCGTCACTATGCGCATGTCGACTGCCCCGGTCACGCCGACTATGTGAAGAACATGATCACCGGCGCCGCGCAGATGGATGGCGCGATCCTGGTCGTGTCCGCCACGGATGGCCCGATGCCGCAGACCCGTGAGCACATCCTGCTCGCCAAGCAGGTCGGCGTGCCCCAGCTGGTCGTGTTCATGAACAAGGTCGATCTGGTCGACGATCCGGAAATCCTGGAACTGGTCGAACTGGAAGTCCGTGAGCTGCTGTCGTCCTATGATTTCGACGGCGACAATATTCCGATCATCGCCGGTTCGGCTGTTGCCGCCCTTCAGGACAAGACGCCGGAAATCGGCCGCGATGCCGTGCTCAAGCTGATGGAGGCTGTCGACAGCTGGATCCCGCAGCCCGATCGTCCGGTCGACAAGCCGTTCCTGATGCCGATCGAAGATGTGTTCTCGATCTCCGGTCGCGGCACCGTTGTCACCGGCCGTGTCGAGACCGGCATCGTCAAGGTAGGTGAGGAAGTCGAGATCGTCGGCATCCGCGACACCCGCAAGACCACCGTCACCGGTGTTGAGATGTTCCGCAAGCTGCTCGATCAGGGCGAGGCCGGCGACAATATCGGGGCGCTGGTGCGCGGCGTGGGTCGTGAGGATGTGGAGCGCGGCCAGGTGCTGGCCAAGCCCGGTTCGGTTACGCCGCACACCGAGTTCGATGCCGAGATCTATGTGCTGTCGAAGGAAGAGGGTGGCCGTCATACGCCGTTCTTCGCCAACTATCGTCCGCAGTTCTACTTCCGCACCACCGACGTCACGGGTGAGGTTGTCCTGCCCGAGGGCACCGAGATGGTCATGCCTGGCGACAATGTGAAACTGGGTGTGAAGCTGATCGCGCCGATCGCGATGGACCCGGGTCTGCGTTTCGCCATTCGTGAAGGTGGGCGTACGGTCGGTGCCGGGGTTGTCGGCACGATCTCTAAGTAATATAGGCACCAAGCGGCGCGAATCGCACGATTCGCGCCGCCAGCTTTTATAGGCCGCCTCGGATCGCTTTTCTCCGGCTCGATGGAGTCGGAAAGGGCAGGGCAAGGGGCGGTTTGTTTTTTTGGCTCTTTCGCATCGGTACAGGACATGGACAGCAACATCCGCATTCGCCTTAAGGCGTTCGATCATCGCGTGCTCGATCAGGCGACCGGCGACATCGCCGACACGGCCCGCCGTACCGGCGCGCTTATTCGCGGTCCGATTCCCCTTCCGACGCGTATCGAAAAGTTCACGGTCAACCGCGGCCCTCATGTCGACAAGAAGTCGCGTGAACAATTCGAGGTCCGCACATACAAGCGCATGCTTGACATTGTGCAGCCGACGCCCCAAACGGTCGACGCGCTGATGAAGCTGGATCTGGCTGCCGGCGTGAACGTCGAGATCAAGCTGGCCTGAACCGGCAAGTTCCTGCTCCCGTGAGGGTGGCAGGGTATCGGGTACTCCGGCAGGTTCGGAGGCTCAAAACGACACAAGGGATACCGCACGGCCTCCGGGAAACCGGTCTGGTTCGTGGTTCTGGTCCCCCGTCGCTACCGCCGAGAGGGGGTGGCATCCAACCCGGACGGGGTGATCATTAATTTGGGTTGGCCGCGAAGGAGGAATCCTGAGCGGTTTTTTCGTTGGATACGCCCGCCATGCGGTTTTTCGGAAACGGTGGGGCGGGCCTCTGTTGGGAGTATGGATCATGCGCACTGGCGTGATCGCTAAGAAAGTCGGGATGACCCGCTTGTTTCAGGATGACGGCCGTCATGTGCCCGTCACTGTGCTCGCTCTGGAAGGTAACCAGGTCGTTGCGCGCAAGGAAGCTGATCGGGACGGTTATGTGGCTGTCCAACTCGGTGCCGGCGTAGCGAAGGCGAAGAATGTCGCCAAGCCGCAGCGTGGCCATTTCGGCAAGGCCGAAGTGGAGCCCAAGGCGCGGCTGGTTGAGTTTCGGGTTGCCGAAGATGCGCTGCTTAACGTGGGCGAGGAAATCGCTGCCGATCATTTCATCGCCGGTCAGCTGGTGGATGTCGCCGGCCATACCCAGGGTAAGGGCTTTGCCGGCGCGATGAAGCGTTGGGGCTTTGGTGGTATGCGCGCGAGCCATGGTGTGTCGATCAGCCACCGTGCCCACGGTTCGACCGGGCAGCGGCAGGATCCGGGTCGCGTGTTCAAGAACAAGAAGATGGCCGGCCATATGGGCGATCGGGAGCGTACCCAGCAGAATCTGGAGATCGTTCGCACGGATGTCGAGCGTGGTCTGTTGTTCGTGAAGGGCAGCGTTCCGGGTGCGAAGGGTACGTGGTTGACGGTCAAGGATGCCGTCAAGGT
>JBFWMJ010000158.1:0-5177 GCA_050251675.1 Sphingobium sp.
TGAACAGATATCGCCCCGCATTACGCATCTTCGCTCCCGGCCGGCTGTACCGGGACCGCACGGGCGGCGTGGTGGTGGAAGCCGCCGTTGCGCTGCCGCTGCTCATTGCGCTGCTGTTCGCAATACTGGTCTATGGCAACTGGTTCATGACCGCGCACAGCCTTCAGCAGGCGGCGAACAATGCTGCCCGCGTCGCCGTCGCCGGGCTGAACGCCGCGGAACGGCGAACGCTGGTCGACCAGAGCGTCGCCGCCAGCCGATCGACCTTCCCCAGTCCGGGGACGACCGGCATAGCCATCGCCGTTAGCGAAAGCGGCGGCTATTACACCGTCGCGCTCAGTTGCGACCTGTCCGCCATGCCGATCTTCGCCGCCTCCCCCTTCCCCCTGCCCTCGACGACGCTCCGGCGCAGCGCCGTCATACAGATCGGCCAGTCATGATCCGGCCGCGCCGTCCGGTTCGACTTCGCCTGCTGGGGCGGGACCGGCGGGGCGGCGTCACGATCATCCTGGCCGGAGCGATGATGATGCTGGCCGGCGCGGCGACGGTCGCGGTCGACCTTGGGTCGGTCTATCTGGCGAAACGGCAATTGCAGGGCATCGCCGACGCCGCTGTTCTTGCCGCCAGCCGGGGGGGAAGGTCCGCCGCCCAGGCACTGATCACAAGGGCGGGCGTCACCGGCGTCAGCCTCAGGACGATGGACGAGGGCTATTATGCGGCCGACCCGGCGGTGCCGGTGGACGCCCGGTTCGTCTCCGGCGATCCGCGCGCGACAGCGGTGCGCCTCGACCTCGAACGGCGGGTGCCGCTCTTCTTCGGCCGGTTGCTGGTCGGGCGCGACGGCATGACCGTCCATGCCCGCGCCACGGCCGCGAGGACCGACTCCACCGCCTTTTCCATCGGCACCGGCCTTGCCTCGATTGAAGACGGCTTGCCCAACATGCTGTTGTCGGCGCTGGCGGGGACACAACTCAATCTTTCCGTCATGGACACGCAGGGCCTTGCCAATCTCGACGTCGATCTGCTCGGCTTTGCCGATGCGCTGCGCGTCCGGCTGGGCAAGGATGGGGAAGCCTATGGGCAGTTGTTCGACCGACGGGTTCCGGTGGCCGACCTGCTGGCCGCCATGGCCGACAGCAGCGCCGGCCCGGCGACGGCCACATTGCGTACCGTCGGCGGACGGCTGGGTTCGCGCTCCGCCCGGCTCAGCGACATCATAGACCTGGGCCCGATGCGGGGCGCCGCGAGCGCGACCGGAGAGCCGGCACTCATTTTCGACGCGTTGTCCATGCTGCGCATGATCCTCAGCCCGCCCGCCGGGACAGCCGTGCCGATGGACCTGCGCCTGTCGGTCCCCGGTCTGACCGACACGCGACTGATGCTGATAACGGGGCCGGGGGAAACCGCGACGCCGATGGTGACCGTTACCGCCACCCATGACGTGGCCGTGCGCACGGCGCAAACCCGCATCTATCTGGAAAGTTCGGTCGCGACGGCGCTGTCCGGGCTGCTGAAACTGCGCGTGCCGCTCTATATCGAACTGGCCAGCGCGGAGGCGCGCCTGTCCGCGATCGATTGCGCAGCCAGATCCCCCGGCAGGGGCGTGACACTGGCCGTCACCCCATCGGTCGGCACCGCCGCGCTGGCGGATATCGATACGGGCGCGCTGACCGATTTTTCGGCCCCGGCCAACCTGCGCCCTGCCCTGTTGGGGCAGACGATCGCGCTGCGTGTGACCGGCTATGCCAATATTCCGCTGGGGGGCGTCACGGCGCAGACCGTCCATTTCACGCCAGAGGATATCGACGTACAGCGAAGCAAGCGGGTCAGCACCGGCGACCTGACGCAGGGCGTGGCGGTCGGCGTCATCAGCCGTACCAAGGTTCAGGTCTCGCTGCTGGGCTTAGGCCTGGGCCTTGACCTGGGCGCGCTGACCCCGGCGATCGCCGGCGTTCTGACAACCGTTGCCCCCTTGCTGGACACCGTGCTGAACAGCGTGACCGGCCTGCTGGGCGTGCGGGTGGGGTCGGCCGATGTCCGCGTCCACGCCCTGAGATGCGGGAAACCGACGATCGTGGCCTGAACTCCGGTTCACAGATCGCGGCGCGGCAAGCCCCAGGGGCAAGGCCCCGTTGATGGAAGATACGCCAGGGGTGCCGGAAGCGCCTTTAAAGGGCCTTCCGGCAGACCGGCTCCTTCAAAATCCTACGGTGATCGCGATGCTTCCCTTGTGATTGCTGGCATCGCTGTTGAACGTTCCGTCGTAGGAGGCCGTGATTGTCGCCCTGCCCGAGAGGCGATAGGCAAGGGCTGCCCCGGTCGAAACACCGCCGTCGCGCATCTTCGGGCCGAGCACCATGTGGCTCTGGCCGCTGCCCGACAACGCCGCCCGCTGACGCGGCACGGCATCGCCGATCTGGTGATCGTAGAGGACACGGATACTGCCGTCGAACGCCTGCGTTGCGAACCCGATTTCAGCGCCCGCCCCGACCGACGCGGCAGTGAAGTTCTCGCGGGTGAGATCAAGGTTCAACGCGCCCGCACCGGTTTCGCGCGCCGCCTTGAACTGGACATTGGCAATGTCGAGCGTGGCAAGCGGCGAGAGGCGCAGCGCGCCGATCGGAAGATCATAGCGCAGCGCGGCCGAGTAACCGACCGTGCGCGCATCGCGCGAGGCGGTTGCCGTGCGATCCGGCGCACCCCATGCGATCCGGCGTTCGGTATCAAGATCGTGCCAGCCGAGGCTGAACGCATTCGACACGTGCAAAGATCCTGACGAGAGCGTCAGATAAGCCCCGACCAGAGTGCTGTTATAATCAGCCTCGGACCGGCGGGCATCCACGGTCGCGCGGCCGTCGAGATAGCCGGCGGCCAGGCCAAGACGCACCGTGCCGCTGCCACCCAGATCGCCATTCACCAGATCGATGCCGCCGGCCAGACCATAAGCCCGCGAGGACAGCCGCGCCGCATTGCCGTCCGCATCATGCCGTCCGCTCTGTCCCATGAAGGCCAGCCAGGGCGCGGGCTTTCCAGATGCCGCCGGCATTGTTCCCGCACGCCGCTGGATGGTACGCGTGAACAGGTCGGCTGCTTCCGCAATGGCATAGTGGCTCGACGAATAAATCTCGCCTGACGACAGGTCGAAGGAGTCACGGGCCGCCTGCGCGTTCAACCCTGCAATGCTGTTGAAGACCGCCAGCGCATCTGATCCGGGTGTCTGGTCGAAATTGAACAGACCGCGCGCGGCCTCATGCTGATTGAAGGTCTCGGCCGCGGTATCGAATTCCCGCACCATGGCGATCGACAGCCGCACCGCATGGCTGTCATGTTCCAGCGTGGGCGTGATGAAAGCGGAATGATTGAGCATCGTGACGTCATTGAACGTCCCGGTCACCCCGCCATCCGCGCTGAGGATCGTATATTGCTGCCCGTCGCGATAGCTGACATGCGGATCGAGCGCGGTAACCTGCACCGTGCCGCCTTGCAGCGCGGCGCTGGCCGTCGTCGCGATCCGGTCGGAATCGCCATTGGCGGCGATCTCGACGTCGTAGATGGAGCCTGCCGCGAAGGTCACATCGCCCGCCACGCTGAACGTCCCTATCGAATTGCCGGGCGCGAACCTGCCGCCGCTGCCGACGAGCACATCGCCCGCGACCCGACCGGTGCCACCAAGCATCGCGCCATTGGCGACACGCAGCAGCGACGTGCCAAGAACGCCGCTCTCAGCCAGACTGAACTTGCCCGCTTCCAGATCGACCGCACCTGTGAAGAGGCTGCTGTCGCCCGCGAAGATGGTCGTACCTGGCCCGCGGTTGACCAGATGCCCGGTGCCGGACAATGTGCCGTCCCAATAGCCGGTGTCGCCGCGATTGATGACGAGCGTTCCGTCATTGTGGATATCATTGCTGACCTGACCTCCTGTCCCGGTCACGCCGCTGCCGATCTGGAGAGTTGAATCCGCGGAAATGCTGGTCAGGCCGACGCTGACGACCCCCGTGACGACAAGCGTTTCCGGGCCGGAGAGGCTGAAGTCGCCCGTCCCGGTCATGGTGCCGTCAAAGCTCGCCGCTTGCTTTTGCGTTACGTGGAGGTCGGTGGCGCCGAGGCTGACGATCCCGGAGCCGGACAAGCTGCCGATGCGCGTGGCGCCGGACATGACATCTGAAACCGTGAAGATCCCCGATCCGCCAATGTCCACGTCGGAACTGGCCTCGATCGAACCGCTGCCTTGCAATGCCAGCGTGCCGCCCTCGACGATCGTCCGACCAGTATAGCTGTTGACCCCGGCCAGTGCCAGCGTGCCATCCTGCGTCTTGGTGATCCCGCCATCGCCGGCGATCACCGCCGCGATGGTCGCGGCCTCGCCACCCAGCACGCGCAGCTCGCTGCCGCCCGCGACGGTCGCGAGCGTGCCTGCCCCGCCGAGCGTATAGCCCGATGTCACGAACTGAAGACCCTTGAAGCTCTGCGCCCCCTCCACCGCGACGGCTGATCCGGCGCCGTTGAACACACCGTGATTGCCCGCCCATGCCACGTCGGTCGTACCGCCGCTGTTGCGCCAGTCTGTGCCGGAGCCGTTCCACACGACCCCGCTGTCCCGCCAGTATTGCAGACTGGGATCGCCCGTCACCGGATCGGGCCCGCCATTTGCTGAAGCTACCAGCAAATCAAAATTATATCGGGACTGGTTGGTGTTGACGACGATCTCATAGCCGGCGTCAGATACAGGCCCCGGCGTCACGATCCGGATCGCGTCGCGCAGATGCTCGACTTCGGGAAAGGTGACCTGTCCCCCTGTCGTCGAAATCAGCCTGTAATATCCGATGCCGGCGCCTCCAGCATCCGAAAAGTGCAACTCCGGGCGTCCACGAACGCTCAAATGCGCGTTCTCCGTCATGATAATGCGGTCGCTGGTTCCCGGATTGTCCGCGCTGCCCGGCGCACCGATCTGGAAGTGGAGTTGCGATCCGGCTGTCAGGAGCAACTCCCCGGAGAAGGTCAGCGAGCCTACACCGTCCGTTCCAGGCGCGACGATACCGCCCGCCTCGACAATCGTGTACACGGGCTGGCCATCGGCCGAAACGCTACCTCCGATATGTCCCGACCCGCCCAGCGTAGCGCCGGACTTTACGGTTATCGGTCCGGCGAGAGCACCATTTCCGGCTGCATCGCCGACC
>JBFWMJ010000159.1:0-5163 GCA_050251675.1 Sphingobium sp.
CCGGTCGGCCTGGTGGAACGGGTCGATGTCGTCACCGGCGGCGCATCGGCGGCCTATGGCTCCGACGCGGTCGCGGGTGTGGCCAATTTCGTGCTGCGCAACCGGATGACCGGGCTGACCGCCTCGCTTCAGACCGGCATCACCGAGGAAGGCGACGGCGCCACCTATATGGGCAGCATCGCGGGCGGCTTCAGCTTCGGCGGCGGGCGCGGCCATATCGTCTTCGGGGCGGACGCGGCGAAGACCGGCGGGGTCGGCAATATCTTCTCAAGGGATTATACGTCGGGCGAACCGGGCCTGATCTCGCTCACCGCCGCCCAGCGGGCGGGCGTCAACCCGGCGCAGATTTTCACCAACGGCGTCGAATATGCCAATGTGACGCCCTATGGCCTCATCATGACGCCGACGACCGGCGGGCAATTGCTCAATTTCAGCTCGGCGGGGCAGGCAAGCGTCTATAATCGCGGGACCGTCTACGGATCGGGCATCGGCGCGGTGATGACGGGCAGCACCGCCAATTATGGCTACAGCCCCTATACGGCCTTCCCCCTTCAGGTCGCCAACGAGCGCTATGTCGCTTATCTGCGCGGGGAATATGATGTGTCGGACGCGCTGACGCTCTACGCGGAGGGCAATTACGGCCATACCCACCAGCCCTATTCGAAGACCGGCTATTTCACCGCCAGCCTGATCGTGCCGACGGCGAGCCTGCCCGCCGATGTCGCCAGCCAGTACAGCACCACCAATGTCACGGTGGGTCGCATCCTCGACGAAGAGGGCGGCAATCAGGCGTCCCAGACCAACGACCTGCGCCGGTTCGTGGTCGGCGCCGGGGGGCAGCTGACGGACTGGCTGCGCTATGATGTTTCCTGGACGCATGGCCGCTTCCACCAGAGCCTGAA
Organism: Sphingobium sp.; assembly: GCA_050251675.1. GTDB lineage: Bacteria > Pseudomonadota > Alphaproteobacteria > Sphingomonadales > Sphingomonadaceae > Sphingobium. Next base: position 903 of record JBFWMJ010000159.1, read on the forward strand.
CACCACGGGGCTCGTCACCTCGGCGCTCTACAAGGCGGTCTATGGCTGCGCGGGCACGGCGGCGGCCAACCCCAATCTCAACAGCGCGACGGCGGCGCAGGCGGCGCTTTATGAAAGCCTGACGGGGAAAAGCTGCGTCGCGATCAACCCGCTGGGGGCGATTACCGATCCGGCGGCGCTCAATTATATCTTCGAGCGCCAGCACCAGGATTCCTATCTGAAGCAGGATGCGGTGGAGGTGAATTTCTCCGGTTCGCCCTTCTCGCTCTGGGCGGGCGAGGTCACTATGGCGGTCGGCGCGGGATGGCGCCGGGAAAGCCTGCGGATGGTATCGACCGCGCTGGGCGAGAACAGCCTGTTCTCCGTCGGCAATTTCCCGACCTTCGGCGGGAAGAACGAAGTGCGGGAAGTCTATGGCGAAATCGGCGTGCCGCTGTTGCGCGACGTGGCCTTCGCCCGGTCCTTCGACATCAATGCGGCGATCCGCCGCACCGATTACGAGATCAGCGGCGCGGTGACGACCTGGAAGGCCGGCGGGGTATGGGAGCCGGTGGACGGCATCCGCCTGCGCGCCACATGGTCGCGGGACATTCGCGCGCCCAGCCTGAACGAGCTGTTCTTCGTCGGCGGCGCGCGCGACAGCAGCCTTACCAACAACATGCCGGGGACGGCGGGCTATGGCGCGACGTCGAATTCCGCCACCGCGGGCCGGGGCAACCCCGATCTGGTGCCGGAAAAGGCCGATACCTTCACCGGCGGCATCGTGCTCAATCCGGTGCCCGATCTGCGCATCGCCGCCGATTATTATCATATCCGCGTCAACGGCGCGATCGGCCGGCCCAATGTGGCGCAAACGCAGAATATCTGCTCGGCGCTGCTGGCGGCGGGCGCGACCTCCTGCCCCGGCATCACGTTCAGTTCCGATCTGGCGGCCTATCCGAACGGGATCGTCGGCCTCTACAACATGTCGCAGAACCTCAATGCGCTGGTCGTGTCGGGCATCGACGGCGAGATTTCCTATCGCATCCGGGAATTGCCGGTCCCCGGTTCCCTCGCCATTCGCGGCCTGCTGACCTATGCCATTCACAACCAGCAGCAATTGCTGACCGGCACCTTCGAAAATGCCGGGTCCGCCAACGGCGTGCCGCGCTGGAACGGCTCCGTGACGCTCAGCTATGAGAAGGACCGGTCGGGGCTGGACCTGACGGTGCGCGGCTTCAGTGCCGTCAAATATGACACCGCCACCCTCTATGGCGTGACGATCGACCTGCCTTCCTCCGTCACCGTGCCGGGGGCGGCGGCCAATACCAGCCAGCTGCTGGGGCCGGGGCAGGACGGCTATGAGGCGTCGATCGCCGCCTCGCAATCCAACACCACCAACAAGAACCGGCTGGGCGGCCGCATATACGCCGACCTTGCCTGGCATGTGGGCGTGGCCGACAATTTCCAGCTCTACGGCACGATCACGAACCTTTTCGATATCAAGCCGCCGTCCAATTATGTGGCCGTCGCGCTGTCGCTGAACAGCGGAACCCGCAACCTCAACTATGACATTCTCGGCCGCGCCTATAAGGTCGGCGTCCGCGTGAAATTCTGATCCGCCGGGGGAGCAAGACCATGATCGAACGAAATCTCGCGCAGCATGTGATCCGCAGGCTGATGGGCGGCCTTTCCCTGGGAAGCGCGCTGATGAGCGGCGGAATGACGGCGGCGGCCCTGCTCGCTCCGGCCGCCGTCTATGCGCAGGCGGGCGGGAGCCTGACGGTCAGCGGCGCGAAGGTCATCGGCCGGACCACCAGCCTGTCGTCGCTGCACATAGCGGAGGGCGCGGCCCTTTCCGCGCCGAAGGGCAAGATGCTTACCCTGACGGTCGACGGGGTGGAAAGGAATATCGAGCCGGGCCGCTATGCGGGCGCCGTCGTGCTGACCGTGACCGACGACATCCCGGTCAAATATCTCGACCTAGACCCGCACCATTTCCGCGCGGCGCTCTATATCGACAATGGCCGCATCGTCCCGTCCAAATCGGTCCGCAGCGCGATCAGCGGCGGGACGGTCGGCGACACGTCGGCGGACAATATCGTCATCCGCTCGACGGGCGAGAATTTCAACGGCATCGTGGTCGACGGCACGTCGCGCTATACCCTCAATGCGCCCCGGATCGAGCTGGAGGGCAATGGCGGCAACGACTTCGCCGGTTTCGGCGCGGGCATCGTCGCCAAGGGCAAGGCGGAGGTGACGCTGAACAATGCGAAGCTCACCTCGCACGGGGCCATCCGCCCGGCCCTGTTCGTCGGCGGCGACGCGACGCTGCATGTCAATGATTCCGATATCGAGGTGCGCAACGGCGTGCTGCCGTCCGACTATGTGTTCGACTTCGCGCTCGGCAAGATGAAGCGGGTGCCCTGGCAACTGGGCATGAGCGGGAATGTGAGGGCGCTGGTGCTGGTCGACAGCGGCACGGTCCATTACAAGCGGTCGCGCATCCGCTCCGAAGGCTGGGGCGCGCTGTCCATCGACGCGGCCAGGCGGGTGCGGATGTATGTGGAGGACAGCAGCATCGAGAACGGGGACAGCGGATATGGCGCATTCTCGATCGGCGATTCCATCGCATGGTTCAGCAACACGAAGTTCGACGTCGCCGATATCGGCCTCGTCATGGCGGCGAACGGATCGGGCACCTTCACCAACGGCACGGTGGTCAATTCCCGGCGCTTCGGCGTGATGATGTTCACCTATCCGCGCGCGGGCACCCTGCGCATCGAAGGCAAGTCGGTGTTCAACACCGCATCGACGGGGATTCAGGTGAAGGGCTGCGGCGCGACCATCCTCATCGACGATGCCCAGATCAACACCGGCAACGGCATATTGTTGCAGGCGATGATCGACGACAATGATCACCAGCCCGGCCGCCCGAAGCCGGGGCAGCCCTATACCAAGGCGCCCGCCGACCCCACGGTCCATGCGCAGTTCCGCAATGCCAGCCTGAAGGGCGATGTCGTCAACAGCCGCACCGCGCAGGGCGACCTCGACCTCCGGCTGGAAAACGCCACCCTTGTCGGCCGCGTTTCCAGCGCGGTGCAATCCCCCGCCCAGGGCCGCCTGCCCAGCGAGGCGGAATTCCGGCTGATCGGCGATGTGAAGAACAGCTTCGAGGCGACCGACGGGGCGTTCGGCACCTTCGTCTCGCTCGATCCCCGGTCGAGCTGGACGGTGACGGGCACGTCCTATCTCACCCGCCTCAACATCGCGCCGGATGCGAAGCTGCGGGCGCCGGAAGGCCACAGGCTCGATGTCACCGTCAACGGCCAGAAGGTGGACGTGTCGCAGGCCGGTTCCTATCAGGGGGCGATCGTGATTTCGGTGACAAAGGGATAGGCGGATCGGGGAGGCACGGATGAAGGACGCAACGCATTCCTCGCGGCGGCAGATGCTGGCGCTGGCGGGCGCGCTGGGGCTGGCCCCCGCCGCCGCGCGCGGCGCCCCCGCATCGGCGACAGGGAAGGCCCGCGCACGGGAAAGGTTCCTGCCGGGGCGCGACCCTTCGCTGACCGGCCCGCCGCCGCCGCAGGCCCCCGCGCGGGAAGGCTATTTCGACGTTCCCGGCGGACGGCTCTGGTATTGGGACACGGGCGGCAAGAGCGCGCCGGTCGTGCTGATGCATCCGATGACGGGCAGCGCCCTGTCATGGGTCTATCAGCAGCCGGTGCTGGCAAAGGCGGGCTATCGCGTCATGGCTTTCTCCCGCCGCGGCGCTTTCCGGTCGGAGGTCGACCCGGCGGTGGAGGAGGAAACGCCCGGCGACGATCTGGCGATCTTCGCCGATGCGCTGCGCCTGCCGCCCTTTCATCTCGTGGGCGCGGCGGCCGGGGGCTTCGCCGCCGTGCGCTACGCGATCGCGCATCCGGGCCGTTTGCGGTCCCTTGCCGTCGCGGGCAGCATGATGGGGCTGAGCGAGCCGGAGCATGTCGCGCGCACCAGGGCGCTGATGCCGCCGATCTTCCAGCAATTGCCCGCCGAATTCCGCGAATTGTCCCCTTCCTATCGGGCGGTCAATCCCGAAGGGGTAAAGCGCTGGCTGGAAATTGAGGAAAGCGCGTTGAGCGCGAAGGTGGACAAGGCCCCGCCCAAGGTGCAGGCGGCGACCATGGCCAGATCCACCGCCGGGCCGGGCTATGCGGACTTGCGGACCCTCCGCGTGCCGACCCATCTTATTTTCGGCGATGCGGACCTCTACTCCCCGCCCGCGCTGGCACGGCCG
>JBFWMJ010000160.1:0-5130 GCA_050251675.1 Sphingobium sp.
TGGAGCTTTACGGCCGGCACGAAACGCGCGAGGGCGAGGCCGCCGATGGCGTCGCCATTCTGGAGTTTGAAAGCTACGAGGCGGCGGTCGCCTGGTATGATAGCCCCGACTATGCCGATGCGCGGGCGCACCGTTTCAAGGGTGCGGAGTATCGGCTCGTCATTGCCGAAGGCTTCTAGGCATAGGATCGGACCGGCAGCGAAGCCGCCGGCACAGGGAGAGAACGGAATATGGATAGAGCGCGTGCGTGATACGGATGGCATCGCGGACGCCCTGCGCCGACATCTGGTCGCAGGTGCGTCGATAACCGGCGTGGACGTGCTGTCCGCGGGGCACAGCAACGAAACCTATCTTGTGCGCGGACTTGACCGCATCCTGCGGCTTCCGCCGTCCAGTGCGCCGCTGCTGCCGCTCGCCCTTGGGCCGTCCCGCCAGTTCGATCTGTTCGCAATCTTGCGTGGGCGTGATCCGGCGCTGCCTATCCCGGCGATCGACTATATGTGCGACGATGCGGGCATTCTGGGCGCACCCTTCTATCTGATGGAGCGCGTCGGCGGCATCGCGTGGACCGACTGGGGCGCGCCCGACTGGCTTGGGGAGCATGACGCCGGCTTTGCCGATGCGATCTGCGCACAGGCGATGGCGTCGATCGCGGCATTGCACAATATGGCGCCGCTCGACGTGCTTGGGCCCATATTGGACAATGGCCAGGAACTGGGCCGCTGGCGAACCCTCATCGCCGGAGCAGACGGGATAGATGCGCCCGACCTTCACCGGCTGTTCGACCTGCTGGAACGCGACGTGCCCGCCATGGCCGTCCCCGCGCCCTGTCATGGCGATCCCAAGCTGCCGAACATGCTGTGGCGCGATGGCCGGCTAGCGGCCGTGCTCGACTGGGAACTCGCCTTCAACGGCGATCCGCGCTGGGATCTGGCCTATATGCTGATCCCCATGGCGGGCGCGGTCTGGGACGCGCAGCCGGGCATGGATGCGCCGGGCCTGTGGCGTCGCGACCAGTTCATCGCGCGCTGGCGAAAGGACACCGGCCGGGACGTACAGGACATCGCCTGGTTCGACGCCGCGAACTTCGCGAAGATTGCCGCCATCCTCGTCTACGGCCACCATCTCTATGTCAGCGGGCAGAGCGCCGACCGCCGCTTCGAAAACTGGTCGGACGCCGCGGCGCAATATGTCGCATGCGCGATCGATATCGTCGCGAACGGGCGAGAGTCGGCTTTACTGATCGATCAAACAAGTTGACGACACGCCCCGCCGGCGTGCTAGGTGCGCGATCAACTGCGGGGACGGTTCTGGTGCCGGCCGCCATGGAAGGGATGCGATGTGATGGGTGAAAACAGGTTTCGGTTTGAGCGCGACGGCGGGCTGGCGACGATCACCCTGTGCCGTCCTGAAGCCGGTAATGCGCTGGACGACGCGGCAGGCAGGGAGATTCGCGAAATCGCGGTCGAATGCGTCCGCAACGCCGACATCCGCGCCGTGCTGATGCTGTCGGAAGGCAAGAATTTCTGTGTCGGCGGCGACCTTGGCCATGTGGGCAAACAGGCCGATCCGGGCGGCGCCATCCGCGAGATGACCGTCGATTTCCACGCCGCCATGCTGCTTTTCTCGCAAATGGATGCGCCGCTCATCACGGGTGTCCAGGGCGCTGCGACCGGCGCGGGCCTGTCGCTGACGGCGGTGTCGGACTATGTCGTCGCCGCGCGATCCTCCCTGTTCGCCTATGCCTATACCGGCATCGGCCTCACATCCGACGGCGGCCTGACCTGGACGCTGCCCCGGCTGATCGGCCTGCGCAACTTCCAGTCGCTCTACCTGACCGGCCGCCGCGTTTCCGCCGAAGAAGCGCTGACGCTGGGCATCGTCAGCGAAGTGGCGGACGACGAGGCCTATGCCGACCGCGCGCGCGCGCTGGCCACGCAGATCGCACAGGGACCGACCCGGGCGTTCGGCGCGATCAAGCGGCTTACCTCCGCAACGTTCGACCATGGTTTCGCCGCCCAGCTGGAAGCCGAATCGCAGGCGATCATGCAGGTTGCCCGCACCGATGATGTGCGCGGCGCGATCGAGGCCTTGTTCGCCAAGCGCAAGCCGGTGTTCAACGGGCGCTAAGGGGAGATCGACCGGTGCGTGACCAGCTTAACCTCGACGAACTCTTCCTGGACGAAGAATATCGGATGCTGCGCGACCAGTTGCAGCGTTTTGTGCGCGAGGAAATCGCGCCGGTCGCCGCGCAGTGGGAGGAGGACAAGAGGGTTCCCGCCAGCATGTTCCGGCGCATGGGGGAACTGGGCTTCCTCAGCCTCGCCTATCCCGAGGCGGACGGCGGTGCCGGCATGTCCAGCGTGGCGTCGCTGATCCTGAACGAGGAACTGGGCCGTTCGGGCTATGGCGGCCTTACCTCGTCGCTGACCGTGCATTCCGACATGACCGCACTGCACCTCTCCCGGTTCGGGACGGCGGAGCAGAAGAGCAGGTTCCTGCCCGACATCCATGCCGGGCGCAGAATCTGCAGTCTGGGCGTCACCGAACCGCGCGGCGGATCGGACCTGACGCGGATCGCCACCACGGCGGTCCGGGACGGCGACCATTATGTCCTCAATGGCCGCAAGCTGTTCATCACCAACGCCAATATTGCCGACCTGTTTTTCGTCGTCGCGAAGACCGACAGGGAAGCGAAGGGCGGACGCGGCTTCTCGCTTTTCGTCGTGGAGCGCGATACGCCCGGTTTCAGCAATGGGCAGAAGTTCGACAAGACCGGCTGGCACAGTTCCGATACGGGCGAACTGATATTCGATAATGCCCGCGTTCCGGCCGCAAACCTGATCGGTGAGGAAGGCAAGGGCTTCTATCACATGATGAAGGGCCTGGACCATGAGCGGCTGTGCGCGGCCGGCTCGGCGCTCGGCCAGTGCGATGCGGCGATGGACGCCACGCTGGAATGGGTCCGCGGTCGTGAGGCCTATGGCAAGACCTTGTGGGATTTGCAGGTCATTCGGCAGGAAATGGCGAAGATGGCCACGGAATTGCTGGCGGCGCGCACCTTTACCTATATGGTCGCGATCAAGGCCGCCCGGGGCGAGCCGATCGAAATGGAGGGGGCGATGCTGAAGGCCTATGTGCCGGCGCTGGGCGACCGCATCCTCTACAAATGCGTGCAGTTCCACGGCGGCATGGGATATATGACCGAAACCCCCGTGGAGCGCATCTCGCGCGATATAAGGATCCTCGCGATAGGCGGGGGCGCTACGGAGGTGATGTATGACGAGGTGGCCAAACGGCTCTGAGGCAGGTGCAAAGCAGAAGGACATGACCGGCCGCGTCGCGCTGGTCAGCGGCGGCGGCCGCGGTATCGGCGCGGCGATCGCGCTGGGGCTTGCCGCGCGCGGCTGCGACGTGGCGATCAACTATCGCCGCGATACCGAAGCGGCGGAAAAAACGGCGCAGGCCGTGCGTGATCTGGGTGGCCGCGCGGCGCTTGTGCCCGGATCGATCGCCGATCCGGCCGCCTGCGCGCAGATCGTCGCCTCCGCGGTCGAGCAGCTTGGCGGCATCGACATCCTCATCAACAATGCCGGCATCGCCAGTTCGGGCCGCAGCCTCGCCGACACGCCGATCGAGGAAATGCACAGGCTGATGGACACGCATTGCATGGGCGCCTTTGCGCTGACGCAGGCGGCGCTGCCGCATCTGCGCGCGGCCCGGCCCGGCCACGTCCTTTTCATCTCCAGCACGGCCACGGCGACCCTGTCTGCCGGGACCGGCCCCTATACCATGGCGAAGGCCGCGATAGAGGCCATGTCGGTGGTGTGGGCGAAGGAGCTTTGCCGCGAGAATATCTTCATGAACGTGCTGGGGCCGTCGCTGACCGCCACAGAAATGGGATTTCGCCTCGCCCGCGCCTTCACCGGCGTGAACGCGATCGAACAGCTCGACAGCCAGATGCCCTTCGGCCATGTCTGCCGTCCCGAAGAGGTGGCGGAGGCGGCCATCTTCCTCGTGTCGCCCGCCAACAGCTATGTCAGCGGCCAGCGGGTCTATGTGAACGGCGGTGTTCCCGAAGTGGACCTGTCCGCCCCGGCCTGAGCGGTCAGGCGGAACCGGGGAGTATCTCCCCGGCCCGCAGCGCGAGCGTGACCAGATGGCTGCGGTTCCGTGCGCCCATGCGTTTCGACGCATGGGCCAGATAGTCGCAGACCGTCAGGGGGGAAAGTTGCAGGTCCCGCGCGATTTCCTTGTAGGTCTTGCCATCGGCGACGGCACGCACGCAATCGCGCTCGCGCGGGCTCAACAGACGACTGGGCGGGCGCGTGCGTTCCAGCAGGTCGGCAAACCCATGCGCCACGGCGATCAACTCGCAATAGAATTGCGCGACGACCGGCCGGCGGGCCGCGCCCCGCTCGCTGCTGGCCCAGCCGACGAGTGAGGTGCGCCCGTCCGGCAGGTGGACGGGCACGACGAAATTGCTGATGATACCGAAGGATTCGAACTTGCGCTGGCAGGCCTGCTCGGCGTCCGTCAGCGGGTCTGCCCGGCTCTTATCGTCCATATTGTCGAAGGGGAGCCGTTCGACCAGACAGCGCCGCGTATCGCGATGGATCGTGCAAATCTGCTCGCCGAACCACCATCGCAGCATTTCGGCCGGCCAGCCGCAGCGCTGATGCAGGTCGAAGGACAACTGGTCGTTCAACACATTGTCGACCAGGGTCGGCTTGGGCAGGCCGACCGTCGCGCCGACCCGCGCCAGCAGCGTGACGCCTTCGGCCGGGCATTGGGCCCTGGCCAGATCATCGACCATTTGCTTCACGGCGTTGGTCGGGCCGGATAACGGCACCGGCATATTCTCTCTCCTCGACGCCTGTTCCCCGGCTTTCGACTGGATAGCAATGAGGCGGCGCCGGGATCAAGGCGCGCATCATGAATGGGCTTGGCGGATGGCCGGGGCTCTGGTCTAATCCCGCGCAATGATAATTGTCGATCGGCCAATGTCAACGGCGGAGCAAAAGTCGGCCATTCGGCGGCGTAAAACCAGGCCACGGTGTTACATGCCGGGGGGAGTGGCGTGAGGGCGTAGCCCGAAGGCCACTCCCCCCGGCATTGGCTTGATTTTCA
>JBFWMJ010000161.1:0-4988 GCA_050251675.1 Sphingobium sp.
GCCGGTCCGTGCAGTTAGAGTGGCACGGGGTCGACCGTCTCACCGACTGGCGTTTAGTTCTGGCGACGGCGCTCAATGTGGAAATTCCCGCCGCGCTGTACGGTACCACCGGTGCCCATGTCCGCGCGTGGGAGGCGCGGGCGCCCGCGCTGCCCGCCGTCCGTCGTCTGGAAGGGGCGCAGGTCGCGGCGCGGCTGGGCGTATTCTCCAACGCCGCGCTGGTCGGCTTCTATGGCCAGCTCGCCGGCGACGGCGACGTGCCTGGCGATGTTTCCGGCCGGATCGAGGCGCTGCGTGACGCCTATAGCGGTCCGACCGTGGGCAGCCGCCTTCAGGGCATGCGCACATTGTGGCGGGGCAGCGAGAATCCGGATTTCGTCGGCCTGATCGCGACGGCGCGCGCCGCCGCCGCCCTGCCGGTCGCGCAGACGCAGGCGCGCGATGCCGCCGGTCTGGTCGCATCGATGCTGACCGGTGGTTATGATCGCAATGCCGCGCGCTGGGCGCGCGCGCTGGGTCAGGTCAGCGGGGATGGCACGGACGACCTGTGGGCGCTGCTGGCCGTGGGGGCACCAATGGTGGCCGTCGACACAGGAAGGAGCCGGGTGGCGTCCTATGCGGGGCAGGCGGGGGAACTCAAGGCCCGCATGCTGATCGCCGGGCTGGCCGGGCTTGCGCGCCTTTCGCCCGCGGACGCCGCCGCGCTGGCCCAGGATCACGGCCTGACCTTGGCTGCCAACAGCCGCTGGGCGCGCGCGATCGACGCAGCCGCCGGACGCGGTGAGCAGGCGACCGTCGCCCTGCTGGCGGCGGTGGGCATGCAAACGGCCGACTGGAGCCGGATGCCGCCCGGCCATCTGTATCACATCGTCGCCGCGCTCCACCGCGTCGGCCTCAATCCCGAAGCGCGCATGATCGCCGCGGAGGCGATCATGCGCCTTTGACCATGGCCAGCCTTTGACGATGACGGACGACGCCGCCCTCATCGACCGTTTCCTTGAGATGATGGCGGCCGAGCGGGGGGCGTCGCGCAACACGCTGATCGCCTATCGTACCGACCTTGTCGGCGCGGCGCGGATCGTCGGCGGAGTGGCGCGGGCGGATGCCGCCGCGCTTGGTGCCCTGCCGCTTGCCTGGGCGGATCTTTCGGCGGCGTCGGTGGCGCGCAAATCCTCCGCCCTGCGCGCTTTCTATGCGTTTCTGGAGGAGGAGGGGCTGCGGGCGGACAACCCGTCCTCCGCCTTGCCGCGTCCTGTCACGCGGCGGCCGTTGCCAAAGATATTGTCGACCGGCGAAGTGGATGCGCTGTTCGACCTGATTGCGCAGCGGCTGGCTGTAGATCACCCGTCGATGCTCGACCTGCGCCTGTCGGCGCTTATCGAACTGCTTTACGGGTCTGGCCTGCGCGCGACGGAACTGGTGTCGCTGCCCCGGCGGGCGCTGGCGGCGGACCGGCCGTTTCTGATCCTGAAGGGGAAGGGTGGACGCGAACGGCTTGTCCCCATTTCGGATCGCGCCCGCGCCGCCGTGGCGGACTGGCTGCCCCATGTGCCGGTGGACAGTCCATGGCTGTTCCCGTCGGGCCACAGCCATGTCAGTCGTATTCGCCTGTACCAGCTGGTGAAGGAACTGGCGGCCGCCGCCGGTATAGCGCCGCAGCGGGTCAGCCCCCATGTCCTGCGCCATGCCTTTGCCACGCATCTGCTGGAAGGGGGGGCGGACCTGCGCGCCCTGCAATCCATGCTGGGGCATGCCGACATCGCGACGACCCAGATCTACACCCATGTCGACAGCCGCCGGCTGGTCGCGCTGGTCAACAGTCGGCATCCGTTGGCATCCATGGGGCATCGCCGCGTTGACGGCGGGGCGTCACCGCCTTAACGCCGTGCGCCATGACCCGTTTTCTTGAATTCGAAAAGCCGATCGCCGAACTGGACGCGCGCGTCATTGAACTGCGCGCCACCGCCGACAAGGGCGACATCGACATCGATGCGGAAATCGCCAAGCTTGAACAGCGTGCCGCCAGGATGCTGGCGGACAGCTATGCGAAGCTGACCCCCTGGCAGAAGACGCAGGTGGCACGGCATCATGATCGCCCGCATTTCAAGGATTATGTCGCGGGGATGTTCGACAATTTCATACCGCTGGCGGGTGACCGCGCCTTTGCCGACGATCAGGCGATATTGGGCGGATTCGCGACGCTGGGCGACCGCCGCCTGATCGTCATCGGCCATGAAAAGGGCGACGATACCGCCAGCCGGGTGCGGCATAATTTCGGCATGGCAAAACCGGAAGGCTATCGCAAGGCGATCCGTCTGATGCAGCTGGCCGACCGTTTCGGCCTGCCGGTGGTGACGCTGGTCGACACGTCGGGCGCGTTTCCGGGGGTTCAGGCGGAGGAGCGCGGGCAGGCGGAGGCGATTGCCCGGTCGACGCAGCAATGTCTGGCGCTGGGCGTACCGATGGTGGCCGTCATCGTCGGTGAAGGCGGGTCGGGCGGCGCGGTCGCGCTGGCCGCCGCCAACCGGGTGCTGATGATGGAACATGCCATTTATTCGGTGATCTCGCCCGAAGGGTGCGCGTCGATCCTGTGGCGCACGGCCGACCGGGCCAGCGACGCGGCGACCGCCATGCAGGTCACGGCCCAGCATCTGAAGGGATTGGGCGTTATCGACCGGATCGTGCCGGAACCCGTGGGTGGCGCGCATCGCGACCCGGTGCTGGCGATCGCCACGCTGGCCGAGGCGATCGGCGAGGAACTGGACGCGCTGGCGGGGCAGAGCGCGGTGGAATTGCGGACGGACCGGGCCGACAAGTTCCTCGCGATCGGCGCCTGATCGTTCCGCCATCGCGGAACAGACGGCGCGGGCCCGTCGTTGCGTCCGGGGCCGATAGCGGGCTGGTAACGGGACAAGGATGAGGCAGGATGACAGGCAGGCTGTATCTGATATTGGGCGGCGCGGTCGGCGCCGCGATGCTGGCCGCACCATCGGTCGGCCAGCAAAGGGCGATCCGCACCGCATCGTCCATCAGTGCGCAGGACAAGGCGGCCGGCGCCAAACAGCACCCTGAACTTGTCGCCGAATTCGGTGGCGCCTATTCGGGGCCACAGGCCGCCTATGTCGAGGGGGTCGGGCGGCGCATCGCGGTGCAGTCGGGCCTGTCCAACGCCCAGGGCGATTTTACCGTCACGCTGCTTAATTCCCCCGTCAACAATGCCTTCGCGATTCCGGGCGGCTATGTCTATGTGACGCGCCAGCTGATGGCGCTTATGAACGACGAGGCGGAACTGGCCGGCGTGCTGGGGCATGAAGTCGGCCATGTCGCCGCCCTGCATGGCCAGCGGCGGCAGAAGGCGGCGCAGCGCAATGCGATCGGCGGGGGCCTGCTTCAGGTGCTGACAGGCGCTTTGCTGGGCGATTCGGCGCTTGCCGGGCTATTGCAGAAGGGGATCGGCAGCGGCAGTCAGCTGCTGACGCTCAAATTTTCCCGGACCCAGGAATATGAGGCGGATAATCTGGGCATCCGTTATCTGACGTCGGGGGGGTATGACCCGGCCGCCCTGTCATCCATGCTGGCGTCGCTGGCGGCGCAAAGCGCGCTGGATGCCCGCGCGACGGGCAAGGCGCAGTCCAGTCCAGAATGGACCAGCACGCACCCCGACCCGGCCTCTCGCGTGGCGCGCGCCGCCAGGGTCGCGGCGAGCAGCGGCAGCCGAAGCGCAGAGCGCAACCGCGACGCGTTCCTGAACGCGCTGGACGGCGTCCTCTACGGCGACGATCCGAAACAGGGGGTGATTGAGGGTGATCGCTTCCGCCATCCCGATATGCGGCTGGCATTCACGGCGCCGGGCGGATTCGGCATGGAAAATGGCGCGGCGGCCGTCACTGTCAGCGGATCGGGCGGGCAGGCGCAGTTCACCACCGCGCCCTATTCGGGCGATCTTACCGCTTATGTGAATGCGGCGTTTGCGCGGATCGGCGGCGCGAACGGCAGCGTGCCGCAGGGCGATGTCACCCGCACGAGCGTCAACGGCCTGCCGGTGGCGTATCGCACCATCCGCGCCAATACGCAGTCGGGTCAGGTCGACGCGACCGTGTTTGCTTATGATTTCGGGGATCGCAAGGCCTATCATTTCCTGCTGCTGACGGCGGCGGGGCAGGGGATCGGCGCCTTTGCGCCGATGGTGCAGTCGGTCCAGCGCCTGTCTGCACAGGAAGCGGCGGGCATCAGGCCGCGCCGGGTGGATGTCGTCACCGTGAAGGCGGGCGATACCGTTCAGTCGCTGGCGAAGCGGATGGCCTATACCGACTATCCGCTGGAACGGTTCCTGACGATCAATGCGCTGACCGCCGATGCGCCATTGCGGCCGGGGCAGCGAGTGAAGATTGTGATTTGATGGATGGTTATATTTGTCGGAGAGGTGTTTTGCAGGTGAAACACTCCACCAAAAAAGGCGGCAGGATGGTTCCTGCCGCCTCCTCTATTAAGTGTTACTCATTCACCAGCATCAAGGCCCTCTGAAACACTCGTGAAAGTGTTGTTCAGCTTGGGACCGATTGCTGTCATCGCGCCAATGGCAGCGATCGAAATCAGGGCGGCGATCAGGCCATATTCGATGGCGGTCGCGCCTTTTTCGTTCTTCAGCATCTTACGAACAAACTGCATTTTGTATCTCCTTGGTGATACCATGAAAAATAACCAGTACCTGGCCGCCCCGCTTGAATTTTTAGGTCAGCATCATGTTCTCTAGGTCGGTTCGGTTGAGAAATGTTTAATGTTGTCTTGGGACTGACAGATCGTAATTATTAATGCGCGGTTACTTCGGCCTCAACATGGTTCCACATGCCGATCGTCTTGTCCGCGACATTCGCTACCGCACCAATGATGGCGAGGAAAACCAGCGACAGGATCAGCGCATATTCGATGGCGGTCGCGCCGCGTTCGCAACGCCCTATGCTGCGCCAGCTTTGGCGCCGGGCGGTTAT
>JBFWMJ010000162.1:0-4998 GCA_050251675.1 Sphingobium sp.
AGCTCCTCGCGGGCCTCATCGATGCCTGCCACGTCCTGGAACGTAACTTTCCCATGCTTTTCCGTGAGCAGCTTGGCCTTGGACTTGCCGAACCCCATGGCGCCGCCCGCGCCGCCGCCCTTCTGCATCTGGCGCAGCACGAAGAAGGCTATGCCGAGGATCAGCAGGAACGGCAGCGACTGATAGATCAGGATCATCCAGAAACTGGGCTGCTCTTCCGGCTGGCCGGAATATTTGACGTTATAATTATCCAGCAGGCCGGTAAGGCCCGGATCGTTCACGGGGATCGTGGTGAACTTCTGACCGCTGGACAGCGTGCCGGTGATCCGGTCGGGGGCGATCGCGACATCCTTGATCTGCCCTTCCTGCACCTTTGCGCGGAATTCCGAATAGGCGATACCGCTGCCCGCGGTCGTGGCGGTGCGGCTGTCGAACATGGACACGAACAGCAACAGGGCGATGATCACCCCGGCCCAAATCATCGCACTCTTGATCCAGGGATTGCCCTGGGGGTCCTTATCGTCGTTCATTCACCACTCTCTTTCACCCGGCAAGATAGGGATGCGGCGCAAAATCACAAGCGGGGACGTGTCCAATCATCCGGCACGACGACGACAGCCGTTTCATCCCTGAACAAAAGAGGCATCGCACTTCAAAGAAGCGGCGATATGGAGGCGGCATGCGACCGAACGCCGCGCCTGATCGCATCAGACGCCCCTGCCCGTTTCAGGCGCGTCGATCGCCCGGCGCGGCGGCGCCGGCCGCAACGTCCAACACTCCCCGCCTTTCAGGATCAGATCGCCGATGCTCGACTGCCCACCGGCCATGGCGGCCGCGATGGCGCGGTCGATGGTGTCCCCGCGCGGCGACGCCATATCTGGGCGCAGCGTTCGGATCATGCGCATCACCATCCGCCGCACCATCTCCCGCGGCAGGTCCGTCCGGTCCAGCCAGCACGCCCCGCCATCGCACCGTCCGTGACGCGCGAACAACTGGTCGGCCGCCCATTCCAGCGCCTCTTCCGCTTCGGCCAGCGCCGCCGCGCTGCGCGCGACGCTCTGACGATCGATCCAGTCGACGCCGGCGAGCGCCGTGCGCAGCGTCGCGCGATCAAAGCGGGGATCGGCGTTCGACGGATCCTGCACGAACGGCAGGTGGTGGTGACGGGCATAGGCGAGCAATTGCGCCTTGCCCCACCGCAGCAGCGGCCGCACCACATGACCGGCGCGTGCCCGCACGCCCGCCAGCCCGCCCACACCGGCACCCCGGTTAAGCCGCATCATCACCGTTTCCACCTGATCGTCGGCATGGTGGGCGGTCATGATCCAGTCGATGCCCCGTTCCAGACGCCACCGACCGAGCAGGGCATAGCGCTGCGCCCTGCCCCATGCCTGGATATTGCCGGTCGGGCGCGCGCCGGGCACCAGTGTCGCATGGGGGACGGCATGCGCCGCGCACCATTGCGCCACCATGGCCGCTTCCCCGGCCGAAGCAGGCCGCAGGCCATGGTCGACGGTCGCAGCAGCGACCCTGCCGGGAAAGGCGATGCCGGCGAGGTGAAGCAACGCCATGCTGTCCGGCCCGCCGGATACCGCGACACCGAAAAGACAGGACGGATCACGCCCGACCAGGGCCTGCACCGATGACGCAAACCCCGCGGGCAGCGCGTCGGGCGGCCGGACCGGGTCAGTCCGCGCCCGCATCAGCTACATTTGGCCCTGGCCCTGCCCTTGCCCATCATGTCGCGCTGGCCCGCGGTCAGGGCCGTGCCATAGACCTGCTCCAGTTCCTGATAGACCTTGCAGGCATCCGCCGGCTTCTTGAGCTGAATCAACGCCTCGCCGAGATAGGTCAGGCTGTCGGCCGCCCGGTCGCCGCGCGGCCGCTTCTGATAATTTTCGTAGAAGGCGACCGACGCCAGAGCCGGCTTCCCATCGTCCAGATAGGCGCGGCCCAACAGGTTCTGGGCCCGGCTGGCGACCGAACTGGCACCATATTTGTCGACCGTCGCCTTCAACTGCGCCTGCGCTTCGGGATAGAATTTCCCATCCCACAGGCGATAGCCATAGGTATAGGCATCCGTGGCCGCATCGCCCGTGTCGGGCCTTTCTATGGCGGCAACGGCGTTTTTGCGGGCGTCGCTCGCCACCGGCGTCGGCGTGGCGGGTTTGGCCGCCGTTGCCCTGGCGGGCGCGGGATCGCCCGCCGCAGCCGCGGCCGCAGCCGCCGGTGGCGCCGACGACGCACCGGCTGGCGACGGACCGCCCCCGGCATCCGCCTTATAGGCGTTGAAGGCGTCTTCCAGTTGCTTGAGCTTGTAGCTGTTCTGCTCGACCTGGCCGGTGATCGACGCCAGCTGGGATTCCAGCGCGCCGACACGGGCGGTCAGGTCCGCCACCGGGCTGGATGCCGGGGTGCCGGGGGCCGGGCCGGTGCTGGCGGGCCGGCTGATCTCCGCCTCGATCGGAACGCCGGCGGGAAACACCTTCCGCTGCACGGCGCGCATTTCCTTTTCCAGCCGGTCGACGCGCACCTCCGTCGATGCGGTCTGAGCCGCGGCCGAAGGTGAGAACGCCAGCAGGGCCGCGCCCCCCAAAAGCAGGGCGGACAGGGCGGAAGAAGCGTGACGCATGATGATCCCCGACTGAAACTATGTACCACCGACCATAGGACCATATTACGCCGGAGCAAAGCGCGACGTGGCCCTTTTCGTGAGGTACGGCCGGACTCAGTTGTCAGGCAGAGGCGCAGATATCGACGTCGACGCGGAGAGCGAATCCGCACCCCCCGCGACAGGAGCCGCCGGCGCCGGAACGGCGGTATCAACGGCCGGAACAGTCGCGCGGGCCGCCGGACGATCCGCGGCACCCGATGTCGGGGAACCACTCCGCGCCGGACGGGAGTCAGGCGAGGCTTGCCGCACCGTCCCGGCCTGCCCCTGCTGGCCGCCCTGCGCACCATCCTGTTCCGTCGCAGCCCGCGCCAGCAGCGCGCCGGCACTCACCGGCACATCGGCGATAGTCCGGTCTGCCGGCCCCAGCGGCGGGATGGATCTGCCGCCCACGGTCACGGCGATGGCCTGCGGCCGCCCGGTGAGGATCATGGGATTGCGCGCCGCATCGGGAAGGGTGAAACTCTCCCCCTTCTTCATCAGCCCATCCTTCAGCCGCTCCCCCGCCTCGTCATAGATACGCAGCCATACATCGTCGGTCGCCGTGAAGACGACAGGCTGCACCGCCGGAGCGGGAGGCGCGCTGGTCCGCTGCGCCGCGGCGGTCCCGGTCTGATCCTCCCGCTGGGCGATTTCCTCACTGGACGGCGGCGTGAACAGCTGCGCGCGCCAGATGGCGAAACCCGCGACGATCACCACCACGACGGCGGCCGTGACCCAGGCCAGCGTGCGGGACGGCACCCGCGCCGGATCGGCGGGTTCATAAACCTCATAGCGGTTCGCGCCCAGATCGGATGCGCTGACCGCCTGCCGCACCTGCGCGGCGATGGCGACATCGTCCACGCCGACCGCGCGGGCATAGGCGCGGGAAAAACCGATGGCATAGGGAATGCCCGGCAGCGCCTCATAATCGTCGCGCTCAATCGATTCGAGCTGCCGCTGGGCGATACGCGTGCGGGACGCCACATCCTGCAAGGACAGCCCCTGCGCCTCGCGCGCCGCGCGCAGCCGCCCGCCGGGCGTATCGGGCAATGTCTCGGCCGCCGCTGTGACGCCGGGTTCCTGGTCCTGTTCTTTCGTCATGCTGCTCCGCGCGTCTTCGACCCACGGCCTTGTCTCATTGCGGACGCGGCATTGTCAACGCTTGGCGGGCCGTTCACCCCAGTTCCACGCCGCGCTCCCCGGCCCAGGCCGTAAGAGGTCCACGAATGTCGGTGGCACCGCTGTCCAGCAGGCCGCGGATGAACGCCCTCAACTGCGCGGCATCGATGGCGCGTATCATCGCCTTGACCGGTCCCACCGACGCCGGTGTGATCGACAGCCGCCGGACCCCCAGGCCGATAAGCGCCATGGCCTCGGCCGTGCGCCCACCCATTTCACCGCACACGCCCACCGGCACCTTATGGGCGTCGCACATCCGCACCACCCGGTCCAGGAAACGCAGGATCGCGATGCTCAGCCAGTCATATCGCTCCGCCAGCCGGGGATGCGCACGATCGGCGGCAAACAGGAATTGCGTCAGATCATTGGTGCCGATCGACAGGAAGTCGAGCCTGGGTAACAATATATCCAGCACTTCGGCGAGCGCCGGCACTTCCAGCATCGCGCCGTACCGGATCGCGGCCGGCAATTTCTTGTGCTGCGACTGCAACCATTGGCGCTGATGCTCGACCAGCGCGCGCGCCTGTTCAAATTCCCAGGGTTCGGACACCATCGGGAACATGATGTTGAGGTCCCTGCCCGCCGCCGCCTCCAGCAGAGCGCGCGCCTGCGCTTTCATCAACCCGTCGCGATCCAGCGCCAGCCGCAGCGCGCGCCAGCCCATCGCGGGATTGTCCTCCTGCTCCTCATCCTCGCGCTGCAGATAAGGCAATGCCTTGTCGCCGCCGATGTCGACGGTGCGGAAAATGACGGGCCGCCCACCCGCCGCGTCCAGCACGTCGCGGTACAGCCGCTGCTGTTTTTCGCGCTGCGGCAGGGTTGCCGACACGAGGAACTGGAACTCGGTGCGAAACAGGCCGATACCGTCGGCGCCGACGATATCAAGCGCCTGCGCATCCTCGCGCAGGCCGGCATTGACCATCAGTTCGATCCGCGTCCCGTCCCGCGTCACCGACGGCAGGTCGCGCATCGCGGCGAATTCCGCCCGCCGCTTCTGGTTGATGTGCAACTTGTTCCCGAACGCCTCGTCCATGTCCGGGGTCGGGCGGATCAGCGCCGAATTGCTGGCGACGTCCATCAATATGAGGTCGCCTACATTGAGCTTGTGCCGTACGTCGCGCACGCGGCCCAGCACCGGCACGCCCATGGCGCGCGCGACGATGGTC
>JBFWMJ010000163.1:0-4970 GCA_050251675.1 Sphingobium sp.
GCTACCCCCAGCGCGCTATGATGCTTGTGCAATTCAAGGGACCTCCAGTGGTTCGTGGCAATCAAGCTGCCTTGCGGTGGAAGTCCCATGGGGCAGCGGAAAGGCGATATATGCGCAGGGGTCCCCCCTGTAAAGCGCGTGGATGAATTTTGTTGCGATCCCGCGCCGAACCGTGCCTCAACTGCTGCCTTATGAAAGGCGGTGCTTGAAATCCTCGTAGGAAAAACGGCGGATTTCCGTCAGTTCGTCGGTCTGTGAATGCCACAGGAAAATGGCGGGCAACGGCACGCCGTTGAAGCTGTTGGTTTTCACCATCGAATAATGGGCCTGGTCCAGAAAGGCGATGCGCGCGCCCGGTTCGGCGCCGCCGGGGACTCGGAAATCGCCGATCACATCCCCCGCCAGGCAGGATGGACCGCCCAGCCGGACGGCCGGGCCGTCCACCGCCTCATGCAGCATGGCGGGCCGATAGGGCGCTTCGATCACGTCCGGCATGTGGCATGTCGCGGAAATATCGGTGATGGCGACCGGCATGCCGTTGTCCATCACGTCCAATATCTCGCCCACCAATATGCCCGCGTCCAGCGCGACCGCCTCGCCGGGTTCAAGATAAAGTTCCAGACCGGTTTGCGCCTTGCGCGCGCGCAGGAAATCGATGAGCTGGTCGCGCTGATAATCGGCGCGCGTGATATGATGGCCGCCGCCAAAATTGAGCCATTTGAGGCCGCCCACATGCGGCATCACATAGGGCTCGATCGCGGTCCAGGTGCGCGCGAGCGGCAGAAAGTCCTGCTCACACAGATTGTGGACGTGCAGCCCGTCGACCCCCTCCAGATGCGCGGCCGTCAACTGGTCGATCGGGAATCCCAGACGGCTGTGCGGTTGCGAGGGGTCGTATTTCGGCACCTCGCCTTCCGGGTGCAGCGGATTGATGCGCAGCCCGATGTCGAATTGACGTCCCGCCGCCCGCGCCGCGTCGATCACCGGTTTCATCCGGGCGATCTGGCCGGGGCTGTTGAAGATCACATGGTCTGAGATTTGCAGGATTTCGGCGAGGTCGTCGGGCTTGTAGGCGGCGCAGTAAGTCGCGACCTCATTACCGGCGTCAGGACGGGCATATTCCTCCCGGCCGAGGCGCGCTTCATACAGGCCGGAGGCGCAGACCCCGTCGAGATATTCGGCGACCACCGGGCCAAGCGACCACATGGAAAAAGCCTTGAGCGCCGCCAGCATCCTGATGCCGGCCCGGTCGCGCACATCGGCCAATATGGCCAGATTGCGCCGGATCGCGGCCTCGTCCACCACAAAGGCGGGCGAGGGGACGCGATACAGGTCGAAACGGGCGAATGCGGCGGGATCGCCGGCCTTGGTTTCCATGGGGTTCCTCCGCCGTGACGGTCTTAAAAGTCCAGTGGCCCGTCCAGTTCCTTCACCTGCCAGGGCAGGCCGTGCCTGTTCAGCATGTCCATGAAGGGGGCGGGATCGAACTGTTCGATGTTGAACACGCCCTCACCGCGCCAGGCGCCCGTCAGCATCATTGCCGCGCCGATCATCGCCGGCACGCCGGTGGTGTAGCTGACCGCCTGATTGCCGGTTTCGGCATAGGCATCCTCATGATCGCAGACATTGTAGACATAGACCGTCTTTGCCTGTCCGTCCTTTTGCCCGGTCGCAATGTCGCCGATGTTGGTCTTGCCTTTGGTCGTCGCGCCGAGCGAGGAGGGTTCGGGCAACACCGCTTTCAGGAACTGGAGCGGAATGATCTCCTTACCCTCGTAAACGACCGGGTCGATACGGGTCATGCCGACATTCTGGAGCACTTCGAGATGTTTGAGATAGGCGTCGCCAAAGGTCATCCAGAAACGGATGCGTTTGATTTCGGGATAGAATTTGGCCAGGCTTTCCAGTTCCTCATGATACATGAGGTACATGTTTTTCTTACCCACCTGATCGAAGTCGAACGGCTGCTTGTGCGACAGCGCCGGGCCTTCCACCCACTGGCCATTTTCCCAGTGACGCGACGGGGCGGTGACTTCGCGGATGTTGATTTCCGGGTTGAAATTGGTGGCGAAATGCTGGCCGTGGTCGCCGCCGTTGCAGTCGAGGATGTCGAGGGTGTCGATCCGGTCGAGCAGATGCTTCCTGATGTAGGACGCGAACACGCTGGTCACGCCGGGGTCGAAGCCGGAGCCGAGCAGCGCCATGACGCCGGCTTCCCTGAAACGGTCATGATAGGCCCATTGCCAGCTATATTCGAACTTAGCCGTGTCGCGCGGTTCGTAATTGGCGGTGTCGAGATAATCGACCTTTGTCGCGAGGCAGGCGTCCATGATCGCCAGATCCTGATAGGGCAAAGCGAGGTTCACGACCAGTTTGGGCTGCACCTTCTCGATCAGGGCGATGGTCTGCTGCACGTCGTCGGCGTCGACCTGCGCCACGTCGATGGTGACGCCGGTGCGCGCCTTGACCGATTCGGCCACTTTCTCGCAACTGACGATGCGACGGCTGGCGAGCGTGATATGGCTGAAAATGTCGCTGTTCATCGCCATTTTGTGAACCGCGACAGAGCCGACGCCGCCCGCGCCGATGACCAGAACCTTGCTCAATTCAACCGCTCCATGACTGACGCGCGCCCAATGCGCGAAAGCGCCCATATAGGCAGTAGGCATTACAGCGCAAAGTCAGACTGTCATGATCGCGGGGCTGGAGATACCGCGTCGCCTGTCGCGCTCCGGCGCATCTCCCATATCCGTCCGATGCGGCCCGGTCTCACCGTATCAGGCGCCGCAACCCGTCCACCCTGTCCGCCTCATGCGCCGGCTTGTCGCGCCTGATCCGCGCAATGCGGGGAAAGCGCATGGCAAGACCGGATTTGTGCCGCCTGCTTTCATGGATGGAATCGAACGCGACCTCCAGCACCAGCGTCTTTTCCACCTCCCGCACCGGACCGAAGCGTCCCACCGTATTGGTCCGCACGAAGCGGTCGAGCCATTTCAGTTCCTCGTCGGTGAAGCCCGAATAGGCCTTGCCCACCGGCAACAACGCACCATCCTCCGTCCAGCAGCCGAACGTATAGTCCGAATAATAGGAGGACCGCTTGCCGTGACCGCGCTGGGCATACATCATCACGCAGTCGGCGGTCAGCGGATCGCGTTTCCATTTATACCATAACGCCGCCTTGCGCCCCGCCAGATAGGGACTGTCGCGGCGCTTGAGCATCACCCCTTCGATCGCCGCGTCACGGGCGGCGGCGCGGATATCGGCCAGCGCGCCGAAATCGGGCGCATCGATCAGGGCGGAAATATCGAAGCGCGCGGGGTCAAGGCGCGGGACGACGGTTTCGAGGCGGGCGCGTCTTTCCGTCCAGGGGTGCGCGCGCAGATCCTCTTCCTCGTCGAGCAATATGTCGTACAGCCGCACGAAAGCGGGAAAGTCGTCCAGCATCCTTGCGCTCACCGTCTTGCGGCCCAGCCGTTGTTGAAGGGCGTTGAAGCTGGCTGCTTCCCCGCCCTGGACATCCCCTTTCACCAGCAGTTCGCCGTCCAGTACCGCGTGGCCGGTAAAGGCGGCGGCGATGTCCGGGAAACTGCCGCTGATATCGTCGCCCGCCCGGCTGTACAGCCGGGTCTGCGTGCCCGTGCCGACGATCTGGACCCGGATGCCGTCCCATTTCCATTCGGCGGCATAGTCGGTGAGGTCGACCACCCTGTCTTCCAGCGGATGCGCCAGCATGAAGGGACGGAAATGGGGCGTGCCCGCCGGGTCGGGGCGCTGCCCGCGCCCTTCCGCCCATGCGAACAGGGCGGCATAAGGCGGGGCCAGCGCGTGCCAGATCTGCTCCACATCGTCCACAACGAGAGCGAACGCCCGCGCGAACCCGGTCTTGGCCAGCCGGGCCGAAATGCCGACGCGCAGGCCCCCGGTGGCCAGTTTGAGCAGGGCGAAGCGGCCCGACGCGTCGAGATGATCCATCATACGCGCCAGTTCCGCCGGCGCGTCCGCGCGGCTGACGGCGTGCAGCCGGTCCACCACCGCCGACAGGGTCAGCGATCCATCATCGACCTCGCCCGGCTGATCGGTGCGTTTGGGCCACAGCAGCGCGACCGTTTCGGCAAGGTCGCCGACATAATCGCGGCTCATCTCGAACAGGACAGGATCGGTGCGCTCGCGGATCATGGCGCCTATGGCCGACGCCTTCACGGCCCTGAGGTCCAGATCGCCGGTCAGCGCCGCCAGCGCCCAGCCCCGATCCGGGTCGGGCGCGGCGCGCATATAATCGGCGATCAGGTCCAGCTTGCCGTTGCGGGACCGGGTATAGACGAGGCCGTCGAGAAGGCGAGAAAAAGCACGCATTCACCCTTCCTCCTCATCTTCGCGCCCGACCAGCGCCAGGGCGCGCGCCCTGATCTGGCGCGTCATGCACCAATGGAGCAGCGCCTCCTCCCGCCCATGGGTGATCCATGTCTCGCTTGGGGCGATTTCCTCTATGGTGGCGGTCAGTTCGTCCCAGTCGGCATGGTCTGAAATGACCAGCGGCAATTCCACGTTCCTCTGCCTTGCCCGCTGGCGCACCCGCATCCAGCCCGACGCCATGGCGGTGATCGGGTCGGGCAGGCGGCGGCTCCAGCGGTCGTTGAGCGCGGAGGGCGGCGCCATGACGATATGGCCGCGCATCTCTTTCGCCGCGAGTCCCGTGGCCGGCCGCAACGCGCCCATGTCGACGCCGAATTCGGCGTAAAGCGCGCACATGCGTTCCAGCGCCCCGTGGATGAATATCGGGTCGTGATGGCCGCGTTCGCGCAGTTCGCACATCAGCCGCTGTGCCTTGCCCAGTGCGTAGGCGCCGACCAGCACGCAGCGGTCGGGATTGGCGTGGAGGGCCGCGATCAGCCGGTCGACCTCGCTGCCGACATCGGGATGGCGGAAGACCGGCAGGCCAAAGGTCGCCTCGGTCACGAATATGTCGCAAG
>JBFWMJ010000164.1:0-4964 GCA_050251675.1 Sphingobium sp.
CATCGACATCGACGCCACCAACAGGATGTTGAAGCGGCAATATGCGGTGAGCGACGAGCAACTCGCGCCGCTGGTCAAGCATATGGTCGAGGAGCATCTGGTGCCCGCCGAGATCGGCAAGCTGGCGGCGAAGGCCGGGGTCGGCATGGTGGTGTTGTCCCACGTAGCGCCGGTTACCGACGAGCCTATCGACCCGCCGCGCTATACGCGCGGTGTCCGGGAGACATTCCGGGGACCGGTCATTCTGGGCCGCGACCTCGACGAATTCTGAACGGTGCAGCATAATCCGGAAATAGAGAGGTAAGCGCCATGTAACCTTTGGCCGATGGGTTTTTTGCCCCGCGCAACCAATGGTATGTCGCGGCATGGGCCAGCGAGGTGACCCGCCATCCGGCCGGGCGAGCTGCTGTTGCGCGCCGACACTATATGCGTGCTCGGCCGCCGGGCCTTCGAGCAGATGATCCGTGCCGAAACCCTGGACGATAAAGCTGCTGTGTCCGCCTCCACCCCGGAGGCGGACATGAGGCACCCTATTTAACGCGAGAATGGAGTGGAATGTGGGACAGATAATCCCGTCGCTTTCAGGACGATCCACGCCGGGCATGGAGCGGCGCCATGACGGTCAGCCTCTTGTCGTGGCGATTCACGGCGGCAGCTATTCGTCCGCCTATTTCGACCTGCCCGGACGGTCGCTGCTTGCTGCCGCGGACGCGAACGGCATTCCGGCGATTGCGATCGACCGGCCGGGCCATGGCGACAGTCCTGCCCTTTCGCCCGATCTGATGGACATTGCCGGTCAGGCGGCATTTCTGGTGGATGCCCTGGCGGAAATTTGGGATCGCCATGGCGCAGGCTGTTCGGGACTGTTCCTGATAGGGCATTCGATCGGCGCCGCCATTGCCGCGACCGTGGCGAGCAGGCCGGGCAGGCTCCCCCTGCTGGGGTTGGCCGTTTCGGGCATCGGGTTGAACACCAACCCCGGCGATCATGAACGGTGGAGCGCGCTTCCCGACCAGCTTCATGTGGAACTGCCGAGCGATATCAAGGACAAGGTGATGTTCGGCCCGCCCGGCAGCTATGCCGCCGACATGCCCGCCGCGAGCCGGAAAGCCGACGCCCCGGCGGTCAAGCCCGAGCTGCTGGCCATCACCGGATGGTGGCACGGAGCGGCGGCCGGGATATTGGGCGCGATCGGCATTCCCGTCCACTATCGGCAGGCCGAGCGGGACAATCTGTGGATCGTCAGTGAAGATGAGATCCGTGGATTTGCAAAGGCCCTGACGGCATCGCCGCTGGTGGATGCGCGAATGGTCGCGAGGACGGGCCACTGCATGGATTTCCACCATGTCGGCCCGGCGCTGCATCTGCAACAGCTGGGCTTTGCACTGGAATGCGCCACGCGGGAGTGAAACGCTTCGAATCCTCTTCGAAAAGGCTTCACTCGGCATTTTCCGGCCCTATCGCCTGCCCCGGCATATTTGACGAGCAGCGGCATCGGGCGGTATTCCTTACCGCGCCATATGCGGCGGACCCGCTCCTTCCTTGACGACGAACTGAAAAGAAAAGGGCAGGATCTGGAAGGAATGACGCCCGGATACGTTTCTCTGTCGAAGGAGCGTATTTTTGCATGAACCAGCCTGCGCGGCGAAACCTATGATCAGGTCGCGGCGGCGACCAGTGGAGCAAATCCGATGTCTTCCGGCAGCTCAAGAGCGCGCTGATCGCCATCCGGGCCGCGCTCGATACCTATGAGAATGATACCTAAGAGAATGATGAGATGAACGAAGAGTGCGGACATGACTGAAGGAAATACGACAGCGATAGCACCATGCGAGGACGGCGCGCCCGGTGGCGGCGCACTGGGCCGCCTATCTGCATTCGGGCGAGGCGACCGACTCAAGCCACAGCGCATAAGATATTTGATCAATCAAATATATTGACCCCTGCCCTTCTTTTCCCCATGCATATTCCTTTCCATGGATCGGTCACGGATCCTCTTGGCAAGGAGAGACTTAATGGCATTGGTCGATTTTCTTCCCCCTCCCGGCACCCGGATCGCGGTCGTCGGCGGATGCGGCGGCATGGGGAGGGCGCTCGTCGGCGCGGCGGTCGAGGCCGGGCTGCGGGTCGCGGTGCTCGATCTGGACCGGTCGATCGCGCAGGCCCCGGCCGAAGCCGAACTGACGCTTGCCTGCAATGTCAGCGACGAGGCTTCCGTCACCGCCGCCTTCGCGGAGATCGAACGGCATTGGGGCGCGCTCGACACGCTGGTCGACCTCGCCGGCTATACCGGCGAACCCATATTGATCAAGGACATGCCGGTGGCGGAATGGGACGCGATCACCGACTGCTGCCTGCGCGGCATGTTCCTCGTCGCCCGCGCCGCATTGCCGCTGCTGGAAAAGGGCGACAATGCCAGCATCGTGCTGATCTCCTCCACCTTCGGGCATCGGGTGGTATGGCCCGGCGTCGCGCCCTATGCCGCATCGAAGGCGGGCGTGGTCGCGCTCGGCAAGGCGCTGGCGACCGAGAACGCCCCCGGCATCCGCGTCAACGTCATTTCCCCCGGCGTGTTCGACACCGCCTTCCTGCAAGGCGGCACGGGCCGGGAGAAGCGCGAAGGCGACAATATCAATCAGGGCAGCTATCATCAGATCGTGCCGCTCAAGCGGCTGGGCAATCCCAGGGAAATGGCCGGGCCGATCCTGTTCCTCGCGGGTCCGGCGGCCAGCTACATCACCGGGCAGGTGCTGCATGTGAACGGCGGGATCTGGGCGCCATGAGCCGCGAGATCACGAGCTTCATCGACGGCGCCTTCGTCGCGCCGCGCGCGAACGCCCATCGCCTGCCGGTGATCAATCCGGCAACGGAGGAGGAAATCGGCATCCTGTTCGAAGCCGACGAGGCGGAGGTGGACCGCGCCGTCGCGGCCGCCAAGGCTTCGTTCGCGGCAGGCCATTGGCGCCGCCTGAGCGCCGAGCAGCGGGCAACGGTCTTTCGCCGCATCTGCGCGCTGACCGCCGAGCATGCGGACGAGCTTTGCGCGCTGGAAACGATGGACCTCGGCATCCCCACCAGCCAGGCCAGGGGCATGGTCACGGCGCGGGTCATCCGCAATTTCAGCTTCTACGCGGACCATCTCAGCCAGGCGGCCGAGCGGGCGGTGAAGACCGACGATCTGCACCAGCGCTATGTCCATCGCGAGCCGGTGGGGGTCTGCGCGCTGCTGACGCCATGGAATGCGCCGCTGATGCTCGCGACGTCGAAGATCGCGCCCGCGCTGGCCTTCGGCAACAGCTGCGTCATCAAGACATCGGAGCATACGCCGCTGGCGCTGGCGCGCTTCATGACGCTGCTGACCGAGGCGGGCGTGCCGCCCGGCGTCGTCAATCTGGTCAATGGCCGCGGCCCGGTGACGGGCGCCCGGCTCTCCTCGCATCCCGATGTCGGGCTGGTGTCCTTCACCGGAGGCGGCGCGGCGGGGCGGCAGATCATGCTTGCGGCGGCGCAGGGCTTCAGGAAATGCGATCTGGAACTGGGCGGCAAGTCGGCCAATATCGTGTCCGACAGCGCCGACTTCGACACCGCGCTCGATGGCTCGCTGCTCGGCATCTTCGCCAATGCCGGGCAGATGTGCTTCGCAGGATCGCGGATCATCGTTCAGGAGGACATAGCCGGCCGGTTCATCGAAGCCTTTGTCGAGCGGGCACGGGCGATCCGCGTCGGCGACCCGGCCGACCCGCAAACCGAAATGGGGCCGCTCGCCTTCGAGGCGCATCTGCGCCATGTCCTCTCCTTCTGCGCGCCGCAGGACGATGTGGACCCGCTCTGCGGCGGCAAGCGCGCCGACAGGGACCGGGGCTATTTCATGCAGCCCACCGTGCTGCGCGCGCGATCGTCGGGCGCGCGCGTCTGTCAGGAGGAGATTTTCGGCCCGGTCGCCACGATCCTGACCTATGGCCGGTTCGAGGAAGCGATCGCGATCGCCAATGACAGCCGCTACGGCCTGTCGGGCTATCTCTGGACCAACCGGCTCGATGAGACGATGGCCGCCGCGCAGGGCATGCGCACCGGCGGGCTGATGGTCAATTCGCCGGTGATGTTCGACCTGCGCATGCCGTTCGGCGGCGTCGGGGAATCCGGCGTCGGCCGCGAAGGGATAGAGAGCCTGCGCAATTTCTATTCCGAGGAAAAGGCCGTCGCCATCGCGACACGGCCGTTCCCGATGCCGATCCGGCTCGGCGCGCGCTGACCGCCGTTCCCGCGCGGAAAAAGGGAAGGCCCCCACTCCCGACCGGAAGTGGGGGCCTTTTCTTGCGCAGGCCGGGGTCCCGCCGCGATCAGAAGGCGTAGCGCAGCTTCAGCCCATAGGTGCGCGGCTCGCCATAATAGGAGGTGGCGAGGGTGAAGGCCGCCGCGGAGCTGGACATGCCGGTGCGATAGCGGGTGTCGCCGACATTGCGCACGAACAGCGACAGGTCCAGCCCGGTGTCGGCGACGCGCTTCCAGTCGAGACGCAGGTCGACGGTGTCGAAGGACGGCTCGGTGGTGATCGCATTGGGCACCGACGCCGCGGTCGAGATCAGCGTGTCGCCGCGCCAGTAATAGTTGACGGTGAAGCCCAGCGTCTCGCCCCAGCCGGAGGGCAGGTCCATCTGATAGGAGGCGTTGAGGTTCAGCGTGTCGTTGGGCGTGTTGAACTTGAAATCGAGCAGGCTGCCGACCGGGAAGTTGGACGGGCCTACAAATTCGTCGAACGCACCGTTGAAATGGTCGTAATTGGCGCTGAGCGTCAGGCCGCGCACCGGGATGACGACCAGTTCCGCCTCGAACCCTTCGGTATGCGCCTTGGCCGCGTTGGCGACGATCGACGAATTGAGCGTGCCGCCGCCCGGCAGCGGCAGCGCGACGACCGAGGACGCCTGGAAGTCGGAGATATTGGCCCGGTAATAGGCGAAGTTGAA
>JBFWMJ010000165.1:0-4866 GCA_050251675.1 Sphingobium sp.
AACGGAGGCGTGCGGCGAAATGGTGCGGGGCTGTGCTCATGTCATTCTCCGGCGCCGTCATGCCATTCTGCCGCTTGGCGTGGGCCTTTCGCTCCGCTATGACCCGGCCATGCTGACGAAAACCATCCTGCGCATCGGCGCCGCCACCGTCCTGGTCACGCTTGCGGCCTGTTCGACGTCGAAGAACAAGGCGGACACCCAATATGTCGCGCGCGACGTGTCCACGCTGTATAATGCGGGAAAATTTCGACTGGATCGCGGCCAGTACAAGCTGGCCGCCGCCCTGTTCGACGAAGTGGAGCGCCAGCATCCCTATTCGCCCTGGGCGCGGCGGGCACAGCTGATGTCGGCGTTCAGCTATTATATGAATCGCAATTATAACGAGTCGATCGGCGCGGCGCAGCGTTTCCTGGCGATCCATACCGGCAATAAGGACGCGCCCTACGCTTATTATCTCATTGCGCTCTGCTATTATGAGCAGATCGCCGACATCACCCGCGACCAGAAGATCACGCAGCAATCGCTTGACGCGCTGGGCGAACTGATCCGCCGCTATCCCGAAACCCGCTATGCGGCCGACGCCCGGCTTAAGATTGACCTTGTCAACGATCATCTGGCGGGCAAGGAGATGGAGGTCGGGCGCTTTTACCAGCGTCGCGGCCAGTGGCTGGCCGCTACGCTGCGTTTCCGCACGGTAATCGATACCTATCAGACGACGACTCACACGCCGGAAGCGCTGGAGCGGCTGGTTGAAAGCTATCTCGCTCTGGGTGTTCCCGAAGAAGCACGGAAAGCGGCGGCGGTGCTGGGCGCGAACTATCCGGGCAGCAAATGGTATGAGCGGTCGTTCAAGCTTATCCGCGCGCATGGCGGGGAAGCCTGATCATCCCTTTCCGCCGCGCCGGTTCGCGCCGGTTCGCGGAGGTGTGACATCCGGGACTGAACGTCATGCTGACGGCCCTCTCGATCCGTAACGTCGTCCTGATCGAGGCGCTGGACCTGGATTTCGGGCCGGGCCTTGGCGTGTTGACCGGCGAAACCGGGGCGGGCAAGTCGATCCTGCTCGATTCGCTGGGTCTGGCGCTGGGCGCGCGGGCCGACAGCGGCCTGGTGCGGAGTGGTGAAGCGCAGGCCAGCGTCACCGCCACCTTCGATATGCCGGATGCCGGGCACCGCGTCGGCGCCCTGATCGCGGACAATGGTATCGCGCTGGAGCCGGGGGAGCCGCTGTTGATCCGGCGCGTCGTAAAGGCCGATGGGGGCAGCCGCGCATTCCTCAACGATCAGGCCTGCTCGGCCGCCTTGTTGAGGGAGATCGGCGGCGCGCTGGTGGAAATCCATGGCCAGCATGACGATCGCGGGTTGCTCAATCCGCGCGGGCACCGGACGTTGCTCGATGGCTATGGCCGGTGCGATACGAAAGCGGTTGCCATCGCGCATGAAGTCTGGCGCGAGGCGGTGGATGAACTGGCGCAGGCGCGCGCCACGGTGGAGGATGCGGAGCGGGACCGGGATTTCCTGACGCATGCGGTGGCCGAACTGACGCAATTTGCGCCGGAACCGGGCGAAGAAGCGATATTGGCGGAAGAACGGGCGCTGATGCAGAAGGGCGCGCGGCTGACCGATGACCTGTCGGTCGTTACCCAATGTCTGACCGGGTCGGACGGCGGGCTGGCGCAGTTGAGGCAGGCGGCGCGACGGCTGGACCGGATCGTGGCGGAATATGCGCCGCTGGCCGACATATTGGCCGCTCTGGATCGCGCGCTGATCGAGGCGGGGGAGGCGGAGGACCGTCTGGCGGGCGCGGCCGACGCGCTGAGTTTCGATCCCGCGCGGCTCGACGCGATCGAGACGCGGTTGTTCGACCTGCGCGGCCTGGCCCGCAAGCATCGGGTCGACCCCGATGCGCTGGCGGCGCTGTGTGAGGAAATGGCAGCGCGGCTGGCGGCGATTGAGGGCGGCGAAGAACATGTCGCCGCGCTGGAAGCGGACGTCGCGGCGAAGGAAAGCGCCTATGTGGCGGCGGCGCGGGCGTTGTCGGCGCAGCGGCAGGTGGCGGCGGGCCGGCTGGACGCGGCGGTGACCGGCGAACTGGCTCCGCTCAAGCTGGATGCGGCGCGGTTTCGCACTCTGGTCGCGCCGCTCGACCGGGCGCAATGGGGTGCGGGGGGGATGGACCGGGTGGAGTTCGAGATTTCGACCAATCCCGGCGCGCCGTTCGCGCCGCTGGTGAAGATCGCGTCCGGCGGCGAACTGTCGCGCTTCATCCTGGCGCTCAAGGTCGCGCTGGCCGAACAGGGCGGGGCGGACACGCTCATCTTTGACGAGATCGACCGGGGCGTGGGCGGCGCGGTTGCCTCCGCGATCGGGGACAGGCTGGCACGGTTGGCGCGGGACAATCAGATCCTTGTCGTCACCCACAGCCCGCAGGTTGCGGCGCGGGGGGCGGCGCACATGCTGATCGCCAAGACGAGCGCCGACGAGAAAGGCGGCACCGTGACCCGCACCAGCGTGCGCGCGCTGGGCACAGCCGAACGGCGCGAGGAAATCGCCCGCATGCTGTCCGGCGCGGAGATCACTGACGAAGCACGCGCGCAGGCGGGCCGATTGCTGGAGGGGATGTAGGGGCGCAGTGCAATGCCATTACAGCAGGACGGGCGCATGACTGACCCCAACACCCTTTCCGAAGCGGACGCCGCCAACCGCCTGATGCGGCTGGCGAAGGAGATCGCGCGGCACAACCGGCTCTATCATGACGAGGACCTGCCGGAGATCAGCGACGCGGACTATGACGCGCTCATCCGGGAAAACAGCGCGATCGAAGCGGCCTTTCCGCATTTGGTGCGAACCGATTCGCCAGGACGTCAGGTCGGCGCCGTGCCGACCTCGGCGCTGCGCAAGGTCATGCATGCCGTACGCATGATGAGCCTCGACAACGGCTTTGCCGACACGGATATCGTTGAATTCGTCGCCCGGGTCCGCCGTTTCCTTGCGTTGCCGGAGGATGCGCCGGTCGCGCTGACGGCGGAGCCGAAGATTGACGGTCTGTCCTGCTCGCTGCGGTACGAGAATGGCGCGCTGGTGCTGGCCGCCACGCGCGGCGACGGCGCCATGGGGGAGGATGTGACGCCCAATGTCCGCACCATCGGCGACATCCCGCAGACGCTGACCGGCGCCGACGTCCCCGACCTGTTCGAGATCAGGGGAGAGGTCTATATGGCGAAGGCGGATTTCACCGCGCTCAACGCCCGCCTGCTGGCCGAGGCGGACGAGGTGGAGAAAGCGCGCCAGTTCGCCAATCCGCGCAATGCGGCCGCCGGATCGTTGCGGCAGAAGGACGCGGCCGTCACCGCCACCCGTCCGCTGCGCTTTCTGGCCCATGGCTGGGGGGAGCATAGCGCGGTGCCCGCCGACACGCAGATCGGCGTCATGCGGGCCATCGCCTCATGGGGCGTGCCGGTGTCCGACATGCTGGTGCGGGTCGACGCGCTGGACGCGGCCCTTGCCCATTATCGGGACATAGAGGCGAAACGGGCGGACCTGCCCTTCGACATTGACGGCGTGGTCTACAAGGTTGACCGGCTGGACTGGCAGCAGCGTTTGGGCTTCGTGGCCAAGGCGCCGCGCTGGGCCATTGCCCATAAATTTCCTGCCGAGCGTGCCCAGACGACGCTGGAGGCGATCGACATTCAGGTCGGGCGCACCGGCAAGCTGACCCCCGTTGGCCGGTTGACGCCGGTGACGGTGGGCGGGGTGGTGGTGTCCAACGTCACCCTGCACAATGCGGACGAGATCGCCCGGCTGGGCGTCCGGCCGGGCGATCGCATCGTCGTCCAGCGGGCCGGCGACGTCATTCCGCAGGTGGTGGACAATCTGACCCGGGGGGAGGAGCGCGCGCCGTTCTCCTATCCCGATCATTGCCCGGTCTGCGGATCGGAAGCGGTGCGTGAGGAGGGCGAGGTCGATATCCGCTGCACCGGCGGCCTGATCTGCGCGGCGCAGCGGTTCGAGCGGCTGCGCCATTTCGTCAGCCGCGGCGCGCTGGATATCGAGGGGCTGGGCGAGAAGTCGATTCAGGAATTTCTCGATCTGGGCTGGATCAGGGAGCCGGCCGATATCTTCCGGCTGAAGTCGCATCGCACCGCCCTGCTCGCGCGTGAGGGGTGGAAGGAGCGATCGGTCGACAACCTGCTCGCCGCGATCAAGGCGAAGCGCGCACCCGACGCCGCCCGCCTGCTGTTCGGGCTGGGCATTCGCCATATCGGTGTCGTGACGGCGCGTGACCTGTTGAAACGCTATGCCACACTGCCCGCGATCCGTACGCTGGCGGAGGAGATCATTGCCCTGCGGGATGCCGCGGAACGCATTGGCGATGAGGAGGAAAGCCGGTTCCGCAACCGGCTGGACAAGGCGATTGCCGCGCATGTGGGCGTCGACAATGTCGGTCCGGCCGTGGGGCATGCGCTCGCCGATTTTTTCCATGAGCCCCATAATCGCGACGCGTGGGACGACCTGTTGTCGCAGGTATCGCCGCCCGCCTATGTCGTCGAAACCACCGCCAGCCGAGTGACGGGCAAGACGGTGGTGTTCACCGGCAAGCTGGAAACGATGAGCCGCGACGAGGCCAAGGCGCAGGCTGAGCGGCTGGGCGCCAAGGCGGTGGGGTCTGTCAGCGCGAAGACCGACCTGGTGGTGGCCGGCCCAGGTGCGGGAACTAAGCTGAAACAGGCCGCCGCGCTGGGTATAGAGGTGATCAACGAAACCGGGTGGGCGGAACTCGTCAGGGCGGCGGGGTAGCGGTATCAGGGCAGGGCGGCGAGCCGGCGCCTATGCCGGGCGCTCCAGCTTGTCCTGCGTCCTGGTCGC
>JBFWMJ010000166.1:0-4506 GCA_050251675.1 Sphingobium sp.
ACGGGTGACATGATGCACCCTCCCTGCCAGATCGCGCGTCCCGAATGGGCCTCCGCCTTCGACTATGATGCCATGGAGTCCGAACAAACGCGACAGTCGTTCATGGACATGTTCGCCGACACTCCCACCCTGATCATCGGCACGCATTTCGGCGGGCCAACGGCCGGCAGGCTGGTGCGTGGCGAAACGGGCTACTGGCTCGACGCATGATGCGCGCAGCCAGCGTCGCGGGCAGCGCGATCGAGCGGGTCGCGTTGGGTATGCCCGCCGCCGCCGTGATCCTCGAGGAGGCCGAAGCGCGCGGCGCGCGGCGTGTGTTCCTGCTGGTCGGCAGTCACCTGGCGCGGGAAACGGACGAAATCGAACGCATCGCCCATGCGCTCGGCAGTCGGCATGCGGCGACCCACTGGGGTATCGGGGCGCATGTGCCGAAGATGGACCTGCTGGCGGCCAGCAACCGCGCACTGGATGTCGATGCCGACATGATCGTCGTCGTCGGTGGAGGGTCGCTGGCCGACGCCGGGAAAATCCTGGCGTTGTGCCTGCGGCACCAGGTCCGGACGGCGGCCGACCTCGATCCGCTGCGCGTTCGCTATGACGCAGCGGGCCGGGTCGTGTCCGAGCTGGTGGCGGGGCCGGATGTACGCGTGATCGTGGTGCCCACGACATTGTCGGCCGGCGAATTCAATCCGCTGTCAGGCCTGACGGACGAAGCTTCCGGTCAGAAGCAGGGTTTTACCCATCCAGCGATGACCCCGGCCTGCATCATATTCGATCCGTCCATCACCCTCCACACCCCGGAATGGCTATGGCTGTCCACCGGCGTCCGGGCGGTGGATCATGCCGTCGAAACACTCGTGTCGCTGCGGTCCAACGACCATGCCGACGGCCTTGCCGAGAGCGGACTGCGCTTGCTGACCAACGCCCTGCCGCAAGTGAAAGCCACGCCCGCCGATCTCGACGCGCGGCTGAAATGCCAGATCGGCGCATGGCATGCCATCCTGCCGATCATCGGCGGCGTGCCGATGGGCGCCAGTCACGCCATCGGCCACGCGCTTGGCGGCTATTGCGGCGTACCCCACGGCTATACGTCCTGCGTCATGGCGCCGACGGTCCAGATCTGGAATGCGGCCGTCGAAACCCATGGCCATGATCGCGCCGCGGCATGCTTTGGCGATAGGGGAAACGGCCTTGGGGCGAGCCTTGACGCTTTCATTCGAGGTCTCGGGCTGCCAAGGTGGCTGGCCGAGGTCGGCGTGGATCCCGCCGATCATCCGATGATCGCGCGCTATGCCTTTCAGGATATTTGGGGGCGTACCAATCCGCGCCTCGTCCAAAGCGCGGACGACATGCTGACGCTTCTCCGCCGCGC
The DNA here is from genome assembly GCA_050251675.1 of Sphingobium sp. Lineage (GTDB taxonomy): Bacteria > Pseudomonadota > Alphaproteobacteria > Sphingomonadales > Sphingomonadaceae > Sphingobium. The sequence continues at coordinate 1,373 of JBFWMJ010000166.1, forward strand.
CTCCGGCATCCAGGGATGAAAAAATGCGCCGCTATCCGGCGCGCATTCAATCCTGTTGCAACAGGAAACGGATGAGGGCGACCAGCGCGATGGGTTGCTCCACCATGGTGTGATGATTGCATTCCGGAATCGAAATGACATGCCGAAGCTGCGGCAGGCGTGCCGTCACCTGCTCGACCAGGGCGGACGTGGCTATATCGCTGAACTGGCCATAGATGTAGTCCGTCGGTACGCTTATGTCCGCAAGGTCGAGCGCCTTGTCGTCCTGCGAAAGGTCGGGGACGATCTTCGGATCGAATTTCCAGGTCCAGCCCTCGGGATGCCTGACCACGGACCGTCGGGCGATGTGATCGCTGATGACGGGGTCGGCGGCCAGGCTGGGCGGTACAAGCCTGAACCGGGACAGTGCGGCTTCCAGGGTTGGATAATAGCGGCGATTAACGCTGGTATCGACATTCGCGCGCTGGCTGAACACACCCAGATTGGAATCGATGGCGATGAAGCGCGCCACACGCGCGCCATGCGCGGCACAGAAAAGACCGGCGATCAGACCGCCGAAACTATGCCCCGCGATCGCGCAGCGCTCGATCCGCAATGTGTCGAGAATGGCCAGCACGTCATCAACAAATGTCGCATAACGGTAGGGCGACTGCGGGTCGCTATCGCCCATGCCGGCCAGATCGATGGCCACGACTTTTCGGTTTTCCGCCAGATAAGGAGCGACGGCGTCCCACCAATGGGCATGGGCCATGAAGCCATGGATGAGGATGAGCGGTATGCCGGGAGCAGCCGCAGGGGATGGATAAACGATATAGCCAAGGCGCCGACCGCCATGGCGGAGAGACGCGCTTGTTGCTCGCGCCTCCATCGCCCTGCTCTGCCATGAAGCGGTTCCGATCGGATCAACCTGTGCCACCCTCTATTCCGCGTCGTCCAGGGGACCCGTCAGTGACGCCCGCTGGGACAATTCTATCCAGTTGCCGTCGGGATCGCGCACCATGGCAAAACGGGCGACATCGCGAAGCTGCTGGATCGGCATGCCCGCCCTGCCACCTGCCGCAAGAAAGCGCTCATGTTCGGCCCGCACGTCGAAAATCTGCAGGGTCGTATAGCGCATACCCGGCCCATTGATTTCGGCATCGCTCGGCGCAGACGATGACTGTTCGAGAATGAACACGCCCTCACCAGCCTGAAAGGATTCGTCATCCAGCGGCGGCAGCATGAGCGCCTCGCGAAAGAACCGGCTATGGGCGCCCACGTCGCGAACGCGCAGGATCAGCCCGATCTGGGTAACGCCGTGATATCCCCGAGGAACCAGCGTGACACGGTTCCCTTCCGGATCGACCAGCGGGCGCGGTTCGGTCAGTCCTGGCCGCGCCACCAGCAGTTCATGATAGCCACTTGGCAGCGTTTCGGGAATGTCCCCCGGCGCATTGATCTTCAGCACGGATCCAAACAGATCATAGCGATGCTGGACGTGGGTTTCCGAAATTTCCAGAAGATGATCGAAGGTCGCACCCACCTGTTCTCGCCAGAATGAGGAAACGCTGTCGGCCGAACGCACCGTTATGCCGATGTCAAAAAAAGGCTTGGCAAGCCGCATTGGGTTCTCCTGAAAAACCGGGGGCAGTCTCAACCGGCGTCCGCTGCCCCGGGTAGCGTGGCGGCGGTGGACCCGATCGGCCGACCGGACAGAAACTCCAGGACAAACGCCGTGTCGAGTCCTTCGAAGACCTCCGTTATCCCGTCCGGGCCGGATCGCACGAAGATCGTATATTCATTCTCATAGATCGTGTTGGTCGCGTTCGAATGCGCGCGATAGATGAAGCGCGCTGAACTGACGCGGTCGTCGCCGGTTTCGTCCAGGATGGTTACCACGCAATCCGGGCGATAATGGGTGGTCCAGACTTCCCTGTTGAAAGCCGATACCGCCTCTATCCCCTTCATGGGCCGGGGCAAATTCAGGGATGCGGACAGCGACCATTCCACATGGGGGGCGTACATCGCCCGCATGGTATCAGGGTCGCCAAAGGCCGATACGAGTTTGCCCGCCGGGGTCTGCGATGTCATTGTCGTCTCTCCTGTGCAAATTCAGTATCGCGCGCGGCGCCATGGAACAGCCGACACCGCTAGGTGGTGACGACGAATTTCCCCGGAGGCGCGCCATCCTGCAGAAGCTGGATGAGATCGGGCAGATCATCCAGCGCGAATGTCCGCGTGACGGCGGATGTCAGACGACCTTGCGCGACCATATCGCTCAATGCGGCATAGGCCGCCCTGTCCTCTTCCTCGGTGAAGCCGCCGGCGAATACGCCAACGGCCGTATAGTTGCGAATCACCATATCCAACGGGTCGAGCCTTGGCCATTCCCCGCTCGCGAAGCCGATCAGCGCAAGCCGCCCGAACCGCGCGATGGCGCGCACCGCTTGTTCGCAAAAGGTCCCGCCAACAGGATCGAAGATAATGTCCGCGCCGCGTCCGCCGGTCAGCCGCAGCACTTCCTCGACCAGATCGACCGCATTGTAATTCAGCGCGTGGTCCGCGCCGATCTGGGTGCAAAATTCCGCCTTTTCGTCAGAACTGACGACCGCGATGCTGGTGGCGCCCAGCGCCTTGGCCAGCTTGATCGCGGCAAGCCCGGAGCTGCCCGCCGCGCCGAGCACCAGCACAACTTGCCCTGGCAGCACCGGAACCCGCTCCACAAGCACCGAATAGGCCGTACGGAACGCGACCGGAAATCCCGCCGCATCGACGTCCGACATGCCGTCCGGGATCAGGGCGCTGCGCGATACGGTGACATAGCTATAGTCGGCATAACCGCCCGCGCCCGTCGTGAAGGTGGTGCATCCCATGATCCGGTCGCCAGGCTGATAGGCCGACCCGGTCGGCACCGCGACCACTTCCCCAGCCACTTCCTGCCCCGGCGTTACGGGGGCCACGGGGGTCAGCGGATACACGCCGGTCGTCATCAGCAGATCCGGCAGGGCAGCGCCGCAAGCCTTTACCCGCACCAGGACCTCTCCCGCCTTTGGAGCATCCCACCGGCGGCGGCCCAGCCGCAGTGCGTCGCGCGGCGCTCCGAACACCGGCACCGTCCATTCGCGGCCCTCAAACTTAAGCCTCCTCTTGATATC
>JBFWMJ010000167.1:0-4466 GCA_050251675.1 Sphingobium sp.
GATCACGGTGGATGGCGAAGTGCGCGAACCCGGCCTGTTTCCCGTAGCCGGGCGGATCGGTCTGATCCAGGCGGTCGCCATGGCGAAGGGGCCGACTCGTGTCGCACGGCTGGGGCAGGTGGTCGTGGTCCGGCATGTGGAAGGCGAACGGCAGGCCGCGATGTTCGACCTTGGCGCGATCCGCCGGGGCACGGCGCCCGACCCGGAAATCCTGCCGGGCGACATGGTGATCGTCGGCCTGTCCCGTGCGAAGGCGATATTGGGCGGCACCCTGCTTGCGGCGCCGGCCATCGCCGCGGGGTTCATCGCGCTGGACGGGCATCGCTGATGCAGGGGGATGGCATGGCGGCGGGCAACGCCATCGGCGCATGGTCGGTGCGCGGACGCGCGGCGCGGTTCGTGGCGGGCAGCGCGGCGGCCTGGGCGGTCGTGCGCCGGCATCGCGTGATCCTGTTCGTGACCATGGCGCTGTGCATGCTGGCCGGCGTTATCTTCATTCTACTGTCCACGCCCGATTACCGCGCTACCGCGTCGGTCGAGGTGGAGGACATACCCGCCGGAGCGGCCGGTGCGGGCGCGACAACGCGGCCGGTTGCGTCGGGTGACATCGATTCGATGATGCAGACCCAGGTCGAAGTCCTGCGCAGCCGCGCTTTGGCGGAAGATGTCGCGCGCGATCTGGCGCTGGTGGGCGCGCCGACCTTCTTCAAGGGCATGAACGTCCGGCGGCCGATGCAGGGCGCGGGCTCACTCACCCAGCGGCAGGTCGAAACGGAAGCGGTCGTCCGCCTGCTGCGTGACAATCTTCAGGTGTCATTGCCCGGTCGGTCGCGGATCATGACCATCAGCTTCCAGAGCGCCGATCCCGTCCTGTCGGCGCGCATTGCCAACAGCTATGCCGACAATCTGATCCGGGCGGACCTCAAGCGCGGGTTCGAATCGGGCGTGCAGGCGCGGCGGTTCCTGCTTGGCGAACTGGACGCAGCGCGGCGCGATCTGGAACGGGCGGAGCGCGACCTGGCTACCTACGCCGCGCGGGCGGGGGCGATCGGCGCGGCGGATGCCGGCGATGAACCGTCTGACAACAGCGAAGTCGTGGAGGACGGCGCGTCGCTGTCGGCCCGGCTCGCACAGCTCAACGCGTTCCGGGCGCAGGCGATCGCCGACCGGATATCGGCACAGAAACGGTGGGAAGCGGCGCGCCTGACCAGCGTCGATACATTGCCCGAAGTGCTGGGCAACGGCGCGATGCAGCAATTGCTGGTGCAGCGCGCCGAAGCACGCGCCGCGGTGGTCGAAGAGCGCCAGTTCCGCAAGGATGCCCACCCGCAGATGCGCGAGGCACGGGCGCGGCTGGCGGCGCTGGACGACCAGGCGCAGCAGATGGCCAACACCCTGCGCGCATCGCTGAAGGAACGATATGATGTCGCCCAGCGGGGCGAGAAGCAGTTGGAGGCGGAGATCGCCGCGCTGGAGCAGCGCGCGCGGGTCGAGCGGGGACGCGGCGTGCAGATCGGCATATTGGAACGGTCCGCCGGCACCTATCGCGCGCTGCACGACAGCCTGTTGCAGCGTTATCGCGACATGGCGTCGCAGGCCGGTTTCCAGGCCGGACGCATCCAGGCGCTGGACCGGGCGGCGGTGCCGACCCGGCCGTCGTCGCCCAATATCGGATCCACCATGCTGCTCGCTTCGCTCGGCGGGCTGGTGCTGGGCCTGCTGCTGGTCGCGGGTCGCCATATTTTCGACGATGCGGTGACGTCGGCGGACACGCTGGCCGAGCGGGTCGACCTCCCGATGCTGGGCGCTGTTCCGGCGATGAGCGAAGGCGGAGCGGCCGATCCGTTCGCGCCGATCGCCGCATCCCTCCTTCTGGCGTCGGTCGATGGCCTGCCGCGCTCTATCCTTGCAACCAGCGCTCAGGCGGAAGAGGGTAAGTCGGCGACCGTGCATGCGCTGGCCGTGGCGCTGGCCAGGCTGGGCAAGCGGGTGCTCGTCATCGATGGCGACATGCGCCGGCCAATGCAGCATATCCTGTTCCGTCTGGCCCCGGCAAAGGGGATCAGCGACGTCATCACCGGGCAGGCGAGGACCGATGAGGTGATCGTCCCGTCAGGGATTGACGGGCTGTCGGTGCTGCCCTGTAGCGCCATTCCGCCCAACCCGGCCGAACTCCTGTCCACAGGGGCGTTCGATTCGGTCCTCGATTCGCTGCAAACGGAATATGACACCATCCTCATCGATGGACCGCCGATCCTTGGCCTGTCGGACGCCCCGCTGCTGTCCGGCAAGGCGCAGGCCACGGTGCTGATCGTGGAATGGGGGCGCAATCACCATGGCGGCCTGCGCGTCGCGGTGGAACGCCTGCGCCGGTCGGGCGGAACGATCATCGGCGCGATCCTGACCAAGCAACAGGGCAGGGCTCACGACTATGACTATCATCGCGGCGGGTAGGCGGGCGATAGCGAGGCGCGCATGAACAGCCGGGGCGGGCGCATGCGGCGCCTTTCGATCTGATCGGGCGCCGTTGGGCAGAGTCCTGCCCGTCTTGGACGGGCAGGGGGCGGGCAGATCAAATCCCATCGCCCGGTTTTCATCGTTCGATCCAGACTCCACCGCACAGGGCCATGAATGGACGGTTCGACATTCGGATGATGGCGTGACGAAAATGGCGGTTTTTCGTGATCCGGGGCGCGGCCTGCTTACGACAGGCGCACCGGAAGCGAGAAAAATCGCCATTTGCAGGCCGGCAGGGTCGAATGGTGAGCGACTTGGGCGATCATTCGGGATCGGCAAACGAAGCCACCGTCACCAATTTGGGCGGGGCCCCGCACGGTGGTCATCATCGGGATGTCCGTGATCAGGGGCGCCGCCCGCACCATCAAAACGGAGCGCGCTTTCAGTTCCTAACCGTATCGGTGGTGCCGGGTTAGCCGCGCCAGGCCAAAAAGCCGCTGGAGCCAAAACCCGGGTCGCGACCATCCGTCCCGGATGTCAGGCGCGTTCCATCAGCCTCTGGACCAGCCCTTCGAACAGGTTGCGCCCGTCCGTGCCGCCATGGGTTGGATCGATCGCGCGTTCGGGATGCGGCATCATGCCCAGCACATTGCCGGCCGCGTTCGTCACCCCGGCGATGGCGCGGGCGGAGCCGTTCACATCCTCCGCATAGCGGAACGCCACGCGGCCTTCGCCTTCCAGCCGGTCCAGCGTGGTGGCGTCGGCGAAATAATTGCCATCATGATGCGCGACGGGAAGGGACAGCCGTTCACCCGTCCGGTAACGGCTGGTGAAAGATGTGCCGGCATTTTCGACCGTCAGCGCGACATTGCGACAGACGAAATGCCCGCCGGCGTTGCGCAACAGCGCGCCGGGCAGCAGGCCGGTTTCGGTCAGCACCTGGAACCCGTTGCAGATGCCCAGCACGGCCACGCCGCGATCGGCCGCTTTCGCGACCGCCTGCATGATCGGGGATCGCGCCGCCATCGCGCCTGAGCGCAGATAGTCGCCATAGGAAAAGCCGCCCGGCACGCCGATCACGTCGATGCCGTCGGGCAGGTCGGCGTCCCGGTGCCACACCATGGCGGGGCGGGCGCCGGTCGCAGCCTCGAACGCCACCGCCAGATCACGGTCGCAATTGCTGCCGGGAAATACGATGACCGCGCACTTCATGTCAGGCCGCCTTTTCGATGCGGTAGTTTTCGATCACGGTATTGGCCAGAAGCTTGCGGCACATCGCGTCGATATCCGCGTCGCTGGTCCCGTCCGCCAGATCCAGTTCTATGAGCTTGCCCGCGCGCACGTCGTTGATGCCGTCAAAGCCCAACCCTTCCAGCGCATGATGAATCGCCTTGCCCTGCGGGTCCAGGACGCCGCCTTTCAACGTGACGAAAATACGGGCCTTCATCGGGTTCGATCTCCTTGGGCGGGTCCTGGCCACCCCCTAGGCGGGGGGCACCGGGGAGGCAAGCCATTATGCCTTCATGCGGGCGGCGCTGCGCGATGGCCGGGCGCCGGCCCTGCGCTTAATCCTTGCCGCGTTTCTTGCGATGGGTGTCGAGGTCGAGCACCATGGTTTCGGCTCCTTCGGGCAGCAGGCCCAGCCGGCGCGCGACTTCCTGATAGGCCTCCACCTCGCCGCCCAGGTCGCGCCGGAACCGATCCTTGTCCAGTTTCTCGCCGGTGGCCGTGTCCCACAGGCGGCACCCGTCCGGGCTGATCTCGTCGGCCAGGATGATGCGGCTGTAATCGCCATCGTACAGGCGGCCGAATTCCAGTTTGAAATCGATGAGGCGAATGCCGATGCCGGCGAACAGGCCGCACATGAAATCATTGATGCGGATCGCCATGTCGGCGATGTCGTGCATTTCGTCCTGCGTGGCCCATCCGAAGCAGGCGATATGTTCGTCGGATACGAGCGGGTCGCCCAGCGCATCGTCCTGGTAACAATATTCGATCAGCGTGCGGGG
>JBFWMJ010000168.1:0-4380 GCA_050251675.1 Sphingobium sp.
TCAAGCGGATGGACGTGGCCGCGCTGGTCGAAACGCTGGTCGATGAACAGCAGCAATTGGGGCGCGACGTCACCATGGCGACGCAGACGCGCGTGGTCGCCGAGATTCAGCCCGATCTGCTGCGGCGCGCCGTGACCAATCTGCTCGACAATGCCGTCAAATATGGCGGCGGCGCCACGGCCAGCGTCACGGCGACGTCCAACGGCATCGAAATCCGTATCGCCGACGAAGGGCCGGGCATCCCGGACGACCAGATGGCAAGCGTGCTGGAGCCGTTCTACCGGGTGGAAGGGTCACGGAATCGCGATACCGGGGGCGTCGGCCTCGGCCTTGCCATTGCCCGCAGCGTCGCCGAGAATCATGGCGGGGAATTGCGGCTGGAGCGAGCCGATCCGGCAAAGGGCGGGCTGGCCGCGACCATCGCGCTGCCCGCATAAAATCCGTTTCGCGACAAATCGCGACAACTTTGCCGCTCCCCGGGGAAATTCTGGCGACAGGCATGATGCACTTTCTCCTCAACGCCCCACGAGGCGTTACGGATTTTCAAGGAGACGCATCATGAAGAACTTCATTCTCGCCCTCGCCGCCGCCACGCTGACGGCGACCCCCGTGCTGGCTGCACCGGGGCAGCCCCAGCAGCACCAGCCCCGCCATGAGCAGTCCGCGCACCAGGCCAAAGCCCCGGCCAAGACCGCCAAGGCCCACCAGTGGAAGCGCGGCGAGCGTTTCGACCGGAACAAGGCGACCAACTATCGGGTGATCGGCGACCCGCGAGCCTATAAGCTCCAGAGCGCACCCAAGGGATATCGCTGGGTGCAATCGGGCAAGGATGCCCTGCTGGTCCGCCTCAGCAACAACATCATTTCCTCGGTCGTGACCAACGCGATCCGGTGAACCGGATGACCGTCGACCGGAGGCCCATGCCGGCCCCGGTCGACACCCATGCGCCAGCAAAAAAGGAAGACCATGATGGACATCGGTAATCCCGCCGGAGAGGCCAGCGGCGATCGCCGGACGCTGCTGAAGGCGTTGCTTGCCGCGCCGGTCGCCATGCCGGTGCTGACCGGCTGCGCGAACGCCGCCGAAGCGGATGCCCGGAACACCGGCGCTTCGCCGCAGGCGCTGGCGGCAGCGACCATGGGCCTGATCTCCGGCAATGTCTGCGCGGTGATGCCCGAAACGACCGAGGGACCCTATTATATCGATCCCAAGCTCGTTCGGCGGGACATTACCGAAGGCAGGCCCGGCCTGAAGCTGCGGATGCAGCTTCAGGTGGTCACGGCCGATTGCCTGCCCGTGGCGAATGCCCGCGTCGACATCTGGCAGTGCGACGCCCGGGGCGACTATTCCGGCTATGCCGATATGGGCCCGGATCGCGCGAATGACACGACCGGACAGACCTTCCTGCGCGGCACGCAGATGACGGACGGCAACGGGATCGTGGCGTTCGATACCATCTATCCGGGCTGGTATCGCGGGCGCACCACGCACATCCATTACAAGGTCTTCCTCGACCGGAAGACCGTGTTGACCAGCCAGATATTCTTTCCCGACGCGCTCAGCGAATATATCTACCTCAAGAACCCCGCCTATGCGCGCGACGAGACCCGCGACACGGTGAACGGCGTCGACGGCATCGCCGGGCAGGCCGGACAAGGCGCCTATTGCGCGATCCGGGAGCAGAAGACCCGCTATGTCGCGGCGCTGGTCGTCGGGATCGATCCCAAGGCCGAATGGCACGAGGGCGGCCAAGGCATGCCGGGCGGCCGACGTCCCGGTGACAGGCCCGGCGACAGGCCCAGCGACAGGCCCGGCCCTATGCCGAGCGGCAATGGAACCCGCCCTCCCGGACCGCCGCCGGGCGGTGGCGGCGGTGGCGGGCCGATGGGGCGGCGCGATGGGACAACATCCCTGTTCCCGGAGGACACGCATTGAAATGGACCCGCTGGCCTTGGCCGCTCCGGTTCCCATGGATGGGGGCGACATCAGCCGGCACCCTGAATACTGATATACGGAATCCTGCGTAGCTCATCATTCTGAACGGTCTATTCTTCTGGTCAGAACTACAAGGAAACCGGGAGAGGATATGAAAAGACCGTTTCTGATGGCGTCAGCAGGCGCCATCGCCATCACCGCCGTCCTGCCGTCTGCCCATGCGCAGCAGCAGGAAGGAGCCTCGCAAGGCATCGCGGATATCGTCGTCACCGCCGAGCGCCGTGAATCCAGCGCCCAGCGCAGCGCCGTCGCCATTTCGGTGATAAGCGCCGCCGATCTCGAAAAGGGTGGCGTATCCAATGCGTCCACCCTGCTCGATTCCGTGCCGGGCCTCGACATCACGCGGTCGAACATCAACGCCAACATCTCCCTGCGCGGCCTGGGCGGGGGCGGCAGCACCCAATATGCCGATCCCGTGGTCGGCCTGAATGTCGGCGGCGTTCCGCTCAGCCGCACCTTCTCCGCCGCATCGGCAATGTACGACCTGGCGCGCGTCGAGGTGCTGAAAGGGCCGCAGGGCACGCTCTACGGCCGCAACGCCACCGTCGGCGCGGTCAACCTGATCCCCAATCGCCCGACCTTCGATCTGGGTGGCAAGGCCGGGGTGGAAGTGGGCAATTACGACGCCTTCCGCGCCAATGGCGCGATCAACGTGCCGCTGAGCGACACCGCCGCCGTCCGCCTCGCCGGACAGAGCAACTATCACAAGGGCTATCTCACCAACGGCTATGACGACGCCAACAACAAGGCCGGGCGCGCCAGCTTCCTGTATCAGCCGGACAGCGATTTCTCGGTGCTGCTGTGGCTCGATTATTATCGCGACCGCTCGCACGGGCCGGGCACGGTGCTGCGCTACCAGATTCCCGGACAGGAATGGGCGACGGACAATCCGTGGCAGTCCTTCGCCCCGGCAGGCTGCGGCACGCCCGCGCTGTGTCCGACATGGGCGGACAGCGCGGGCCGCCCCTTCAACGATGCGTTCCGGTCATGGTCCGTGGTCGGCGACGACGGCTTCGTCCATCTGACCCAGCGCATCCTCGCGGGCGAGATAAGCTGGCGCACCGGCATCGGCACGCTGACCGTGATCCCGGCCCATGTCACCACCGCGGCCGACACGCGCACCTATTCCGGCGGCCTCACCTACACGCTGCGCAACCGGACCTATCAGAATTCCGTGGAGGCCCGCCTCGCGTCCGACGACACAGGCCGCTTCAAATGGCTGGTCGGCGGCATCTATTTCTACGAGCACATCAACTCGAACCAGCAGACGCTGGAGCCGGACGGCTTCCAGATCATCACCAGCCCCAATCTGACGGACGAAAGCGTCGGCGTTTTCGCGCAGGCGACCTATGCGCTGGCCGACCCGCTGCGCCTGACGGGCGGCATCCGCTATACGTCCGAAACGAAGAAGCAGGACGGCTTCTCGCTGCTGGGCGGCGCGTTCACCACGGCCACCTGCCCCTCGCCCGGCCTTCTCGTCACCGGCGCGACGAACGCCTATGGCAACTACTACCCCAATGGCTATTGCCAGGTCCCCAATGCGGGGCGGCTGCATTTCACCAATGTCAGCTGGAAAGTCGGGGTGGAATTCGACGCCGCGCCGCAATCGCTGCTCTATGCCAATGTCTCCACCGGCTTCAAGGCGGGCGGTTTCGCCCCGGCGCTGCCGCCCAACACCTACAAGCCCGAAAAGCTGACCGCCTTCCAGATCGGGTCGAAGAACCGCTTCTTCGACAATCGGTTGCAGTTCAACGTCGAGGCCTTTTACTGGAAGTACAAGAACCAGCAGATCAACGTGCTGCAAACCCTCAACCCCGCCGGCCAGTCGGCCTATCCCGTCAATGTCGATGGAGACCTGAAAGGCGCGGAGGCGAATATCGTCGCCAAGCCGCTCGGCGATACGACGCTGAGCTTCGACGTGCTGTACGCGCGCGGCCGGTATGACGTCTATCCGACCGCCATTTCCTCGACCGGGGTGCTGGGCGGCCTGACCGACTATCCCCGCATCAACCTGCCTCGCTGGTCGGGCACGCTGAAGGCGGAGCAGCGGTTCGCGCTGGGGGAAGGCAGCATCGTCGCGGCAGGCGACATGCACTTCGAATCCGGCGCCAACCTGCGCCCGGTGGCCGCGGTCAACGCCCGGCCGGGGGATTATCGCTCCGCCTTCGCGACGTTCAACGCCTCGCTGACGTGGAACGCGCCGGGCGATCGCTACAGCATCTCCGCCTTCGTCAACAATCTGACCGACGAGGATGTGATCGGCACCGGCACCGGCAGCGGCAATGTCGGGCCGGGCACCTTCTACCGGCCCAGCACCAACGTCAACGACGCCCGTATGGTGACGCTGCAACCGCCGCGCACCTATGGGCTGCGCCTTTCGGCCAG
>JBFWMJ010000169.1:0-4313 GCA_050251675.1 Sphingobium sp.
GCCGCGCCCGCCGCGGACGTGGCGGCGGAGGTCGACATGCCTGTGTTCGGGGATGTGCCCGCTCAGGTCGATGCCGGGATCGATGCGATCCGCGAGGATATCGCCGACCTTCACGCCGAGGCCGTCCCCGCCGAAAGCGCTTCAGCCACCGCGCCGCCGATCGATGCTGAGGTGCTGGACAAGCGGCTGGCGCTGATCGAAGACCGGCTGGTCGGATTGGAATTCCGGGCCAGGGAACAGGATGCGGCGCTGCGGCGGGTGCTGACCCTGCTGGTCGACTGGGTTGAGCGTGAGGAACGAATGCGCGATCAGCCGCATGACGCCGCCGCCTGAAGGCGGTTTGATGGCAATATGGGATTTGGGGTGCGCCGCATCGCGGTGACGCGGCACGCCCCGGCAAGGATGGATCGCATGCAGAACGCCCTGTCCGTCGATGTCGAGGACTGGTTTCAGGTCGGCGCTTTCGAGCGTACGATCGCCCGTGCCGACTGGGACGGGCTGACCCATCGGGTCGAGCATAATACCGACCGGGTGCTGCACCTGTTCGAGGAGGCGGATGTGAAGGCGACCTTCTTTACGCTGGGCTGGGTGGCGGAGCGTTATCCCGCGCTGATGCGGCGGATCGTCGCGGCGGGCCATGAACTGGCGAGCCATGGCTATGACCATGCGCGTGTCTTCACCTTCTCACCCGACGCGTTCCGCGCCGACCTGCGCAAGGCGCGCGCGATATTGGAGGATGCGGGCGGACAGCCGGTGGTCGGCTATCGCGCGCCCAGCTTTTCCATCGACACGCGCACGCCCTGGGCGCATCCGATATTGGCGGAGGAGGGCTATCTCTATTCGTCCAGTGTCGCGCCGATCCGGCACGATCATTATGGCTGGCCGGAATCGCCCCGCTTTGCCTGGAAACCTGTGAAGGACGCGGCGCTGGTCGAATTGCCGGTCACGACGGCGAAGCTGGGCAAGCGAACGCTGGCGGCCGGCGGCGGTGGATTTTTCCGGCTGCTGCCCTATGCCTTTTCCCGCTGGGCCATCCGTCAGGTGAACGAGCAGGCGGACCGGCCGGCGATCATCTATTTCCATCCCTGGGAAATCGATGCCGATCAGCCGCGCGTGCGCGGCGCCCCGTTACGGTCGCGCCTTCGCCATTATACCAATTTATCGGCCATGGCCGGCAAGCTGCGCCGCCTGACGCGCGATTTCGCCTGGACCCGCATCGACGGCCTCGCCGCGCGGGAGGCACGGCGCGCATCATGAAGATGGGCAATCACGCCGACCTCGCCGTCGTCACGATGGATATTGCCGATCCGGCGCAGGCCGATCTGATCGACAGCTTCGTCCTCGGTCATGCACAGGGCACGGCCTTTCACCGGCCGGCCTGGATGCGGGGCATCACACGAGCCACGGGGCATGCCGCGCATGTTATGGCGGCGGTGGGGCCGTCCGGCCGTGTCCGGGGCATATTGCCGGTGCATCATATCCGCAGCCTGCTGTTCGGTCAGGCGATCGTGTCGACCGGCTTCGCGGTGGATGGCGGCATAGTGGCGGACGACCCCGCGACGATCGCCGCGCTGGCGGCGGCGGCGCAGCGTCTGGCGCGCGACAAGGGCGGGTTGCCGGTCGAATTGCGGGGAGGCGCGGCGCCGGGCGAGGGGTGGACCACGCGGGAGGACGGGCATGTCGGCTTCATCCGGCCGCTGGCCGACGATGACGGCGCCGAATTGCTCGCCGTCCCGCGCAAGCATCGCGCCGAATTGCGCAAGGCGCTGGCTAATCCCGCCCTGCATGTCCGCCATGGCCGGGATGACGGGCTGATCAGGGACCATTATCGCGTCTACGCCGAAAGCGTCCGCAATCTGGGCACGCCGGTCTTCCCGGCGCGGCTGTTCCGGGAAACGCTGGCGCAGTTCGGGGAGCAGGCCGATATTCTGGTCGTCTATGACGGGGACCGTCCGGTTTCGGCGGTGCTGTCGCTGTATCACCATGATCATGTGCTGCCCTTCTGGGGCGGGGGCGTGCAGGATGCACGGCATTTGCGGTCGAATGAGCTGATGTACTATCGGCTGATGGGCCATGCCCGGGAACGGGGCATGCGCCATTTCGATTTCGGCCGGTCCAAATCGGGCAGCGGACAGGCAGCGTGGAAGAAGAGCTTCGGCTTCACGCCCCGCCCGCTGGCCTATCATAGCTGGTCGCCGACCGGTGCGGTTCGCGACGTCAATCCCCAGAGCGTCCGGTATCAGCGCCTTGTCGACTTGTGGAAACGGCTGCCGTTGCCCGTCGCCGCCCTTATCGGTCCCCCGATCGCGCGGGGGCTGGGATGAAGGGCGAGATTCTTTTCCTCTGCCACCGCATCCCCTTTCCGCCCGATCGGGGCGACAAGATCCGGTCCTTCCATCTGCTCGAACGGCTGAGTGGAATTGCGCCGGTCCATGTCGGCACTTTCGCCGATGATGCGCGCGACCGGGGCTTTGCGCCGGACATGGCGCGCCTGACCGCCAGCCAGTGCGTGCTGACGCGCGACCGGTCGCGCCTTGTCGCCGGGGTGGCGGGACTGCTGAAGCGCCAGCCGCTGCTCGTGTCGCTGTTCGATCATCCCGCCTTGCATCGCTGGGTCGCGCGGGTGCTGGCGGAACGGCCGATCGGCGCGGTCGTTGCCTATTCGGCGCAGATGGCGCATTTCGTGCCGGTCCTGCCCGCCGGCATTCGTTTCCTGATGGACTTCGTCGATTTCGATTCGGCCAAATATGCGGCCTATGGCGCGCAGGGGGCCGGGCCGATGGCGTGGATCAACCGGCGCGAAGGGCGTGTATTGCTGGATTTTGAACGGCGGACGGCGCGCCGCGCCGATAGGTGCAGTTTCGTCAGCGATGCGGAAAGTGCCCTGTTCCGCGCCGCAACCGGGGAGGGGACGGACAAGGTGATCACCATCGAAAACGGCGTGGCGCTCGACTATTTCGATCCCGCCGCATCCTTTGCGCCGGTCGATCATGGCGACGGGCCGCTGCTCGTCTTCACCGGGCAGATGGATTATCGCCCCAATGTGGAAGCGGTCGACAGCTTCGCGCGGCAGACGCTGCCCGCGATCCGCGCCGTCCATCCCGATGCCCGTTTCGCCATCGTCGGGCGCAGCCCGTCGAAAACGGTGCTGGCGCTGGCCGACCTGCCCGGCGTCGTCGTTACCGGCGGCGTGCCCGACGTGCGTGGCTGGCTGGCGGCGGCGGACGTGGTGGTGGCGCCGCTGCGCATCGCGCGCGGCATTCAGAACAAGGTGCTGGAGGCCATGGCGATGGCGCGGCCCGTCATTGCTTCCTCCGAGGCGGCCGAGGGGATCGACGCCACCGATGGCGCGCATTTCCTGATCGCCGCCGATCCGGCGGACGAAGCGGTGAAGGTCGTCGCACTGCTGGCCGATCCCGATGGCGCCCGTGCGCTGGGCATGGCCGCGCGGGCGCGGGTGGAGGCGCGCTATCGCTGGGCGGCAACGCTTGCCCCGCTCGACGCTTTGCTGGCCGGCGATACGGTGGGCAAGGCGGTGGCGGCATGACCGGCCGTACGCTTTCCATCGATCGCCTGACCGGCGTGGACCTGACGGGCTGGCGCGGGCATCTGACCGCGCTGGCGGTGGTGGCCTTCGCCATCCTCGCCCTGTTCGTCGCCGACGCGCGCGACATGGTGTCCATCTGGTGGAATGCCTCCACCTTCGGCCATTGCCTGTTCATTCCGTTCCTGATCGGATGGCTGGTGCAGCAGCGATTGCCGGGTCTGCGGCAATTGCAACCCGTCGCCTGGGCGCCGGGCCTCCTGTGGCTGGGACTGGGCGCGCTCGCCTGGCTGATGGGTGCCGCTGCCGGGGTCGCCCTGATCCGCCACGGCGCGTTGATCGTGATGCTTCAGGGTGCGGTCATCGCCCTGCTGGGGCCGGCGGTCGCGCGCGGGCTCCTGTTTCCGCTTTTCTACGCCTTTTTCATGGTGCCGTTCGGGGAGGAGTTCGTGCCGGCCCTGCAAATGGTGACGGCGCATCTGTCCATGTTCTTTCTGGATCATGCGGGGGTGCCGGCCCATATGGACGGTATCTTCATCACCACGCCGACCGGCTATTTCGAGGTGGCCGAAGCCTGTTCTGGCGCGAAGTTCCTGATCGCGATGACCGCTTACGGGGCGCTGGTGTGCAATATCTGCTTCGCCACATGGCCCCGCCGGCTGATCTTCATGACCGGCGCGCTGGCGCTGGCGGTGCTGGCCAATGGCGTCCGGGCGTTCGCGACCATTCTGGTCGCGCATTTCACGACGGTGGATGCGGCGGTCGGTTT
>JBFWMJ010000170.1:0-4298 GCA_050251675.1 Sphingobium sp.
GCTCGCCGGGCCAGATCGACTGGTGCCACCCATCCTGCGCGCGCACCCCGTCCTCGACCTCGAACAGCCGCTCGAACACGCTGACGATCGTGAATTCGAGGCTGCGCTCGCCCTGGCGCGATGACAGCGTCGGCACGTCGATTTCGCCCAGGAACTTGATCTCCGGTTGACCTATCGTCAGCCCGGTCACGGGATCCACCGCGCCGACCATGATCCGGACCTCGCGGCCCTGCATCAACGGACTGGCGAGCTGCGCGGCCGCCGAGGTCGAGGGCGGCAGCAGCGACAGGCGAATCTCCGGGGCTTCCTCGCCGTCCTGCTCGGTCAGCGTGTCGATGCTGTCGATCGCACCGAAGAAATCATCCGCGCCGACATAGGTTTCGCCGTTGATCGTGAGCTGCCCCGCGCCATCGAGCAGGCACAGCGGCCCCACGCGCCCGCCTATGCCGCCCATGTCGATACGGATCGCGCCGAACAGCCAGACAACTGGCTGGCTGAGCGCGGCTTGCAATGCTGCGTCCAAGACGGTCCCCCAAAAAAGAAAAGGGCCGCCGGTGAGGGCGACCCTGTCAGTTTCAATGATGCTGAAATTCAGCTATTCTCGCGCTTCCGAGGCCCGGAGGCGGGATATGCGACGATCATGCGGCGCCGCGCATGGGAGCGGGTAAGGTCGGCCAGTGCGGAGGTGGACGCCCGCACCCTCGGAAACATCATTCACGCCGCCTCCACCACAGAAAAGGCCAAACCCACGAGCCGGGCAACGTCCAGTTCCCAGCTCAGCTCATCACCGGGCAGCACATTGCCCTCGATCATCGGCTTCGCGATCTCCAGCACGTCATTGACCGCAAGGTTGCTGCGCAGCATCGGGAAAATGGTCGCGGCAGCGATCACTCCGGCCCCGCTGGCGGTCGCCGCCGCCGTGAACATATGCATGTACCGCCGCCCGCCATGCACGATGCTGAAGAACTGGCCCTCCCGAACCTGATAGCCCGCCGCCAGCCCCTTGATCCCGATGACCGAGCCGCCCGACACCGCCGCGCTGATGAGCGGCGCGCCGGGCGTGCCGGGGTCGAAGTCCAGCAGCGGCCATTCCATCAACAGGCGGTCGAAGCGCGCCTGCAACAGCCGTGCGACGAACAGCCGCCCGGCCTCGTCGCTCAGCAGCGGCGGCATCGTCACGCGCAGGCCGAAGCGGGTTCCGACCCGGTTGATGCGCAGTTCCGGGCCGCCAAGGGACGGGGTCAGCACGCCCCCGAAATCGCGCAGGAACGGCGTCGCCCCATTGGGCGCGGGATCGGCGGGGAGGGTGATCGCCATCAGGGTATCCGGTTACGGCTGCGGCGGGCGAGGCTGCTCTGCGCCTGCTGCGATCCCGCCAGCGCCCCGCCGACGGCGGCCGTCTGGCCGATGCGGTTCATCTGCGCCACCAGGTCGGCGGTCATCACCGCGCCGCGCAGGTCGAACTGATAGACCGGCGCGGCGCCATTGTCATTGCCCGGCCTGCGGATATCGACCATCTCCCCGCGTGTCGCCTTGAACGCGATCAGGTTCTTGTCGATACCCGGAACGCCGCCGACCTTGAAGCTCCCGCCGGTGTTGAATTCAGGAATTTTGAGGTTTGCGGCGAGGCTGGACCCGTTACCCAAGGCGGTCGTGATGGAGCCGCCGATACCGCTGGATGGAACGCCAATAGTCCCGCCACCAAGGATATTGGAAAGCCCCCCGACAATCGCCTTCTGGATCTGGATGCGAATCAGGTCGGCGATAATCTGCTGGCTGATGCGCTTGAACACATCCCCCAATGAACGGACGCCAGTCGCTGCATCAGTCAACCCATCGATCAGCCCATCGATACCGTCGACCTGCACCCGCTCCAGCGCCTCGCGCGCATCGTCGGCGGTGCGCGGCAAGCGGTCGAGATAGCTTTCCAGCGGCCCCTGCGTCTGGCGCATCACCTGATCGCGTGCGCCAGCCTGTATCTGCGGCAGCGCCGCCAGCCTCTCGCGGGCGCGGGTCGCTTCGGCAAGGTCTTCGGAGGCCTCAGCTACCAGCAGCGCCTGCCGTTCAGCCTCGAACTGAGCGTCAAGGATACGCAGTTCCACATCCCGGCGCTCTTTCGCCGTGCGCGCGGCATCGGAGGCATAGCCCAGCATTTCGATGGCAAGCGCGGCCCGGTCCTGATCGATTTGCAGATTGCGCTGGTCGATTTCCTCTTGGGCGCGCTGCTGGACAAGCGCCTTTTGCGTGTCGGCGTTCTCATCATTCAGCAGCAGGAGCTGCTGTTTCCTCGCGTCGTCCAGTTGGTCATCGGCGTTGATGGCGCGAGCGCGGATTTCGCGATCTGTGTCGATCTGCTGCATATCGGCATCGCGTTTCGCCTCGGTGGTGCCAACCAACTCCGCCAACGCGCTGGTGATGTCGGCATTCTCCCGCGCCACCGTATCCGTGAATTGGCGCAACGCGCGGGCGGCGCGCTCCGCCTCCCGTTGAGCCTTCCTGCGAGCGGCGTCGGCGGCGCGCTGGGTGGCTTTGTCTTCTTTCCCACCAGCGGCGGACGGCTTCAACTTCGTCGGTACCTGCGGCGCGTCCCGCAATGGATTGCCCTGCATGATGCGGTCGAGCGCCAGTTGGGCGTTCGCGCTGTCGATATTGCCCTGCGTATTGAGTACTAACTGCTTCGCGCTGGTGCGGGCCATGAAGTCGCTGAACTCGCCGCTGAAGCTACCACCGTTTAAAGCGGCGTAAGCCCCTCGGCCCACAGCCTGAGGTGCGCGCCACAGGCTAGTCACAATATCTGTCGTGCCCGCCAAAGAATACGGACTCATCTTCGCCCCCTTCGGGACGCTGTTCTCTACATAGCCGAGCAAATCACGAATTTCCCGGAGGAATTCTAGGAATGGGCGGACGGCTTCAGATGCTGCATTGAACTGTTCGCGAACTTCGACACCGAAACGCTCAGCGGCGGTCGCCATGTCATCGAAGCCATCCGCCCCATCGGTCACAAAATTCGCGATCATGGTCGAAAACTGGCCACCGCGATCAAATGCTCCAAAGGAGACGATGGCTGCGTTGTGAACCTGCTGCATCGCCTCGTCGAAGGTGACAGGCATTTCTTTAAATTCGGCGTCGATGCTGGCCGTGAACTTCTTGTCGGTGAGCGCGCGAAACAGGCGATCAGAGGTAAGAGCGCCTTCCTTGCCCATCTCCCGAAGGCTGTCGACAGACACGCCAAGGCTGTCCGCCAGCAATCGCGATAGGCGCGGTGAGGCCTCAAGAATGCTGTTCAGCTCATCGCCGCGCAATGCGCCTGCCGCCAGAGCCTGCCCGAATTGCAGGGTGGCCGAAGCCGCTTCCGCCTGACTTGCGCCGCTGATCTTGAGCGTCTTGGAAAAAGTCTCCGTTGCGCGCGCGGCCTCCCATTGCTGGCCGCCCATCTCCTTCGTCGCCCGCATGAAATTGGCGTAAAGGGATGCTGTTTCCGACAGGCCATTTCGAGTAACCGAGGCGATTCGGTTCACGTCCTCTTGTGCTTGCCCGAAAGAGCCGAAATTGGCCGTCGCCAGCTTCAACTGGGCGGCCAGCTGCTTTGCGGTATCCGCCAATTTGAGATAGGCGGCGGCACCAGCTCCTAAGGATGTTATACCGATAGCCGCGCCGACGCCCCGCAGCGCAGTGCTGACAGAGGCCGCCCCGGCGCCCAGCTCCTTTGCCGATTTCGAAAACTGCTGAGACGATTTCGAGGCACGTTTGATGCCCGTTTCAAATTCAGCGCTATCGAGGCCCAGCGTCACGCGGAGTGCGCCGATTACAGATTTTGCCATGCTTTACCCCGACAAAAAAGGGGCGGACCTTATGGCCGCCCCACGAATTCCTTGCGCCAGCTTGTCGCCTAATCAGCGCATTTCCGGCCGATCTGAGCAGCCAATTCTGGCACGCACCCGTCCTTTACCGACACAGACGCTTCATCAGCCTGCTGCGAAAACACCGGGGGTGCAGGCGGAATGTCCGTGTGCCTCAGGCCCGACAAAAACCCAGCCGCCGCCAAGCCGAAAAACAGTATAAGCACCCCAATGATAGCCTGCTTTTGGGTCAACTGCGGCGGGGGTTCATTATCGCCGCTGCGCATCGCTGCCAGATGGTCGTTTATTGAGATTAGCACTGCCGACAGGCCCACTAGATTTCGTGGACAAAGGGTATCCAGAGTTTGACTGAGGCGAGCGCTACGAAGCCAAGGTAGGATTCCTTGGTCTTGTCGTAGCGGGTGGCGACCCTGCGCCAGTTCTTGAGTTTGTTGAACA
>JBFWMJ010000171.1:0-4230 GCA_050251675.1 Sphingobium sp.
TCAGATTGCCCGTGGCGGAAACCGACACGGTCAATCCGCCCTTGCGCACTTCGCGTGTGGCGTAACCGGGTTTGTCGTCGCCGGAAAAACAGCGTGCGAGAAACAGTATCGCGATCAACAGGACAAGGCCGATGGCGCCGCGGATCACCCATTTGCGCCACGGTTTTTCCGGCCGGGCCCCCAGAAATTCGTCAAGGGACGGGTCGGTGCTGGTCACATCATTGCTCATCGGGGCGGTTGTCCATGGTCTGCCAGCCGCCGCCGAGCGCATCATATAGCCGGGCGAAGCTGAGTGTCTCGTCGGACCGCGCGGCGGCCAGGCTGTTGCGTGCGTTCAACAGGGCGGTTTCGCTGTTGGACAGCGTCTGGAAATCGGTCAGCCCGGCCTGATACTGGCTGCGCGCCAGGATCGCCGCGTTGTTCGACGCGTCGAGGGCAGTAGCGAAGGCCGTCTGACGCGCGCGGGCGCTGGCGAGCGAGGCCATGGCATTTTCCACATCCTCCAGCGCGGTCAGGACCGTACGCTTGTAGGCGGCGAAGGCCGCGTCGGTTGCCGCCCGCTGCGACCGCACCTGCGCTGAAAGGCGGCCGCCGTCGAAGATCACCTGCGCGATATTGCCGAAGATGCTTCCGGTGACGACGTCGAACAGGTTTTTGAAAGCGGTGGCGCTGGTGCCGATATTCCCGCTGATGCCGAGCGAGGGGTAAAGCTGTGCCTGCGCCACGCCGATGCGCGCGGTGGCGGCGGCAAGGGCGCGTTCGGCGCCACGCACATCGGGCCGCTGGCGCAGCGTGTCGGCGGGGATGCCTGTCGCCATGTCGGTCGCACCCGCCGGATTGGGAGCGGGAATGGGGGCGGGCGTTTCGAGGGTGCGGGTAGCTTCCCCTGGCGCCTGCCCCGTCAGCACCGCGATGCGGTTGAGGCTGCCGCGCAGGCTGGCCTCCAGCTGCGGCACGGTGGCGTCGGTCTGGGCGCGTTGCGCGCGGGCCTGCTGTTCATCGAGCGAGGAGACGAGACCGGCCTGCAATCGCCACCGGGCGATGTCGTAATTGTCCTGCTGGATCGACTGCGTTTCGCGCGCGATCCGCAATTGTTCCTGCGCCAGCCGGGCCTGAACATAATTGGTGACCAGCTCGGAGATGATGGTCATGCGGACGGTGGCGAGGTCATAGCCCGATGCGGCAAGATCGGCGCGGGCGGCCTGCGCCGATCGCGACAGTTCGCCGAAAAGGTCGACCTGCCAGCTTGCGCCCGCGCTGGCCGAATAATTGCTGCTCCATTTACCCGCGCCGCCGCCGATGATGTTGCCGTTATCATCGACCCGCGTGCCACCGCCCGCGCTATTGTAGGCGCGCCCGCCGCTGCCCGACGCGTTGATCTGCGGCGCGAAGGCGGCCTGTGCCTGGCGCAGCGATTCGCGCGCCTGCCGCAACCGGGCCTGCGCCTGGACGATGTCCAGATTGCCGGCGATCGCGGTTTCGATGAGGGCGGTCAGGGTGGGGTCCCCCAGCCGCGACCACCATGTCGCAAGGTCGGCTTCGTCGACCGGGGCGGTGTCACCCCGGCTATATGCCGCCGGGATCCCGAGCGCGGCGGCACCCGGCGCGCGATAGTCGGGGCCGGCCGCGCAGGCGGACAGGGCAAGTGCCGGTCCTGCTATCCATGCAACGCGATATCGCACCTTTTCCTTGCACTCCATCGTCGTTAAGGGGATCGCGGGCATGGCCGGCGGGATGGGCGTTTCAGCACGGTCCTGCCGAAATCGGCGGGATGTCTCAACGGCAATCTTGTCTCAAAATGTAACGCCATTGGAAATCGGCGCAGTGCGCGCCGTTCGATCAGAGGGTGAAGATGAGGGCATTTCTGTTTCCCGGACAAGGCAGTCAGGCGGTCGGCATGGGCAAGGCCCTGGCCGAGGCCAGCCCGGCCGCCCGCGAATTGTTTCAGGAAGTGGATGACGCTTTGTCGCAGCATCTGTTCCGCGTCATGGTGGACGGGCCGGACAGCGATCTTACGCTCACGGAGAATGCGCAGCCCGCGATCATGGCGAATGCGATCGCCACGTTGCGCGTGATGCAGAAGGAGGGCGGCTTTTCGCTGGCGGAAAAGGGCGATTTCGTCGCCGGGCACAGTCTGGGCGAATATAGCGCCCTGTGCGCGGCCGAGGCGATCGACCTCGCGACGACGGCGCGGCTGCTGAAGCTGCGCGGTCAGGCGATGCAGGCGGCCGTGCCGGTCGGGGAAGGCGCGATGGCCGCGCTGCTGGGCGCGGATATCGAAAAGGCGCAGGTGCTGGCCGATGCCGCCGCCCAGGGCGAGGTGTGCACGGTTGCCAACGACAATGATCCTACACAGGTGGTCATTTCCGGTCATCGTGGCGCGATCGAGCGGGCGGTCGGGATGGTGAAGGATCACGGCATCAAGCGCGGCGTGCTGTTGCCCGTGTCGGCCCCGTTCCATTGCCCGCTGATGCAGCCCGCCGCGGAGGCGATGGACGCGGTGCTGGCGAAGGCGGCGATTCAGGCGCCGTTGCTGCCGGTCTATGCCAATGTGCTGGCCGCGCCGATCGCCGACCCGGACGATATCCGCGCACGGCTGGTCGAGCAGGTGACCGGCCGGGTGCGCTGGCGGGAATCGGTCGCGGCGATGGCGCAGGCGGGGGTCACCGACTTTGTGGAACTGGGCGGCAAGGTGCTTGGCCCCATGGTCAAACGCATCGCGCCCGACGCCAGGGTGACGAGCATCGTGACGATGGACGATATCGAAACGGCGCTCGCCGGCTTTTAATGGGCGCGCGGACTCTTGCCGCGCGAGCCCGTCAGAATAGGGGATTTAAGGATGTTCGACCTTACAGGCATGACCGCGCTGGTGACCGGCGCTTCGGGTGGCATCGGGTCCGAAATCGCCCGGGCGCTGGCGGCGCAGGGGGCGACGCTGGCGCTGTCGGGGTCCAATGCGGAAAAGCTCGATGCCTTCGCCGCGGAACTGGGCGGTGATCACCGGACATTGCTGTGCAACCTTTCCGATCCGGCGGCTGTCGACGCGCTGGTTCCGCAGGCGATTGAGGCATTGGGCGGCAAGCTGGACATATTGGTCAATAATGCCGGCATTACGCGCGACAATCTGATCCTGCGGATGAAGGACGAGGAGTGGGACGATGTCCTGTCCGTCAATCTGGAGGCCGCTTTCCGTCTGATTCGCGCCGCCGCGAAACCCATGATGAAGGCCCGCTTCGGCCGGATCGTGTCGATCACGTCGATCGTCGGCGTCACCGGCAATCCGGGGCAGGCCAATTATGCGGCGTCCAAGGCCGGCATCATCGGCATGTCCAAATCGCTGGGCCAGGAACTGGCGAGCCGGGGCATCACCGTCAACTGCGTCGCGCCCGGCTTCATCCGGTCGGCCATGACCGATGCGCTCAGCGACGCGCAGAAGGGCGCAATCCTTCAGAAGATTCCGGCCGGCGACCTGGGGACGGGCGCGGATATCGGCGCCGCCGTGGCCTATCTGGCAAGCCGCGAAGCCGGCTATGTCACCGGGCAAACCCTGCATGTGAACGGCGGAATGGCGATGATCTGACATGGGCGAAACGCGTGCGAATGCCGCCGCAGGCGAATGTGGGGCTTGGCTCCCTTGCCTCTTGCCTCTATTGGGGCTTCGCACTAGGGCTTCCCTTAACAGTTATTCATACCAACCAACGATACCCAGCAAGAAGGACCACTCATGAGTGAGACCGCGGATCGCGTAAAGAAAATCGTCGTTGAACATCTGGGCGTCGAAGCCGAGAAGGTGACCGAGGACGCGAGTTTCATCGACGATCTGGGCGCAGACAGCCTGGATATCGTCGAGCTGGTGATGGCGTTCGAGGAAGAGTTCGGCGTCGAAATCCCCGACGACGCGGCTGAAAAGATCGCCACCGTCAAGGACGCGATCGACTATATCGACAGCAAGCAGTAAGGGCGTTTTGCGGCTCGCCCAGGCGGCAGGCCGCTGCGCTTGAAGGAAAACGGCTCCTCCTGTCCGGTCTTCCGGGTCTTGGGGAGCCTTTTCGTATCTGGCGTGCTGGTTCCCTGCGTCAGCTTTCGACAATCGGTTCGCAAGCGGCTAAGGGACGGCGTGAAGCCAATAAGGAATTTCGGAGCAAGATATGCGTCGTGTCGTCGTAACAGGTCTTGGCATGGTCAGCCCGCTGGGGGCGGATGTCGAAACGACATGGAAGAATATTCTGG
>JBFWMJ010000172.1:0-4200 GCA_050251675.1 Sphingobium sp.
AAAACCAGCGCCCACTTTTGCGCACGATGCTCTGATCCGGCATATTAAATTTCGGATCGAGCACCCATGAACGGCGCGCCGCTACAATCTGCGGAGGATGGCGCGCGCCGCATGGCAGGGTCATGACCCCCTTATAGCGTCGCTTCGATTTCCCGTGCGGCGAGGTCGGGATTTTCGGCCAGGCTGATGGGGCGGCCGACGACCAGGATGGACGCGCCCCGATCCAGCGCCTCGCGCGGGGTGACGGACCGCTTCTGGTCCCCCATTACGCCGCCCGCCGGGCGCACGCCGGGGACCACGAAAAATCCGCCCGGCCACGCTTTGCTGGCTGCAGCCACTTCCTCGCCGGAACATACGATGCCGTCCAGACCGGCCGTGCGGGCGAGGTCGGCTAGACGCGCGACCTGATCGACCGCCTTGCCGCCGACGCCGATGTCGAGCAGATCGCCGTCGTCCAGGCTGGTCAGGACCGTCACCGCGACGACCTTGGTGTGGACGCCCGCCGCTGCCTTGGCGTCTTCCAGCATGGCGCGGCCGCCCGCAGCATGCACGGTCAGGATCGCGGGCTCCAGAACATGCAGCGATTGCACCGCTTTCGCCACGGTGTTGGGAATATCGTGCAACTTCAGGTCCAGGAAGATCGGCAGGTCGAATTTCATCATCTCATGCACGCCGTGATGGCCGTTGGCGCAGAAGAATTCGAGGCCCAGCTTCAATCCGCCGACATGATGGCGCACCTGCGTGGCCAGTGCCCGCGCATGGGCAAGGTCGGGCGTGTCGATGGCGACATAGATCGGGCTGCTCATGGATGGCCTGTCGGAGGGGAGGGAGGAAGCGTTGCAGCCGGAGCAAGACCAACGGGCGGAACATCGGCCAGCGGATCGGGGTCGGTCCCGGACGGCGGCGGGGTGGTCGCGCTCGCCAATGCCCGTTCGGTGCTGTCCAGCCGGCGCCGCAGTCGCCAGCGGGTGGTCCGCGCCACGATCCAGAAAGGCAGGGCCCCCAGCAGATAGGCGCCGATCAGCAGCACCGGCAACTTTGTTTCCATGACCAGATCGCCCCACAGGCGCACGGTCACCGGCACGTAATTCGCCATGCAGAAAAAGGCGAGGGCGACGGCGATGATGACCCAGAAGGCAGTTCGCAGAAATTGCATCGGCGATCCCATAGCTGCTGATCAGGCGGACCGTAGGCGATTTTTCCGCAAGACGGAAGCGCTGGATCGCATTTGGTGGGCGATGGGCGGTGTCAGCCGACCATATCTTCCAGTTCGCGTCCCCTGGTTTCCCGCACCATCGCGCGGACGAAGAAAAAGGATAGTGCGGCAAACAGCGTATAGCCGACATAGGTGAACGCAAGGCCGGGCCATATGGCAAGGCCGGGGAAGCTGACCGAAATCGCCGCATTGGCCATCCACCGGGCAAAGCCGGCAACGGCAAGGCCCGACCCGCGGATCTGGTTGGGGAACATCTCACCCAGCATGACCCACATGACCGGGCCCCAGCTGAAATTGAAGAAAACGACGTAGAGATTGGCGGCCACAAGCGCGATCACGCCATTATTGCCGGGCAGGCCGATCGTGCCGTCCGCCCCCGTGACCGCCGTGGAGAAGGCGTAGGCGACCACCGCCAGCGTCACCGTCATACCGGCCGATCCCGCCAGCAGCAGTGGTTTGCGGCCTATGCGGTCGACCAGCAGGATCGCGGCCAGACATGCGCCGATGGACAGGACGCCCGACAGGATGTTGACCTGAAGGGCGTGGTCCTCCGAAAAACCGACCGCCTGCCACAGGGTGGCGCCATAATAAAAGACGATGTTGATGCCGACGAACTGCTGAAACACCGCCAGGCCGATGCCGGTCCACACGATCGGGCGGATACCGCCGCGGGACCGGTCGATCAGGTCGGACAGGCGGGGGCGATGATGGTCGCCGTCCAGGCTGGTGCGGATTTCCGCGACCTTGCGCGCCGCGGCGGCGGGGCCGAACAGCCGCGCCAACACCCGTTCGGCCTGGTCCGCGCGTCCGCGTGCCACCAGATAGCGGGGGCTTTCCGGGATCGCCAGCAGCGCGAGGAAGTAGATCGCGGCCGGGATCGCCTGAAGCCAGAACATCCACCGCCATGCTGGCAGGTCCAGCCACAGGGCGGCAGTCGATCCGCCGGCGAAGCGCGCCAGCGCGAAATTGGCGACGAAGGCGCCGGTCAGTCCCGTGATGATCATCACCTGCTGAACGCTGGACAGCCGGCCGCGCACGGCCGCCGGCGTCACTTCGGAAATATAGACGGGCGAAATGACGCTCGCCGCGCCGACGCCCAGCCCACCGATGATCCGGGCGACGATGAACATCGCCGACGAACCGGCCGCGCCCGCCAGTACGGCGCTGCCCAGGAACAGGATGGCGGACAGCATCATCACGCCGCGCCGGCCGATCAGGTCCGCCATGCGCCCGGCCGCGAACGCGCCGATCGCCGACCCGACCAGGATCGCGCCGACATTGATGCCGATGCCCAGCCTGCCCAGGTCGAAGGCGCTCTCCAACCCCTTTTGCGTGCCGTTGATCACACCCGAATCATAGCCGAACATGAAACCGCCGATGGTCGCCACCGCGACGATGGCGGCGATGAAGGCCATGTTGACCTGACGGGCGCTGTCGGTTGTCGTGGGGCCGTTCATATGCGGGCGTCCTCCCTGGTCCGCTCGTGCCGCGGCATGGCCGGGGCGGGTGCCGCCGGAGCGGCTGCATGGCGCGATGCGGTGCCGGCATGGAACGGAAGCGCGCTCATATACCACTTTTCTCCCGGACGGCTTTACGGCATATAACGGGCATCATGACCGAACAAGACAAAGCGGCGGATCAGACCGCCAAAACCACCCCGGTACACACGCCGGAAGCGATCGAAGCCCCGGAAAAGACGGCACCGGCCCAGCCGGTCGGCCAGGATGCCGCGACCGGCGCCGATGGGGCACAGAGCGGGAATACATATGGGGCCAGGAAAACCTGGGTCGGCGCGGCGGTGGGCGTCGGGTCGGCCGCCATCGTCGCCGCCCTGCTCTACGCCAACAAGCGCAAGGACTGACCACCCCGCGCGGAATGGGCTCGTGATGGGATGATCAGGGGCGGCATGGCCTTCGCTCCATGCCGCCCCGCCGCGCGGGCATCGTCGTGCCGGAAAATCCCGGCGAAAACGGCCCGCGTGGTCCAAAATGCGTGAAGGGGCGACAGGGCGGTCAGCGGGCGCCGCCGCTTAGATAGGCGATCAGTTCGGCCTTGCTTACCGAGCGGTTCCTGTCGATGTCGGCGGTCGTGAAGGCGCCGCTCACCCATGCGGCGATCTGCGCGGGCGGCAGAGCCGTGCCGGTGGCCTTCATTTCCTGATCCTTGAGCGCCATCATCCAGCGGGAGAATTCCGCCCGGTCGAGCTTCCCGTCGCCATTGCTGTCATAGGCGGGGAATTCGGCGTCCACGATCCTGGCCACCGGATGGGCGGCATTCGCGGGCGCATTGGCTGCCGCGCCGGACAGACTCCCCTGTTGAGCGGGTTGGCTATCCTCCGCGCCTTGCTGGGCGAGGACGGGCGCGCTCGCCGCCAGCGCTACGGACAGAAGAAGGGCGCGGATCATGATAGTCTCCAGATGATGTCTGTGGCGCGGCTGCCTCGACCATGGTGGCGATGGTAATTCATGCTCATGGAAGCGGACAGGCGCGAAACGCATCTGTCAAACCCTGCTCTTCCGGGCAGGTTCCCGCTATCTCGGTCCTTTCGCCGTTCGTCCGCCATTCGCGTCCTGTCGTCGCGTGGCGCCATTATCTTTGCGACCGGCCGAACAGCGGTACGCGGTGGGAGAGTGGGCAGGCGGCTTGCGATTTGCCCCGGCCGAAGGACGCTGCTACGCGCCCGCCATCCCTTTTTTCCCAGACATCAGGATTCGCCCATGGTTCCGCGTTACGCCCGCCCGCAGATGACCTCACTTTGGGAGCCGGAAGCACGGTATCGCATCTGGTTCGAGATCGAGGCGCACGCAACGCAGAAACTGGGCGAACTGGGCGTCGTGCCGCCGTCGGCCGCCAAAGCCCTGTGGGACTGGTGGGCGACCAACCCGGTGATCGACGTGCCCGCGATCGATGCGATCGAAGCGGTCACCAAGCATGATGTCATCGCGTTCCTGACCTGGGTCGCCGAACAGGTGGGTGACGAAGCG
>JBFWMJ010000173.1:0-4133 GCA_050251675.1 Sphingobium sp.
GGACTGGCGGACCGTGGCGGTGCAGTCCGCGCCGATCAGCCCGCTCTATGCCAATACGCTGCTGGCGCGGGAGTGGCTGGCCAGCGACTGGAGCCGGCTGGCGGGTGGCGTGGGCACGGGCGTGATCGATCAGTATGCGACCCGCCGTGCCCTGATGCTGACCGGCGGCGGCACGTCGGTCCCCATGTTCCGCGACGCCTATCGCGATGCCGGCGCGGCGGCGCGGGTGCTGCTGTGCAAGGCGGCGGGGCGGCGCTGGGGCATCGGCTGGGAAGGATGCGACATACAGGGCGGCGTGGTGACCGACGGCGGGCAGCGCCGGCTGACGCTGGGCGAACTGGCGGAGGAAGCGGCAACCTTCGATCTGCCTGCCATCCTGCCCTATCGCCAGGGGCAGGACGGGCGGCTGGCCGGGCAGGACCTGCCCCGGCTCGACACGCCGTCCAAGATCGACGGCAGCCATAATTACGCCGCCGACATCCGCCTGCCCGACATGGTGTTCGCGTCGATCCGGCAGGGGCCGATCGGTGACGCGGTTCTTAAGGATGCGGACGAGGCGGCGGCGCGCACGGTCACGGGCTTTCTGAAACTGGTGCGGGCGGAACGGTGGATCGCGGCGGTCGGGACCAACTGGTGGGCGGCGAACAAGGCGCTGGACCTGAGCGATCCGGTCTTCACCCTGTTCGGCGCGCCGGTGGACAGCGCGGCCATGGACGACAGGCTGGAGGCCGCGTTCGCCGGGTCCGCCGGGCGGCGGCTTCATGCCCGCGGCGACCTGCTGCCGGTGTTCGAGGGCGCGACCATATTGGCAAGCGAATTTCAGGTGGATGCCGGCCTGCATCTGGCGCTGGAGCCGATGTGCGCCACGGCCCGCGTCACGCGGGACGGGGCGGAGGTGTGGGCGGCGGTGCAGGCGCCCGGTCTGGCGCGCGCCGCCGTCGCCGACGCGCTGGGCATGGCGGACGACACCGTCACCCTCTATCCGCTGCACGCGGGCGGATCGTTCGGGCGCAAGATGGATTATGACGCGGCGGTGCAGGCGGCGCTGATCGCCCGGGACATGGGACGCCCCGTCCAGTTGCTGTGGTCGCGGCTGGAGGATGTGATCCAGGACCGGCCCCGCGCGCCGGCCCATGCGCGCATGGCGGCGAAGCTGGGCCGGGGCGGGGCGATCGAGGGGTGGCTGGCCAAGGTCGCAGGCCCCTGCGCCATGACACAGACATGGTCGCGGATCGCGCACGGCGCCCTGCCGCATGAGGCGGCGGCCGATGCCGCCGGAACGGCAAGCCCGCTGGCCGTGGCCGGCATGGCGCCGCCCTATGCGATCCCCAATCTGGCGGTCGATCATTATCCGGCCGATGTCGGCCTGCCGCTGGGGTTCAGCCGGGGCAATGCGCAGGTCGCCAGCGCGTTCTTCACCGAAAGCTTCATCGACGAACTGGCCCATCTGGCGGGGATGGAGGCGATGTCCTTCCGCATCCAGATGCTGGGCGGCAATCCGCGTCTGGCCCATTGCCTGTCGACCGCCGCCGCCATGGGCGGGTGGCAGGGCGGGGTGGCGGGCAGCGGGCAGGGATTGGCGGCCTGGACCGCGCCCGGCGCCTATGCGGCGCTGCTGGTGGAGGCGTCGATCGACGAGGGGGCGTTGCGGGTGGGACGGATGGTCGCGGCGGTGGATTGCGGCGATCAGGTCAATCCCGACATCGCCCGGCAGCAGGTGGAGGGGGGGCTGATCTATGGACTGGCGATCGCCATGGGCGCGTCGGTCCCCTATGCGCGCGGGATGCCGGCGCGCGCCATATTGGGCCGCATGAACCTGCCGCGTCTGGCCGATGTGGGGGAGGTGACGGTGGAATTGATGCGCAGCACCGCCCATGCCGCCGGTGCGGAGGATATCGCCGTGCCGCTGGTGGCGCCGGCGATTGCAAACGCATTGTTCACGGTGACGGGCCAGCGGTTTCGCACCCTGCCGTTATTGTCACGGAATTGACGGCATTGGACCATAAGGCAGATCGGATGGGCGGCAGGATCGGCATACTCCTTATCAATCTGGGCACGCCCGACGCCCCCGACGCGCCGGCGGTTCGCCGCTATTTGCGGGAATTCCTGTCCGACCGGCGGGTCGTGGAAATTCCGCCGCTGGTCTGGCAACCGATATTGCGCGGTGTCATCCTGCCGACCCGGCCGCGCAAATCGGCCCATGCCTATGGTCTGGTGTGGACGCGGGAAGGGTCGCCGCTCGCCGTCCACACGCGCGATGTCGCGCGGCAGTTGCAGGTGCGGATGGGACCGGGCGTCCGGGTGGACTGGGCTATGCGCTACGGCAATCCGGGCATAGGCGTGCGGCTGGAGGCGATGGTCGCGGACGGGTGCGAGCGCATATTGCTCGCCCCGCTCTATCCGCAATATTGCGCGGCGACGACGGCGACCGCGCTTGATGCCGCCTTCGCGGCGCTGGCGGACATGCGCGTACAGCCGGCGATCCGCACCCTGCCGCCCTATTATGACGACCTCGCCCATATCGAGGCGTTGCGGCAATCGACGCAGGATGCGCTCGGCGCGCTCGACTTCGCGCCCGATTTGCTGATCGCCAGCTTCCACGGCATGCCCGAACGTACGCGCACGCTGGGTGACCCCTATCATGACCAGGCGCGGGAAACCGCGCGGCTGCTTTCGGATGCGCTGGGACGCACGGTGCGTGTCACGTTCCAGTCGCGCTTTGGCCGGGCCAGATGGCTGGAACCGGCGACGGATGCCACGCTCAGGGCGCTGCCGGCACAAGGTGTCCGCAAGGTCGCTGTCCTGACGCCGGGCTTTGCCGCCGATTGCCTCGAAACGCTGGAAGAGATCGCGATCCGGGGGCGGGAGGATTTCCTCGCCGCGGGCGGGGAAAACTTCGCGCATATCGGTTGTTTGAACGGGTCGGCGGCGGCTATGACGATGTACGATATTCTGGTGCGTCGCGAGTTGCGTGGCTGGATGGAAGATAGTGGGCAGGCGCAGGACTAGGAGACGGATTATGAGCAAGGTTGCAATCGTTACCGGCGGAACGCGCGGCATCGGCGAAGCGGTCAGCCTGGCTCTCCAGGACCTGGGCTATGCCGTGGCCGCCAATTATGGCGGCAATGATGCCAAGGCGAAGGAATTTTCCGACCGTACGGGTATAGCCGTTTTCAAATGGGACGTCGGGGACCATGAAGCCTGCCTGACAGGATGCGCCGCCGTCGAACGGCAATTGGGTCCGGTGGACGTGGTCGTCAACAATGCCGGCATCACGCGCGACGGGGTACTGGCGAAGATGACGTTCGACGATTGGAACGACGTCATGCGGATCAACCTTGGCGGCTGTTTCAACATGGCCAAGGCGACATTCGGCGGCATGCGCGAACGCGGATGGGGGCGCATCGTTAATATCGGTTCGGTGAACGGCCAGTCGGGCCAATATGGGCAGGTCAACTACGCTGCCGCCAAATCGGGCATCCATGGCTTCACCAAGGCGCTGGCGCAGGAAGGGGCGAAGTTCGGCATCACCGTGAACGCGGTCGCCCCCGGTTATATCGACACCGACATGGTGGCGGCGGTGCCTGCCCCGGTGTTGGAGAAGATCGTCGCGAAGATTCCCGTCGGCCGGCTCGGCCATGCGGAGGAGATTGCGCGCGGCGTCGCCTTTCTGTGTAGCGAGGATGCGGCCTTCATCACCGGCAGCACCCTGTCGATCAACGGCGGTCAGCACATGTATTGATGGCGATGGGTGACGACGACCAGCCGGATGCGGCGCGCCCCGCCGGGGTCGCGCCGCCCGATCCCCCGTTTTCCGACTCCCCGTCGTCCGCCACCCCCTCTTCCGGTTTTGCCCCTTCGGATAGTGAGTCGCGCGGGCCGCCGCCGTCCGGCCTTTTGTCGCTGGTGCCGCTCCGCTCCGGCCTGTCGCCTTTCGCGCCGCCGGCCAAGCGCAGCGTAACCATTGCCGGGCATCAGACCGCCATCAGCCTCGAACCGATATTCTGGGATGCCCTGCGCCTGTCCGCGGCGCGCCGGGACCTGCCCATCAATGCGCTGATCGCGCAGATCGATGTCGCGCGCATGGCGGTGGCCGAACCGCCCAACCTCGCCAGCGCCATTCGTTGCTGGTT
>JBFWMJ010000174.1:0-4081 GCA_050251675.1 Sphingobium sp.
CCGAACTGGCCGGCCATCTGATCGCCGGCGGCGGCAAGCGGTTGCGGCCGATGCAGACGCTCGCCTGCGCCGAACTGGTCGGCTATGCCGGATCGCGCCAGTACAAGCTGGCCGCCGCCGTGGAGTTCATCCATACCGCCACGCTGCTGCACGACGATGTCGTCGACGGGTCGGGCCTGCGGCGCGGGCGCCGGACCGCCAACATCATCTGGGGCAACAGCGCCAGCGTGCTGGTGGGCGATTTCCTCTTTTCCCGCTCCTTCGAACTGATGGTCGAGGCCGAATCGCTCAAGGTGCTCAAGGTCCTGTCCGGCGCGTCCGCGGTGATCGCGGAGGGAGAGGTCAACCAGCTGACCGCCCAGCGCCGGATCGACACCAGCGAAGAGCAATATCTCGACATCATCCGCGCGAAGACCGCCGCGCTGTTCGCCGCCGCCTGCCGCATTTCCGCCATCGTCGCCGATCGGGACGAGGCGCAGGAGAAGGCGCTGGACGTGTATGGCCGCAATCTGGGCATTGCCTTCCAGCTGATCGACGACGCCATCGACTATGAATCCGACGGCGCGACGATGGGCAAGGACGCGGGCGACGATTTCCGCGACGGCAAGGTGACGCTGCCGGTGATCCTCGCCTATGCGCGCGGGTCGGAGGAGGATCGCGCGTTCTGGAAGGCGGCGATCGCCGGCCACAAGGTCGGCGAAGAGGATCTGGCCCATGCCACGGCCCTGTTGCGCCGGACCGGGGCGATCGACGACACGCTGGCGCGCGCGCGCCATTACGGCCAGCGCGCCATCGACGCGCTGGGCATGTTCGCCGCGGGCAAGGCCAAAGCCGCGCTGACCGAAGCGGTCGAATTCGCCATCGCGCGGGCCTATTGACACGTTGAGGATGCGGTCGAGGGTGTGGCGCGCGCCGATCCCACCGGCGATCCGGCCCGGTCGCGGCGCCCGCATGCTCCGTAACGTTGCGAAATCACCTGGCGACGCATGAGCCTGACGCCGGACATTCTGCTGTTCCTGATGGGCGCCGGGCTGATCGCCGGGTGCATCGACGCCATGGCGGGCGGCGGCGGGCTGATCTCCCTGCCCGCGCTGATGGCCGTCGGCGTTCCACCCGTTCCTGCGCTCGCCACCAACAAACTGCAATCTTCGTTCGGCACGCTGGGTGCGTGCATCGCCTATGCGCGGGCGGGCCATATGGACCTGCGCACCTTCCGCTGGCCGGTGACCGCCGCCTTTGCCGGATCGGCGGGCGGCGCCTGGCTGGTGCAGCGGGTCGATCCATCGATCCTGGCGGGCCTGATGCCGACGCTGCTGATCGCCATCGCGGCCTATTTCACCTTCTCCCCCAAGATCAGCGATGCTGATCGCAAGGGCCGGGTGGGTATCGGGCTGCTGGGGGTGGCGACCGGGATAGCCGGTTTTTATGATGGCTTTTTCGGGCCGGGTGCGGGCGCCTTCTACACGACCCTGTTCGTGGCGCTGGGCGGGCTCAGCCTGCTGCGCGCAACCGCCCAGACCAAAGCCGCCAATTTCGCCAGCAATCTGGCGGCGCTGGCAGCCATGATCGCCGGCGGGCATGTATTGTGGGTCGCGGGACTGGTGATGGCGACAGGCAGCGTCACCGGCAGCCAGATCGGATCACGTCTCGCCATGCGGTTCGGCACCCGGCTGATCAA
The DNA here is from genome assembly GCA_050251675.1 of Sphingobium sp. Lineage (GTDB taxonomy): Bacteria > Pseudomonadota > Alphaproteobacteria > Sphingomonadales > Sphingomonadaceae > Sphingobium. The sequence goes on from JBFWMJ010000174.1 coordinate 1,679, forward strand.
GCCGCTGCTGATCACCATGTCGCTGGCGCTGACGGCGAAGATGGTGCTGGACCCGGACAATCCGGTCCATCTCTATCTGTTCGGATGACCGTCGCGGGCATTGAGACTTGCGCCAAATAGCGCGAAAGAGGCGAGGATGACCGCCCTGCCCATCCACGCCGTCCTGCCCGATCTGCTCGCGGCCCTGCGCGCGGGCAGCAACGCCGTGCTGGTGGCGCCGCCGGGCGCGGGCAAGACGACGGCGGTGGCGCCGGCACTGCTCGGCGAACCCTGGTGCACCGGACAGGTGTTGCTGCTTTCGCCCCGGCGTCTGGCCGCGCGGGCTGCGGCGGAACGGATCGCCGAACTGACGGGCGAACGGCCCGGCGGCACCGTGGGCTATGCGACGCGGATGGACAGCCGCCATTCGGCCCGAACCCGGCTGCTGGTGCTGACCGAGGGGATTTTCGTAAGGCGGATTCAGGACGACCCGGAACTGTCCGGCATATCGGCGGTCCTGTTCGACGAAGTCCACGAACGCAGTCTGGATAGCGATTTCGGCCTTGCGCTGGCGCTCGACGCGCAGGGGGCTTTGCGCCCGGACCTGCGGATCGTGCCGATGTCGGCGACGCTGGACGGCGCGCGCTTTGCGACGCTGCTGGGCACGCCAGACCGTCCCGCGCCGGTGATCGAGAGCGAGGGACGTATCCAGCCGCTGACCATTCGCCACGTCGGCCGACCCACCGGCGGGCGGGCCGAACAGCGGATAGAGGATGCGATGGCCGCCGCGATCGGTCAGGCCCTCGCCGACGAGCCGGACGGCGACCTACTCGCCTTCCTGCCCGGCGTCGCGGAAATCGAACGCACCGCCCAGCGGCTTCGCACCGTTCCCGCCCACGTCCACCGGCTGCACGGGTCGCTCGACCCGGCGGCGCAGCGTCTGGCGATCCGCCCGGCGCCGGATGGCGGGCGCAAGGTGATACTGGCGACGTCCATCGCCGAAACCAGCCTGACCATCGACGGCGTGCGCATCGTCGTCGACAGCGGCCTTGCGCGGCGTCCCCGTTATGATCGCGCGGCGGGCGTCACGCGCCTGTCCACCGAACGCGCGAGCCAGGCGTCCGCCACCCAGCGCGCCGGCCGGGCCGCGCGCCAGCGTCCGGGCGTCGCCTATCGCCTGTGGGAAGCGGCGGCGACGGCCGGCATGCCGCCGTTCGACCCGCCGGAGATACAGGAGAGCGACCTGTCCGGCCTGCTGCTCGATTGCGCGTTATGGGGCGTTGCCGATCCCGCCACGCTGCGCTGGATCGATCCGCCATCCCCCGCCGCCGTCGCCGAAGCGCGCACCCGCCTGATCGCGCTGGAGGCGCTGGACAGCGACGGCCGCATCACCGCCCATGGCCGCGCGCTCGCGGCGCTGCCGCTGGCGCCGCGGATCGCGCATATGCTGGTGCGCGCGGGCGAACGGGGACTCGCGCGCATGGCGGCGGAGATCGCCGTGCTGCTGGGCGAACGGGGTATAGGGGGCAGCGACGTCGACCTCGGCGTGCGGCTGCAACGGTGGCGACGGGAAAGCGGCCCGCGCGCCGACGCCGGGCGGGCGCTGGCAAAACGATGGGCGGCGCTGATCCCCCATTCTCCCGGACCCGCGCCCGATGCCATGGGTGAGGGCGATATCGGCCTGTGCCTGGCGCTCGCCTTCCCCGACCGCGTTGCGAAGCGGCGCAGCGGCGACGGCGCGGACTGGGCCAGCGTGGGCGGGCGCGGTTTCCGGCTCGATCCGCTCAGCCCGCTGACACGGGCGGACTGGCTGGCGGTGGGGGAGGTGCAGGGCAATGCCGCGGGCGCGCGCATCCTTTCCGCCGCGCCCATCGCGCAGGGCGACGTGCTCGCGCTGTTCGCAGACCGCATCACCGATGCGCGAACCGTCCGATTCCGCGCGGAAACCAGCGGGGTAGAGGCCCTGCGCGAGCGGCGGCTGGGCGCGGTGCGCTTGTCCTCCGGTTCCGACGACCGGCCCGATCCCGAAGCGGTGGCCGGGGCGCTGCTGGAGGGTGTCCGTCAGGGCGGCCTTTCCCTGCTGCCGTGGTCTGATGCGGCGCTTTCGCTGCGCATGCGCGCCGATTTCGCGGGCGTCGAATCCCTGTCGGACGCGGCCCTGCTCACCAGTCTGGACGCATGGCTCCCCCCATTGCTGGCGGGCAGGCGCCGTCTGTCCGACATTGATCGGTCGGCCCTGTCGGCGGTTCTGGACGGGCTGATCGGCTGGGACGGGAAACAGCAGGTCGACCGGCTGGCCCCGGCGGATTTCCGTTCGCCCGCCGGCAGCAGCCACGCGATCGACTATGCGGCGGAGGGCGGGCCGCGCGTGGAACTGCGCGTGCAGGCCGTGTTCGGCCTGTCCGACCATCCCACCATCGGCAC
>JBFWMJ010000175.1:0-3964 GCA_050251675.1 Sphingobium sp.
GCGGTCTCGACGTCGCTGCCGGAGGCGGCGACATCACCATCGCAACAATCGGGCCGCACACCCTGTATTGCGCCGACGCTTATGCCCTGCGCCATCGCCTCGGCCATTTCGACGCAGAGTGCATGGACCCGCAATATAGCTTCGACAACCGGGGCGGCGGGGCGTTTCGCAAAAGCCGCACGGGCGCCACCATGATCGTGGACCAGGGGCTTGATCAGGGCTTTGACGTTTCGATCATAAACCCCTTGCGGGCAGGCTCGAGCGTCATCTTTTGCCACAATGATCAGCTGCCCGACTTGCTGGCGCATATCGCCCCACGATACCATCGTTTCTGCCTGCTGGGCTGGATCAAGAAGAACCCCAGCCCCATGCGCAACAAACATTACCTCGCCGATGTCGAGCCCTACGTGCATGCGTGGAACCCCGGCTATCACCCGGTCGGCGAGCACCACGACATGCACCGCTGGATCATGTCGGGCACAATGCCGGCCAAACGTTTCGGACACCCGACCGTCAAGCCCGACCCCGTCATGAACAAGATCGTCCGCAACCTCGCTGGGCGGACGCTGATAGATCCTTTTATGGGCACCGGATCCACCGGCGTCGCCGCGATCCGCGCCGGCAAAATCTTCACCGGCATCGAGCGCAACCCCCGCCATTTCGAAACCGCCATCGCCCGCATCACCGCGGCATTCGTGGGAGCGATAGGGTCGTGATCCGAGTGGCTGATATCGCTCCGATCGCGGCCGAAGCGCAGGCAGCACTTGACCGGCGTGAAAAGCACTATCCAGCGATGGTCGCAACAGGCAAGCTCCAGCCCGATCGCGCAGAGTGGGAAATCATGTGCTGGCGCGCAATCGCAGCCCAGTGGCGCTGGGTGCTGACGGGTGAACGGGGCGGCGACGGCCCGGCAATCACCGATCGTCAGGAGGTTGTCGCACTGAGCATCCGCCGCTGCGACGCTCAACTGGGCCGGATCATTGCCACCCTACCGGACAATATACGACGCGACTGCGCCGAAGGCTTCTCGATCGACGAACTACGCGCAATCCATGGCGAAGCGGTCGCCCCGCTGATCGCAATACGCCACCAGCGCGAACACCTGATTTCAATGCGCGATCTCTATCGCGACGGAACGTTCCGCGATCTCGCCCGCCTGCGCGCCGCGCTGCTGGCCAGCGAAAAGCGATCGTGATGACCCCCGGACTTCTCAAGGAAACCGATGCTGCCCGCTGGCTGGACATTTCCCCTCGCACCCTGCGCAAGCTGCGCCAGAACGGAGAAATTCACTACATTTTGATTCGCTCGTCGATCCGCTACACTCTGGATGACCTGCAAACCTACGTCGAGCGCGCCCGCCAATGTCCGTCTATCATAGAGAAGGCTCGCCCTACTGGTGGTACAGCATCACCCTTCCAGATGGTCGCCGACTTCGCGGAAGCACAAAGGAAAAGACGAAACGTCAGGCCCGGCTGATCGCTGCCGAGATCGAGCAGCGCGAACTGGCGCGGCCGACGCGCGATCGGCCATGGCGCCTTCGGGAAGTGCTGGGCACCTATTATGAGGAGCATGCGCAGAACCTCGACAGCGCCTCCGACATCTTCTTTCATTATGAGATGCTGTCCGCCTTCCTCGGGCGGGACCTGCCCATCGCGGACCTGACAACGTCGCTACTGTTGGACTATCGCGCCGCGCGACGAGGGGGGAGCATCAAGGCAACGCCGGCCATGCTGGAGGATCGTGTCCCCGCATGGCGCGCCCGCATGGTCGACGCCGCTGGCTTCATCAGGGCGGTTAAGCCGCAAACCGTCAACCGCGACTTCGCGCATCTCCAGGCGGCCATGAACTGGGCAGCTGCGATGCACCTGAAACCCATGCCGGCGATGAACTGGAAGGGGCTGAAGGCAAGGGAAGCGCCATTCCGCGTGCGCTTCGCCACCGGCGACGAATTCGCCACGCTGTTGAAGGCCGCGCACCCCGCAATGCGCGCCATCATCCTCTGCGCGGTCACCACCGGCCTGCGGCGGGCAAACATCCTCGACATGGAATGGCATCAGGTCGACCTGCGCGGCTCGACCATGACCCTGCGCAAGGTGAAAGGCGGCAAGCCCCACATGGTCCAGATCGCGCCGGCCTTGCGTGCGGAGCTGGGCCGCACCCGGCCTAAGGATCGGCAGGGCAAGGTTTTCGATGCGACCAATTACCGGCGCCGCTGGGCGAGCGCGGTAAAGGACGCCGGCTTGGTCGACTTCAAGTTCCACGATCTGCGCCACACGTTCGCGACCTGGGCGCGCCAGAACGGCGCCGATCTGATCGACATTTGCGAAGCCCTGCGACACTCCAACGTGTCCGTCACCCAGCGCTACGCTCATGTGAAGCCGGAGACCACCACAACAGCCTTCGACCGCGTCGCCGCGCTCCTCGCGTCACAATCCGCGTCACAATCGAAAAAGAAAACCGCCTAAACCCACGGTTTTCCGCCATTCTGCAAGCCGTACATATCAGATTAGGAATCTGATGCTCTATCCTGCTGAGCTACGGGTGCACGCCACCGCTCTATTGCGGTGCGGGGCGGCGGTCAATTCTTCGCTTCGGGGGGGATAACGGGAAAAGGCAACGGAGTGACCGCCACGCCTTCGGACAGGAGGGCGCTAGCCTCGTCGGGCGCGACTTCGCCGTGAATGGGGGCGTGGTCCTGTTCACCATAATGCATCGCCCGCGCCTGTTCGGCAAAGGCGCGCCCTACCCAGTTCGATCCTTCCAGCATCTTGCTTTGCGTCTGGGCCAATGCTTCCATCATGGCCCGCATCCTGACGGCATGTTCGCCCGTTATCACCGGCGTCCCGTCCGAAGCATCCCCCTTCGCCTTGCCGGACACCGCGCCGCCGCGATTGCCTTTCGGCGCGACGGCCGGCGCCATTACCGCTTTCGACACCGACATGTCGCCGCAGATCGGGCACGACAACAAAGCGCGGGCCTGCTGATCGGCATAATCCTCGCTGGAACCGAACCAGGCTTCGAACACATGGCCAGCGCCATCGCATTTCAGGTCGAAAACAATCATGACAGGTCCACCCTTTGCGGGATGTCCCGGCGGTTGGCAATGGCCGGGACACGGCTGCGCGCGACAGCCAGTTGCGCCAGGTCGATATCGACGAAGGCGAGCCCTGCGCCACCACCCATGTCCAGCAAAACCTCACCCCACGGACCTACCACCAGGCTATGCCCATAGGTTTCGCCGCCATCGGCATGCTGTCCCACCTGCGCCGCCGCGACCACGAAACACCCCGCTTCGATCGCGCGGGCGCGCAGCAGGACATGCCAGTGCGCCTGTCCGGTCCGCACCGTGAAGGCGGCCGGTATCAACAGGATCGTCGCGCCGCTATTCGTCAGGGCGCGATAAAGGTCTGGAAAGCGCAGATCGTAACAGACCGAAAGGCCCATGCGCCCCCACGGCGTGTCGACCGCGACGACGCGATCGCCCGGCCCATATACGGACGATTCGCGCCAGCTTTCCCCATTGCCCAGATCGACGTCGAACAGGTGTATCTTATCATATCGGGCACGGATTTCGCCCCGATCGTCGATCATCAGGCTGCGATTGCTCCAGCGTCCGTCCGGCCGCTCATCCCTGAACGGCAGGGACCCAAGATGAATCCATATGCCCGCCTTCGCCGCCGCATCCCGAACCATGGCCAGCACGGGGTCATCCGCCTCCGACCGCAGCGTGGCGGCCGCGCGAACGCGATCACGGTCCAGATAGCCCGCCATTTCGGGAGTGAACATCATGTCCGCCCCGCCCGCCTTCGCCCGATCCGCCATCTGTGCGATGGCGGCGGCATTAGCGGCGGGGTCTATACCGCTGGTCATCTGGAACAGGGCGAGGCGCATGGCCGTCAGGCCCCGTCAGAGGCCCAGCATCGGATCGAGCTTGCCCTGACGGTCGAGCGCGGCCAGAGCATCG
>JBFWMJ010000176.1:0-3653 GCA_050251675.1 Sphingobium sp.
CCGCGCAAAGCGCCGGGCGACTGGAAAACCTTACCGAACTGACCCGCGCGATGGAGGAATATGAAACGCTGGGCGCGTTTCTCGACCATGTCAGTCTGGTGATGGACAATGATGCGCAGGCGGATGAGCGCAAGGTCACGATCATGACGATCCACGCCGCCAAGGGGCTGGAGTTCGATACGGTTTTCCTCGCGGGCTGGGAGGAAGGGCTGTTCCCGTCACAGCGGGCGCTGGACGAAGGGGGCCTCAACAGCCTGGAGGAGGAACGCCGCCTCGCCTATGTCGCGATCACGCGGGCGCGGCGGCGCTGTACCATCCTGCATGCCGCGAACCGGCGCATATATGGTCAATGGTCCAGTTCCATCCCTTCCCGATTCGTGGGCGAACTGCCGCGCGAACATGTGGAGGAGGAAAGCAGCATGACGGGCGGCGCGTCACTATGGCGTGCCAACTGGTCGGAACGCGCCGACCCGTTTGCCGATGTCGCGCGCGCCGCCGGCCGGGGACCGGGATGGCAGCGGGCTCAGGGGTCCGGCCAGTTCACCCGCGAACCGGCGCGAATCGTGGAGGCCCGGTCGTCGGCCGTGTCGGCGGGGGCCAGGGGACGCGACGACATGGCGGTGGGCTTGCGCGTCTTTCACCAGAAATTCGGCTATGGCACCGTCGCGCAGATTGAGGGCAACAAGCTGGAGATCGATTTCGAAACCGCCGGGCGTAAACGTGTGATGGACAGTTTCGTGAGCATCGCCTGATCCCGTTTCCCGCCGTTCTGTGGAACGAGGTCTGCGGGACGGATCGCCATTCAGGAGAAGACCGGGCGGACATGATGGTCTTTCGGGACCCGGCGCGTACCGCGCGGACAGGTTTTGAGTACCCGAGGGCCAACGCCATCATTTGCAGGCCGTCGGAGCAGAGCATCAGCCCGTTCTGGCCCCCTCAGCCATCGGCCGCAACGCCATAGTCGAAAGACGGGCTTCATTGCTCCCGCGCAAAAGAGCGGAAAGCGGCTGACAATCAGGGAAGGAAGGCTCTGGGCCACGCCCGGAATCGTCGAGGGGGGGAGCAGGTCCACCCCCGGAACATTTTTCCATTTTTTGGCGAAAATGGTGGAGCCTAGCGGGATCGAACCGCTGACCTCCTGCATGCCATGCAGGCGCTCTCCCAGCTGAGCTAAGGCCCCATCTGAAGGCACCGTTTTGATCCGGCACCGTCTGGAGGCGCCGCACTTAGGCGGCGGCGCGCTCCTTGGCAAGTCAAAAAATCGACTTAATTGTCGTCGGCGTCATCATCGCCCGCGGCATCGACGCCCAGATCGTCATCGCCGCCCAGGTCAACGTCATTATCCGGCGAATCGCCATCGTCATCGACGTCCAGATCGATATCCAGATCATCGTCCGCGGTCTCGACCTTGCCATCGGCGGTCTCGATCACCTTCTTGGGCGCTTCCTCATAGGGCAGCGGCTGCTTCGACTTCAGCACCGGTTCGGGTTCCCAAACGGTGTTGCAGTTGATGCAGGTCACCCGGTCGTCCTTGCCCAGGTCGTAGAAGCGTGTCGCACATTTCGGGCAAGTCCGCTTCGTGCCCCATTCAGCCTTCACCATGGTCGGCCATGTCCTCATCGTTAAATCGAGACAGAAAATACGCGGCGCAAAGCTGTCACCCGCGAAGCGTCGGGCGCCTTGCCATAGCGGGACGGCGCTGTCAAAAGCCGGGCGCAAATTTTCATCACCCTGACAGGGACCATCCGTGACCACTTCCCCCGACCAGCCCGTTCCCATGACCTTTCGCGCGGCGCCGCCCCTGTCCGGCACGGCGGCGGTTCCCGGCGACAAGAGCATTTCGCATCGATCCCTCATGCTGGCCGCTCTGGCCGTCGGCGAAAGCCGGGTCACAGGCCTTCTGGAGGGGGAAGATGTGCTGGCCACCGCCGCCGCGCTGCGCGCCATGGGGGCCGATATCGTCTGCGAAGGCGACGGTGTGTGGCGGATATACGGCGTGGGTGTCGGCGGCCTGCTGCAACCGGAAACCGCTTTCGACATGGGCAATAGCGGCACGTCGACCCGCCTTCTGATGGGCCTTGTCGCCAGCCATGACGTCACGGCGACTTTCATCGGCGACGCCTCTCTCAGCAAGCGGCCCATGGGGCGCGTGACCGACCCGCTGTCGCTGATGGGCGCCGCGTTCATGACCAGCCCGGGTGGCCGCCTGCCCCTCACCATGCGCGGCCTGTGTCCCGCCGTGCCGATCGAATATCGCATGCCCGTCCACTCCGCGCAGGTGAAGTCGGCGATCCTGCTCGCCGGGCTCAACACGCCGGGCATAACCCGCGTCATCGAATCGGCCCCCACCCGCGACCATAGCGAACGGATGCTGCGCGGCTTCGGCGCGACGCTCGATGTGGAGGTGGAAGCCGACGGCACGCGGATCATCTCCATCACGGGCGAAGCGGAATTACAGCCGCAGGTCATCACCGTGCCGGGTGATCCTTCCTCCGCGGCTTTTCCCATCGTGGCCGCGTTGCTCGTGCCCGGCTCCGAAGTGACGGTGACCAATGTCGGCATGAACCCGACGCGCGCCGGCCTGTTCGAGATATTGAAGGCGATGGGCGCCGACCTGTCCTACCGCAATGAACGGCTGGTCGGCGGCGAGCCGGTGGCCGACATCACCGCGCGCCATTCCGCCCTCACCGGCATCGATGTACCGCCGGACGTCGCGCCCAGCATGATCGACGAGTTCCCCATATTGTTCGTGGCCGCCGCGCTGGCAAAGGGGGTGACGCGCGCCGACGGCCTTGACGAACTGCGCGTCAAGGAATCGGACCGGCTGGCATTGATGGCGGCCGGCCTTACCCGCATCGGCGCGCGCGTGGACGAACTGGAAAACGGCATTGTCATTCACGGCAGCGACGGTACGCCGTTTCCCGGTGGCGGCCCGATCGCCGCGGAACTGGACCACCGCATCGCCATGAGCTTCGCCATTGCCGGCCTCGCATCGCGCGACGGCGTGACGATCGACGACATGCGCCCGGTCGCCACCAGTTTTCCGACCTTCACCAACCTGCTGGCGGCTCTGGGAGCGATGTCATGATCATTGCCGTCGACGGACCCGCCGCGTCGGGCAAGGGCACCATCGCCAGGGCGCTTGCCCGCCATTACCGCCTGCCATGCCTCGACACCGGGCTGCTGTACCGCGCAGTCGGGCTTTCCGTGCTGAAGGCCGGAGGCGACCCCGACCGGGAAGCCGATGCGCTGACCGCATGCGCCTTTGCCGACAGCCTGCTGGACGATCCCGTGCTGCGCAGCGAAGCGGTCGGTGCGCTTGCGTCCCGCGTGTCGGTGCATCAGCATGTTCGCGACGCCCTGATCCGGCGGCAGCGCGATTTCGCCGAACAGCCGGGCGGAGCGATACTGGACGGTCGCGACATCGGCACGGTAATCGCCCCGGACGCGGACGCCAAGATATTCGTGACCGCCAGCGTCCATGTGCGCGCCCGGCGCCGGTTCAACGAAGCCCTGGCGAACGGCGCCACGCCGGACATGGATTCGCTGATCGCCGACATCCAGGCCCGCGACACCCGCGACATGAGCCGCGATCATGCGCCCCTGAAAGTGGCCGATGGCGCGGACTTGCTAGATACCAGCGATTTGACTAT
>JBFWMJ010000177.1:0-3629 GCA_050251675.1 Sphingobium sp.
CCGATCGCCCGCCAGGAATAGCGCTCCAGCACATGGGCATGATAGGCGGCGACGCGCTCGTTCCAGACGGCGGCGGGTTCGTCCAGGAAGGCGAGGATCGCGGCGCACACGCTCTCGCCCGTCACCTCCTCCCCGATCCATGTCCCCGGCATGCCGTCCTCGATCAGCGAGGCCAGCCCTCCGGCCGGGGAGGCGATGATCGGCCGGGCGTGCCCCGCCGCCAGCATCGCCACGCCGCTCTGGGAATGGAAGTCGCGATAGGGCATCAGCAGCGCGTCGCATCCGGCGAGCAGGCGGGGCACTTCCTCTTCGCCGACAAAGCCGACCTTCAGATCGACCGCCTCCCCCGCGCGGGCGGCGGCATGGCGCACCGCGTCGAGATAGGCGCCCTCGTCCCGATGCCCGCCGCCCCGTATCACCAGCCGGAAGGGCCGCTCCGCGCGCGCATGGGCCAGCGCCGCGCCTTCCATCGCCTCCAGCACGCCCTTGTTCGAGCGGAGCGTGCCGAACAGCAGGATCGTCCCGCTGCCGGGCAGGGGCGCGGGATGGTCGGCGCCGAAAATGCCATGGTCGATGACCGCGACCGGCGACCGCAGACCCGGCATGTCCCGCGCCAGCGTGCGCCGGGACGGCTCGCTCAGCACCACCAGCGCATCGGCGAGGCGATGGCACAGGCGCCACGCGCCCTGTTCCAGCGCGCGCAGGCGGGGCGGCAGGTGCCACGCATGGGGCACCGGATCATGGGCGATGAAGATGATTTTCGCGCCGCTCAGCCGCAGCAGGACCAGCATGGCCAGCGCGACCGGCAACGGGTCCATGATGGACACCACGAACAGCCGGTTGGAAAGGCGCGCCCGCGCCAGGAAGACGCCGCCCAGGACCATGCGCGCAACGCTGCGCAGCGCATTGGCCGCCCGCCCCGCCCCAGGGATTTCGTGCGGCGGCCGCATCCGGCGCAGCCCGGCGACAGGACGTTCCTGCCGGGGATCGGAGGATCGCGGCGCGACGAAGGTGACGTCAATGCCCGCCTCCGCCATGCCGCGCGCCAGTTCGCTGGTGTAAAGGCCCGTGCCCGCCGCCCGCCACGCGCGGGTGAACAGGCACAGGCGCGGGCGCGGATGCGGCGGCGGGCCTTCGACCGGGGAACGGCCCATCTGCTATTCGTCTACCGAGGCGACGGGCCGCACGCGCAGGTCGCGGATGGTGACGGCGAAGCTTTCCGGCGCGCTGGCGCGATAGACGCCGATCTTCAGATAGGGGCCTTTCCGGTCGTTGAAGCCGAAGGGGCCGTCATGACGCGCGAGCGCGACGCCGTCCCGCCACAGGCGCAGCGAGCCGGTGCCCCCCTGATCGAACCGCACCCGGATGCGCATCCGATAGTCATGCCCTCTTTTCACATCGCTCCGGTCGTCATGGAGCGGTATCGTGACGAAGCCGTCGGGCGGCGTCACCGGCTCGGGCGAATGGCGGGCGAGCACCTGCATCCTCTCCCCCTTCAGATAGATGCCGAAGGGCGGGCTGTGCCCGGCCTCCCCCGGATCGAAGGTCGACTGGATCTGCGTCAGCGCCATCCAGGCGGCCGTGTTCCGCGGCCCCGGGGCGATTTCCAGGCGATAGGAGATGTCGTAGGCCTGCCCGAACTCCAGACGCGCCTTGCTATAGGCCTCGGACCGTTCCTTGGTTTCCTCGCCGTCGCCGGGCAGGTGATCGCCCCGCCGCACCTCGAAGCGCAGGGTCTCGCCGTTCGAGCTGACGCTCCATTGCGCGCCGATATTCTGATATTCCATCGCCGGGGCCTCCCCCGTGCCGGAACTGGGCGACCCGGCGGCGGAATGGCCGCCGCAGGCGACCAGTTGAGCGATGCCGGAAAGGATGGCGATTTGCCTCATCATAGCGCCTTTTCCTTGTCGTTCGGGGATAGTGCGGGCGAAATATGCGGTTCCGGCGGCGGCGTCGAGCGCGCGCCCTCCGGCGGCGCGAGCGGCGCGTTCTTCCGCGTCGACACGCCCCACCGCCGGTAGAAGAGGCGCTTGCCCGGCTGGACCCGGCGGAGCTGCAACCAGCCCGCGATCATCAACGCCGGGATAAAGCTGTTGGTTTCCAGCAGGAAGGACGGGCTGATGATCCCCGCGATGCCGCAGACCATCGCGGTCAGGTGCAAGGCCGCCCGTTCCGGCCACAGCGCCGCGATCCGGTAGGGCAGCCTCTTCACGATCATCAGATAGGTCAGCAGCACATAGAGGAGGAGGCCGCCGATGCCGAACACGAACAGCGGCCCGATCGGCCCCAGGTCGGTCGGATAGACCGAATAATGGGTCGGCGTGTGCAGATAATGCTGCAAGGAAGCGTTGCTGCCGGCGATGCCGACGCCCAGCAGCCAGTGATCCTGCAGGAACGGCGTGATGTGCCGATAGGCGAGCAGCCGGGCGAAGCCCGATCCGTCGTCGTCGAAAAGGGCGAAGGGCTCCCAGTCCGGCAGGTACAGGCCGGCCAGCAGCATGCCATAGCCGCCGGCGACGACCGCGAAGATCAGCAGCCGCGTCAGCGGGTTGAGCAGGCGCAGCAGGCGCAGCGCGGCGATCAGGACGAAGATCGCCATGAAGGTGCGATAATCGCTGATCCACAGCGCGGCGACCGCCGCCGCCATGAACGCCAGCCGTACCAGCAGGTTGCCCCGCCGCCATTCCAGCATGAAGAAGAACAGGAACGCCGCGAAGGCGGGCGCGAAGAAAAGGCGCACGCCGCGATCCAGATCGCCGCCCTTGACGACATTGGAGCCTGCCTCCGTCGCGGCCATCACGATCCGGTCATATCCAAGCACGTAGAAGAGGATATAGGCTGCCGACAGCCAGACAAGATAGCGCAGGCTTCGGTCTATCGACACTTTGGAACGGAGCAGCGGAATGAAGATAAGCCCCGGAAAATAGGACAGGATCATGTTGAGGTTCATCGGCGTGCCGGATTTCCGCACGAAGCCGACATGGGCGAGGACCAGCGCCGCCAGCAGCGCGGCGCCCAGCCAGAAGGCGGGCTGATAGCGCTGGCTCGTCAGGCAGAAGGGCAGGAACAGCCCGACGGAAAGGGCCAGCACGGACAGGGATACGATATTGGCCGGTTCCCAGAACAGCGCGGCGATGACCGAGGACAGCGCCAGCGTCGCCGCCAGCACGAGGAGGACGGCCAGCTTGCCCTGCCAATGGCGGACTATCCTGATCCCCAGGCGGCGGCGCCTCATGCGGCACCCGCGCCCGCGACCCGGCGCGCGCCGTCGCGCGCTTCCCGCTCCGTCACCATGACCGGCGCATCCGGGCGGGCAGGAAAAGCCCGATCTGGCCGAGCAGCGGATGGCGCAGCAGCCACAGGCCCAGCAGCCACAGCACCACCCCCGCGCCGATCGCGCCGGCCACCATGCCCGGCGGGACGAGATGGGGAACGGGGGAGAAGGCGACGCACAGCGCCGCCGGCAGGCAGGCCAGCACGGTGAGCAGCAGGCCGCGCCGGTAGATGCGCCGGAAATCGCGCGCGCCGGTGTCCGTCATGCGGTGCAGATGCGGGCCATAGAGCAGGATGCACAGCAGCGCGTCGATCACGCGCACGGCCGCCGCCGCCTCCAGGCTGATGAAGCAGGC
>JBFWMJ010000178.1:0-1668 GCA_050251675.1 Sphingobium sp.
ATGCCCAGCACGCCCATCTTTGCCGATCCATAGGCAGTCTGGCCGAAATTGCCCATATAGCCGACCATCGAGGTCGCCACGACGATGCGGCCATATTGCTGTGCGACCATGTGCGGCCAGCAGGCGAGCGTGACGTAGAGTGTGCCCAGCAGGTGGACGCGCAGAACGTCCTCTATATCGGCCAGTTTTGCCTTGGCGAAGCTGCTGTCGCGCAGGATGCCGGCATTGTTGATCAGGATGTCGACCCGGCCCCATTGCGCGATCGCCGCGTCGACGAGCGCGGCGGCACCTTCGGGCGAGGCGATACTGTCGCTGTTGGCGATGGCCTGTCCGCCCGCGTCGACGATCTCCCGAGCCACCGCTTCGGCCGCGCTGAATTGCGTGCCGTCGGCTTGCGCGAGACGGGCAAGGTCGTTGACCACGACTTTCGCGCCGCGCGCCGCCAGCGCCAGCGCATAGTCCCTGCCCAGACCGGCGCCCGCGCCGGTGACGATCGCTACCTGATCATCGAAACGGATTGTCATGATATGTCCCTGCATCCCTCGCCATTGGTGCCCGACAGGCGGAAAGCGTTCCGCTCGCCGGGTTGCCGGTCGTTTAACGCCGGGCAGGATTTGAGTCACGGATAAATTCGACTCTTGATTCAAAAATGTCCATGGCCCATGGACCGGACCGGACAGCCGCGCTGCGATGGCCCGGCGCTAAAATGAACGGAAGGAGGGGCGAAGCGCGTGCGCAATCTGAAAGTCTGTTTGGAAATGCGCGCAGGAGCGGGTTTCACGTTTCGCACCCGCCTCGAAGCGACGCATGTTACTCGTAGTCGAGGCCGGAGCGGATACGCCAGGGACGCATGTGTCCAGCAAGCTCTGAAACATCCCGGCGCGATCCGTGCTTCCATGGCGGGAATGTCGGCGGGTCGGATCATCCGATGACCGTGATCGTGGACCGGGCGCCGGCTGGACAGGCCGATGATTTCACCAGTGCCGTCGATGCGGTGGTGCGCCGGATCGATCCTGGCGCACGACTGGAAACCCTGAAACAATTGTCGGGCGGCGCCAGCCAGGAACTGTGGCTGATCGTCGCGCGCGATGGCGAACATGCGATCGAGATGGTGATGCGCCGGTCCCCCGGCGGCGATTGCGCCAAGCGCGACGATGCGATCGGCCTGGTGGCGGAAGCGGGCGTGATGCGGGCGGCGGCTGCGCATGGCGTCCCCGTGCCGGACATATTGCATGTGCTGGAACCAGGCGATGGTCTTGGCACCGGCTTCCTGATGCGCCGGGTCGAGGGCGAAACCGTCGCGCGCAGGATATTCCGCGAACCCCGGTTCGCGGCGGCCCGGCCCGGACTGGCGCGGTCCTGCGGCGAAATCCTGGCCCACATCGCGCGGGTGCCGGTCGACCAATGCCCGCCACTGCCGGCATGGCCGGCGCGCAAGCGGCTGGACGACGCGCATGCCGTCTATCTGGCCCAGGGGCAGCGGCGGCCCGTATTCGACTATGCCTTTCGCTGGCTGTACGAACGGCTGCCCGCCCGGCCGGGCGAATTGCGTCTGGTCCATGGTGATTTCCGCAACGGCAACCTCATCATCGACGAGCGCGGCGTCGCGGCGGTGCTCGACTGGGAAATCGCGCATATCGGCGATTCGATGGAGGATCTGGGCTGGCT
>JBFWMJ010000178.1:1678-3621 GCA_050251675.1 Sphingobium sp.
GGGGACGTCGCGGGCGGCTTCGGTCCGGTGGACGATCTGATCGAGGGCTATGAAATGGCGGGCGGTCCCGCCGTGGACCGCGCCGAACTGCATTTCTGGATGGTGCTGGGCGTGCTGCAATGGGGGCTGGTCTGCGTTCGGACGGCCCTGGAGTTCAGGGATGGCCGCTTCGCCGTCGAGCCGGCCGTCATCGGCCGCCGCGCATCGGAAACGGAACTGGATCTGCTCATGCTGACGGGCGCGAAGGACGGTGAACTGCTGTGAGGACCATACCAACCGCGCCCGAGATATTGCGGGCGGTGTCGCATTATCTGCGCGAAACGCTGGCGCCCGGCTTGCCGCCTGCGGACAGGTTCGGCGTGTTGGTGGCGGCCAATGCCGTGGACATCGCCGCACGCGAAGCGATGACGGGCGCCGCCGCCGACGAAGCGTCGCTGGGACGGATCCGGGCGCTGTTGGGTGTGGAGGCAGGGACGCTCGATCAACTCGATGCCTGTCTGGCGGAGGCGATCGGCACCGGCGCGCTGCCGCTCGACCATGCCGGGCTGCGCGACCATCTGATTGCAACGACGCTGGACGAACTGGCGATCGACCAGCCCGGCTATGCCAGCATCGCCCGCATGACGGGCGACAGCGAGCGGGCCCCGGCGGCATGATGCCGGCCGGACCGATAGTATTTTTGCGAGAGGAAGCGACAGGATGATGATCCCGGATGGCATGCGGGTCGTGCTCGATCCCAAGGACGAGTATACGCACGAGCCGGAGGCGGCGAAGAACTATAACGAGTCCATGTATTTCAACGCGATGGATGAAAAGTCCGGCGTCGGCCTGTGGATGCGCATCGGCAATCGCGTGAACGAGGGCCATGCGGAGATGACCTGCTGCCTCTATCTGCCCGATGGCAAGGTCGGCTTCATGTTCCGCCGGGCGGAGATCACGCATAATCGGGAGATGGCGGCCGGCGGCATGCGCTTCGACGTGGTGGAGCCGTTCAGGCTGCTGATGGTCGGCTATGACGGCGAGTTGCTGCTGATGGAGCGGCCCGGCGACATGCTGGACCCCGGCCATGCGTTTCGCACCAATCCCAAGGTGGCGTGCCGGATCGACCTGCGGTTCGAGGGCGTGTCGCCGATGCACGGCGGGGAGATCGTGAACATGGACGGGTCGCCCTGGGACCTGGACCCCGAAAAAGCCACGCTGCGCGGTCATACCGAACAGCATATGGCCGTGTCCGGGTCAGTGACGGTCGCCGGGCAGGCGCATACCGTCAGCGGCTTCGGCTATCGGGACAAGAGCTGGGGACCGCGCCATTGGGATAATTTCTACTGGTACAAATGGCAGCCCATGACCTTTTCCCCGGATTTTGGCATCATGCTGACGCTGCTGGGCCGTCCGGATGCCGATCCCGTGGTGGACGGCCATATCTTCCAGGACGGTCGCATGGACAAGCTGACCGGCGCGACGATCGAAACGCATTATGACGCGGACTATTATCCGCGGCGGATCGTCACGCGGCTGGAGACGGCGACGCGCAGCTTTCTGCTGGAGGGTGACGCCGTCAGTTGTATCCCGCTGCGCCACCTGCGCCGGCAGCCGGACGGCACCACCAGCCATGCCCGCATCACCGAAGCGCTGATGCGCTATCGGTGCGAGGGGATGAGCTGTTTCGGCATGTCGGAAAATTTCGACATGATCGAGGACGGCGTGCCGCTGTCCACGCGGCTGAAGGTCGGCGTGCTGACGGACCTTGTCCCGGCTTGAGCGTGCTGCGCCCTGACCCATTTCGTGATCCTGAAGGAAAATATGACGTGACGACGGCTCTGTTGCAAAAATCGTGAAGCTTGAGCATGCTTGGCGGAGATTGAACGGATGGAGCGATGACGGATTTCAAGTGGCGCCATTTCCAGGGTGATGTGATCCTGTGGGCGGTGCGCTGGTATTGT
>JBFWMJ010000179.1:0-3549 GCA_050251675.1 Sphingobium sp.
TCCGATCTCGACATCTCCGGCATCCACGTCGTCGCGGCGATGATCATTCTGCTACGGGAAATCGCGGTGTCGGGACTGCGCGAATTTCTGGCGGGATTGCAGGTGTCGGTGCCCGTGTCCCGGCTCGCCAAGTGGAAGACGACGTTCCAGCTTGTCGCGCTGGGCGCGCTGATCCTCGCCGGGGCGGTGCCGCATTTCCCGATCGTGCAGATGGTGGGCATCGCGACGCTGTGGGCCGCGGCGATACTGACGCTGATCACCGGCTGGGATTATTTGCGGGTCGGCGTCCGCCACATGGATTGAGCGGGCGCGCGTTCCGATCAGGTGGACGCCGCCCCCCGCAATATGTCCGCCAACAGCCGGAAATCCTTTTCGCGCGGGCTGTTCCTGCGCCACACCAGCGCGATGTCGCGATGCGAACGTTCGGACCGCAGCGGGCGCGCGGCGATGCGGGTGTGGTCCAAAATGCCGGCGGCCAGCGCCATTTCCGGCAGCATGGTCACGCCCAGCCCATTGTCCACCATCTGGACCAGCGTGTGCAGCGACGTACCCATCATCATCGCGCTAGCCCGCAATTCGGGCCGATTACAAGCAGCGAGCGCGTGGTCCTTCAGGCAATGCCCGTCTTCCAGCAGCAGCAATTTGCTCTCATCTATCATGTCCGGGCCGATCCATTCCGGCGGATCGCGTGGATCGTCGCGCGGAAAGGCGACATAGAGCTGGTCCTGGAACAGGATTTCCGTGTCCAGTTCGCCGATGGGGAAGGGCAGGGCCAGCAGCACGCAATCGACATTGCCATGGCGCAGCGATTCGATGGACGCCTGGGTCGTTTCCTCGCGCAGGTAGAGTTTGAGTTCCGGGCGGTCCGCCCGCAGGCGGGGCAACAGGCGGGGCAGCAGGAACGGCGCGATCGTGGGGATCACGCTCATCCGCAATTCGCCGGTCAACGGTTTGCCCGACGCCTCGGCGATCGCGGCCAGTTCCTCCACTTCGCGCAGCACCCGATGCGCCTTTTCGACGATGCGGTCGCCCAGCGCCGTGAAACGGACCACGCGTCGGGTCCGTTCGACCAGCGTGACGCCGACCAGCGATTCCAGTTCGCGGATGCCCGCCGACAGCGTGGATTGGGTGACATAGCAACTGTCGGCAGCCTTGCCGAAATGGCCATGCTCCTTCAGCGCCACCAGATATTGCAGCTGCTTGAGCGTCGGCATGTAACTGGACATTGATCGATTTCCTCGATTGGAAAATCGAATATAAGTGCCCTATCCGATAAATCCAAGCCATTTGACGACGCCGAACAGCGAGGTCAGCGTCAGGATGATCCCAACGGCGGTGAACAGGATTCTGGGCGCCACATGCCGCGCCAGCATCGCCCCGAACGGGGCGGCGACGATGCCGCCGATCAGCAGCCCGACCGTGTAGGTGGTGAAGGCTTCCCACCCCAGGTGCAACAGGAAGGTGATGCTGATCGACAGGGTCAGGAAAAATTCGACGGTATTGACCGTGCCGATGGTATGGCGTGGGCTGGCGCCCTGAATCAGCAGGTTCGATGTCACCACCGGCCCCCATCCACCGCCGCCGCTGGCGTCCATGAAACCGCCGACCAGGCCCAGGGGCGCGACCCATTTCGGCTTCTTCTTGACGGGCGGGAAGTGGAAGCCGCGCCAGATCAGATAGACGCCGATCGAGGCCAGATAGACCTGAACGACAGGCTTGATCACCGCGCCGTCTATATTGGACAGCAGGTAGGCGCCCGCCACCCCGCCGATGACGCCGGGAATAATCAGGCGCGCGAACAGCCGCCAGTCGACATTGCGGTGCAGGATGTGGCTTACCGCGGACACTGCCGTCGTGAATGTTTCCGCCGCATGGACGCTGGCGGACGCACGGCTGGGCGGTACGCCCATCGTCAGCAGCAGCGTGCTGGAAATCACCCCATAGGCCATCCCCAGCGCGCCATCGATCATCTGCGCGCCGAATCCGATAAGGATGAAGGGTAGGATGTCGCCGAGGTGGTCGGTCAAACTGGCGATCATTCACTAACCCTTCGTTGATTTGTCTACCGTACTGATTGGTATATGCGCGGCCGCCAAACAAGTTTCTATTTACGGCCGTGAAGAGGAATTAGGCTGCCATCTGGAAAATCCATCTTTTTCAGCCTATGTAACGCAGCAAGGTCAACGGGTTCAAATTTTTCGAGGAACCTTCAATCGGTGCGTACCCTCATTGCCTATCTGGATTCGGTCAAGTCCCGCGATCCCGCGCCGCGGTCCCGCGCCGAAATCCTGCTTTATCCGGGCGTGTGGTCGCTCGCCTTCCACCGACTGGCCCATCGGCTATATGGGTGGAGGATGTTTTTTCTGGCGCGCGCCGTGAATCATTTTTCCCGGTTCCTGACCGGCAACGACATCCATCCCGGCGCGAAGATCGGCAAGCGGTTCTTCATCGACCATGGCTTCACCGTGATCGGTGAGACGGCGGAGATCGGCGATGACGTCACCCTGTATCAGAATGTGACGCTGGGCGGCACGGACCCCGCCAACGGCATTGCGGGAAAGCGTCACCCGACCCTGGCCGACGGCGTGATCGTGGGATCGGGCGCGCAGGTGCTGGGGCCGGTCACCGTCGGCGCCCGCGCGCGGGTCGGTGCGAATGCCGTCGTCACGAAAAATGTCCCCGAAGGCGCGACGATGGTCGGCATTCCGGCGCGTGCGATGGTGGTCGACGTCACCGCTTATCAACGCGACTTCCTGCCGTACGGCACGCCCTGTTCCGGCAGCCTGGATCCTGAAAGGCAGAAGCTGGAAATGCTTCAGTGCGAGATTGAGGAATTGCAGAAGCGCCTGGCCGCCCTGCTTGAGGAGCGGGGCCGGGAAAAGGAAAGTGGGGCGCCGGACGATGATTATCCCCTGGTGCGGGAGCGTGGCCACGCCTGATGTCCAATGTGACACCGTTTCCGACGCAGCCGAACAAGCCTGAGCCGGCCCAGATCGGTTTCGACCGGATGGAACTGCAAAGGATCATGGACCTGTACGGCCGGATGGTGTCCGCGGGCCACTGGCGCGACTATGCGATGGATCTGGGGCGGGATGCCGCCATATTCTGCGCCTTTCGCCGCGCGGCCGAGCGCCCGGAATATCGGATCGAGAAACGACCGGCATTGCGGCATCGCCAGGGCATGTGGGCGCTGGTCGGGGAAGCGGGAACGATCCTTAAGCGCGGACAGGACCTCCACGCCATTCTGGCGCCGGTAGAACGCAGGCTGCTGCGGATCGTGGGGCGCTGATCGCGCTGTAACCGCGCTTGTGGCGGGCGCGTCGCCTAGCCCCGGCCTGGGTTTCGTCGAGCGGGCGTTTGCGCCGCCTGTTCAGTGCCTGTCATGCAAAGGACGACAAGGGCGCCGGTCACGCAGCGGTCGCCGGGGATACGGCGCGGGTGCCAGTTTCGCGGGGCGGGAATTTAGCGATCGGTGGGCACGGGAACGCCATGGGGGAACCGCCAAGGTTCAAAAATGCCGGGATCGATGGCAAGCATGAGTGCGTTCCC
>JBFWMJ010000180.1:0-3441 GCA_050251675.1 Sphingobium sp.
CACATTTCGGGCTTAGCAGCCGACGCGACCTGCCGGGGATGGACGACCTGCGCGCCGCGGGCCTTCTGGACCCGGTGGATTTGGCGCTGGAGGGGATGGATGTCCAATCCGTTCTGGAAAAAGATGAGGAAGAGGCTTAAACAGGCCTCCTTTCAGGAGTATTGAGTCATGGGTTCGTTTTCGCTGATGCACTGGGTCATCGTGCTCCTGGTCATCATGCTGCTGTTCGGCGGCGGCCGGATTTCCGGCCTGATGGGCGACGTGGCCAAGGGCATCAAGAGCTTCAAGAAGGGCATGGCCGATGAGGACGACGACGTCGCGCCGGCCAAGCCCGCGGCGCGGATCGAAGGGCATCGGGTGCCTGAACAGGACGTGGCGCCCAGTGAAGAGAAGACCAAGGTCTGACCCTTCCCGACGCGCTGCTGATAGCCCCCCATGTTTGGCATCGATTCGACTGAGCTGCTGCTGATCGTCATCGTCGCGGTGATCGTGATCGGCCCGAAGGATTTGCCGCGCGCGCTGTACAAGGTCGGCCAGATCATCGGCAAGGCGCAGGGCATGGCGCGCCATTTCCGCACCGGCATCGATGCGATGGTGCGGGAAGTGGAGCTGGAGGAACTGGAAAAGAAATGGGCGCGCCAGAACCAGCGCATCATGGAGGAGCATCCGCCTGAAACCGCGCCGCCGCCGGCGGACGCCCTGCCGCCGCCCGCTGACGCCCCCGTGACGCCCGCCACGGCCGAAAAACCGCCCTATGTGACACAAGCGCCGGTGGCGGACGGAAAAGGCGACACGGCGGCATGATCGGGGATATTGACGAAAGCACGGCGCCGCTGCTCGACCATCTGCTCGAATTGCGCAGCCGTCTGCTCAAATGCGTGGTGGCGCTGTTCGTCACCGGCGCGATCTGTTTCTACTTCTCCGAACAGATTTTCGCCATATTGGTGCATCCTCTCAAGGAAGCGTTCGGCACGGGCGGCAAGCTGGTCTACACCAAATTATACGAGGCGTTCTTCGTGCAGGTGAAGATCGCTATATTCGGCGCCTTCTGCCTGTCCTTCCCGATCATCGCGAACCAGCTATGGGCATTCGTGGCGCCCGGCCTCTATGCCAAGGAAAAAAAGGCGCTGCTCCCCTTCCTTATCGCGACCCCGTTCCTTTTCGCCATGGGCGCCAGCCTGGCCTATTTCGTGGTCATGCCGACGGCATTCCACTTCTTCCTGCAATTTCAGGGCGACAGCAGCGGCCTTCAGGTGGAGGCGCTGCCCAGTACCGATGCCTATCTGGGGCTGGTGATGCAGTTCATCCTGGCGTTCGGCATCAGCTTCCTGATGCCGGTGCTGCTGATGCTGCTGAACCGCGCCGGGTTCGTGACGCGGGCGCAACTGATCGGCCTGCGTCGTTACATGATCGTCGCCGCGTTCATCGTTGCGGCCGTCCTGACGCCGCCGGACGTGGTGTCCCAGCTGATGCTCGCCATCCCGTTGCTGCTGCTTTATGAGATCACGATCATCGCGATCTGGTTCACCGACCGTCGTCAGGCGAAGGAAGGCGCGCAAGACGCCGCCGTTTGAAGGTCGCCGCCATCCGCATGGGAATGGGGGCATCCGACAGCAAAAGGCCCGCCTGAATGGGGCGGGCCTTTTCCTTTCCAGTCTCGGCTCATATCTTAATTAGCGGCATTTTCCACGGCTTCACCCGCGCTCTGCACATCGCGTCCCGCGCCTTCGACGGTGTTGCACGCCGCGACCATCAACGACCCGGTCAGCAGCAATGTGGCAAATATTGTTTTCGCCATTGATCGTCTCCTTACAAGAATCTGCAAACGGAAGGCGCCTGCCGTCCCACAGCAGGATGAAAAACCCGCCGCGCCTCAAAGCGTTCCTTGGCTGGCCATTGTGCTGTCGCTGAGAGGAAATCCCCCGGTAAAAAATTCAGGCCCGGAACGCGTCGGGGGGGGGGAAGCGTTCCGGGCCCGTGTTTTTGGATAGCAAGAGCGGGGGGCAAAAGATTTGCTATCCGCATAGTAGAACCATGGAGGCCGGTATTGGTTCCTCAAAAGATCCAAAAAATATCCGCATTATAGTCGTTATTTTTCCGACGGTTGAACGGCGAACATCCTTTCGGATTCGAAATGAGGCGTCGGTTCAGATCAGCGGGCGCCCGGTATCGCGATATTCCGGGCGGATGGTCGATTGCGGCAGCGTGTCCCTGGCATCATGGGCAGCCGGCGGGGGTGGGGGTGTCCAACCGCTCGGCGGTTGGGCGGCGGCCTGTCCCGCTGGCGCTGGCGTGGGGGGGTAAAGCGGCGTATAGGTTTCGGTCGGCACAGGCGGTTGCGCTGGCCATATACGTGGGGCCGGGCCGGACTGCGTTTCCCGCCCGCCATAGGCGACGCGGAATGAGGCCAGCGTACCGTTGAACCCCAGATTGCGGTAGAATATATGCGCCCCGATCACGCCCACGGGCTGAAGGCTGGCGGCCCAGGCGGGCCGGACGGCCAGCGTATGATAATGGGTCGCCAGCCCGGCGGGCTCATAGACCCGGCCGGACAGGGCGTCCCGCGCCACACGGCGCGCCCGCGCCCAGCCCGCCGCGCTGGGCAGCCGCGCCATCGCGCCGTCGCAACTGAAGGTGAACTGGCACCGGAAGTCGGTCCGTTCGGACCCCTGGTAGATGACGCCGCACACACTGTCGGGCCAGAGCGGGCTGCGGACCCGGTTGAGTACGACCTGCGCGACCGCGCGCTGGCCATCCTCCGGTTCGTTGCCCGCCTCATAATATATGGCCGATGTCAGGCAATGGAGCGCCCGGTAGCTGTCAACCGCCGTGACGCCGCGGAATATGGTCGCCGGCGCGGCCTGCACCGCATCCAGCCCCATGACATGCGCGCTTTGCACTGTCAGCGCGCCGGGCACGGGATCGAACGCGCCTTCCGCGAAGAAGAAGGCGGAGCCGGGGAAGTTCGCGCCCGCATCGTCGGCGGGATCGTGCGGGTTGGTCGGCCCGTCCAGCCGGTCGAGCGGCGCGGCGGTCAGGAACCGGGGCAGGGCAAGTACGAGCAGGGCAAGCGTCGCCCAGAAGGTCCCCCGCCGCCATGCCTTTGCCGTCCGTTGCATCGAATCATCCCGTCAGGGCGATCAGGCGCGTCGCGTCCTGTTGCCTGCCGAACGCCCTATGCGATAATCCGCCCCACTTCTTCCACTGATTTTTCGCTGTGCCGCGATGGGACGTTTTACCTTGGACATGGAGACGCGGGTTCCGGTGCGGGGAAGCGCGGCGCGGATGGGCGCAAACGCGTCCTTTGTCCGCGGCATCATTCCTTTGCTTGGCAAGGATATCCCTGCTCCGCTATGGGTGCGCCATGCTGCTACAACAGGATAGTCTCGCACTGATCGGCAACACCCCGATGGTGCGTCTCGCCGGCCCTTCGGACGCGAC
>JBFWMJ010000181.1:0-3427 GCA_050251675.1 Sphingobium sp.
GGCGCCGATGTTCCTCGTTTCCGGGCCGGAGCTGGTGCTGGCGGCCTGCCGGGCGGGCGTGCTGGGCACCTTTCCCACCCCCAATGCGCGGACGACGGCTGATCTTGCCGACTGGATGGAACGGATCAGCACCGGCATCGCGGCGATGGAGGCCGAAACCGGGCGGGTCGTGCCCTGGGCCGCCAATCTGGTCACCCATTCCACCAACCAGCGCCTTGCCGACGATCTGGCGCTGATCGCCCGCTATCGTCCGCCGGTCGTGATCACCGCGCTCGGCAGCCCCAGGCCCGCGCTGGAGACGGTGCACGGCTATGGCGGCACCGTGCTGGCCGACGTCACCACCATGGCGCTGGCGCGCAAGGCCATCGCCGCCGGGGTGGACGGCCTCGTCTGCGTCTGCGCCGGGGCGGGCGGCCATACAGGCAGCCTTTCGCCCTTCGCCTTCATCTCCGCCGTGCGTGCCGAGTTCGACGGGCTGATCGTCGCGGGCGGCGGCATCGCGGATGGCTGGGGCGTTGCCGGAGCCGTCGCGGCCGGGGCGGACCTCGCCTATGTCGGCACGCGCTTCATCCCGGCGCGCGAGAGCATGGCTGACCCGCTGCACAAGGGCTATGTCATTTCCGAAACGATCGACGGGCTGATCGTCAGCGATGCGATCACCGGCGCGCCCGCCTCATGGATCAAGGCCAGCCTCCGCGCCGCCGGGATCGACCCGGAGAGCCTGCAACCGGGCGCCACGGCCAGGGATTATGATTCGGCCAAAGGCGGCGAGAAGAAGAGATGGAAGGAAATTTTCGCCGCGGGACAGGGCCTCGGCCGGTCGAAGGACGAACAGCCGGTGAGCGAGATCGTCGCCGAGCTGGAGGCCGACTATCGACTGGCGCGCGCGCGCTTCATCGGGCTGGGCGGAGAACTCAGTCAGACGATGGCGGCCGACGCCGCGATCGATCTGGGGGCGGTGTCCTTCTCGCCCTGACGGGCGGCATCGCCGCTTCAGGCGGTGCGCAGCCAGCCGGAGAGCAGCGCCGCCGTCGCGGCGGGCTGTTCCAGCGGCAGCAAATGGCCCGCGCCGGGCACGACATGGGCACGATGCGCGCCGACCAGCGCCTCCATCCGTTCGCGCGGGGCGAGCGGATCGCACTCCCCGGCCAGCATCAGCACCGGCCCGGCATAGCCGGTCAGCGTGGCCGTGCGGTCCGGGCGCGTCATCGCCGCCCGGCTGTGCGCGATGAAGCGATCGGGGCCGTAATCGACCACCATCGCCGCGCGCCGGGCCATGATTGCCTCGTCCTTCAGGCTTTCGGGGTGGAAGGCGGCGGACGCATTGGCCTGCACCATCGCCTCATAGCCGCCCGCCTGCGCCGTCTCGATCGCGCGGCTGCGGTTTTCTCGCGCCGCCTCGCTGTCGGCGGCGGGCAGGGAGCCGACCAGCGCCAGTCCGGCGATCCGCTCCGGCGCGCGCGCCAGCATCGCGAGCGCGACATAGCCGCCGAAGGAAAAACCGCAGAGGTGAAAGGGTTCGGGCAGATCCGCCAGCACGGCGTCCGCGATCGCCTCCACGCTGGCGAGCGGCGGCAGGTCGATCGCGCGCGCGTCGATCGCGGGATCGAGCGCGGCGACGACGCCGTCGAACACCGTCCGGCTGTTGTTGAGGCCGGGCAGCAGCACGAGTGTCGGCCCCCTCATGCGACCGGACGCTCCGCGTGGAGGCGGTCGGCCTCGACCCAGCAGGCATGGGTGCCGACCGAAAGCCGCTCGGGCAGGACCACGGTCGCGATCGGTCCCCTGTCGATCTGCTTCGCGTCGAAAACCAGCAGCTCGGAACGGTCGCTGTTCATGTCGGCGACCAGCGACAGCAGATAGCCGTCATCCTCCTCCACCGCGCCGTCGCGGCGCGCCATCTGCGGCTCGCTGCCGAAGCGGCCGGGGCCATATTCGAAGCGCTGCTGCGCGCCGGTTTCCAGATCATATTTCTTGACGCCGGAAAACAGCCAGTTTCCCGGCACATAAAGCACATTATAGCTGTAGCGATAGCGCGCCGCCGCGAAATCATTGCTGACGACCGGGAATTCGGTGACTTCGTCGTCGATATATTCCTCGTGCGTCCGGCCGGTCTTCAGGTTGAAGCGCCAGCGGTGCATCAGCGTCTTGTTGTTGTGCTTGTCCAGATTGGCGCGGATGCGTTCATAGACGGCCTGCCGCCCGCCGTCCTGCTTGCCGACCGGGATCATCTTGTAATCGGGCATGATGCAGCCGTCCATCACCACCTCGTCGCCCTCCTCATAGCAGTTGGACAGGTGGAGGATGTAGCAGCTCGTGCCCTCAAACCAGCGCACCTCGTCGCCCTTGCCGAAACGGGGGATGATGCCGAAGCGCGCGGGCAGGTCGCGGTTGAATTGCAGCTTGTGCTCGCCGCGCTTCAGCCCTTCCGGTTCGAAGAACAGCGGCAGGTCGTGCAGGATCGAATAATTGGCGGTGATGCCGAGGTCGTGCGGCCAGCGCGCGCCGGGCAGCTCGATCGCGGTATAATTGACCAGCCGGTTGTTCCGGTCGATCACGCCATAATTCATATAGGGCGGATGTTCGGGGAAGTTGAAGAACATCATGTCGCCGGTCGCGCTGTCGACCTTGAAATGCGGGCCGACGCCGTCGCGGACGAGACGCGACCAGTCGGGGTCGGCGCCCAGCGTTTCGAGCGTCTGCGGATCGAGCCGCCATGCCTCGCTGCCCTGTCCCATGCAGGCGAGCAGCTTGCCGTTATGGGCGATCACATCGGTGCCCGCATTGTCCTTCATCGCGCCGATCGCGCCCCAGCCGCGCCGCGACGCCTTCGCCGGTTCGAGCAGGCCGGGCCATAGCGACTTGCCCGCCGCCTGCTCGGCGAGGAAACCGGTGGTCTGGACGAAGCGGTTGCGGAAACGGACGCGGCCGTCCTCGAACTGGACCGCCGTCAGCATGCCGTCGCCGTCGAACGGGTGATAGATGCCCATCGGCTCGTGGATCTGGTTGTGCGCGTTGCGCACGAAAATGCCGTTGAGGTCGCGCGGAAGATCGCCGATCACCTGCAAATCGCCATAGTCCGCCGTCCATTGCCGCGAGGTCGGACGGAAAGGCCCCTGGAGAAAGGGGTTGTCGTTATCCGGCGCGATAGTCAGCGTGACATCGTCATTATAGTGCAGCATCGCATCATCCTTCAGCTCATCTCTCGACTGGACTTCATTATCGAGCCATAAGGAGGGAGAGTCAATATTGTTGATCAATCAATTATTATGGAGATTGCCCATGCCGAAAAAGACCAACCAGGAAAGCGGAAGCGGTATGCTGGGCCCGTCCGACCTGCCGGAACCGCGTGACTTCATCCCGCGCCTCATCCGGGCGCACAACAATCTGGTGAACGGTTTCGAGCGGCTGTGCGGCATCCACATCG
>JBFWMJ010000182.1:0-3403 GCA_050251675.1 Sphingobium sp.
GCACCGAAGGCGATCTCGTCTGCCCGGACCGCTCCGGCCGCCGCGCCCTCTCCGCCCAGGATGAGATGCCCCTCGGAACCGGCTTCCAGGGCGATGTCGATGCGTCGGGCCTCCACCGCGCCGCCGTCGTCCAGCCGCAGCGTTCCGGTGCCGCCATAGCCGACGATCAGTTGATCGCCCGTGCTCCAGAGCGAGCCTGCGCCGGTCACGCGGGCAGTGCCGGTCGAACCGGCATACCGGGCGATGCGGCTGCCGCCGCTGCCGCTCGTGGCGGAACCCAGGCTTTCGACCACGCCGCCATCGGCCACGGTCAGCGTCGCGCCGCCGCTGTTCCCCACGGCCAGATAGCCGCCGCTGGTCCAGCGCGATCCGGCGCCGGTCACCGTGGCCGCGCCGACGGATTCGACGCCCCAGCCGATCAGGCTGTTCTCCCGCATCTCCATATGCCCGCCGGCCGAGACGAGCAAATGGCCCTCCCCGGCGAAGCCGACGTTAGAGAACTGCGAGGCGATCCTTGCGCCCGTGCCGGACACCACGGTTTCTCCCGAGAAACCATGGATCGGGGCAATGACCAGGGCGCCGCCGACATCCATGTTCGCGCCTGCTTCGGCCCGCACCACGCCGTCCGCCACATCCAGGTAGCCCGTGATACCGACCGCGTCGGTCAGGGTCAGCGTGCCGGCGCCATCCTTGACCATGTTGCCGCCTGCCGTCACCGGCAGGGCCAGCGTCGCGGCACGGCCGGCGTCGACCCGCACGCGGCTGGTCTCTCCGCTCAGATTGAGCGCGCCGTCCGTCCCGGCAACCAGCCGATAGCCGTCGGCCGCGAATTGCAGGCCGGTGACACGCCGCTCACCTTCCACCGTCACATCGCCGGTGCCGTTGAAAAAGACCGCGAACTGATCGCCCCATGCGCCATTGGCCGAACCGCCCATATTGGTCCAGTTCGTAACGGCGTCGTTCCAGACGCCGGCGCCGCCCCGGCCATATTGCATATTGCCCGGCGTGCTGTTGGTGCCGTCCCAATATTGGTTCATGCCCGCATCGCCGCCGGATACGGCCAGCCTCACCTTGCTGTAGATTCCCGCTCCCCGGTCGATTTCATAGTCATATCCCGACGGCGCCGTGCCCAGAGTCAGCCCGTTGTCGGTGAACAGGCCGTAATCGATCAGGTCATAGACGCCATTGCCTATGCCACCGGCGTCGATGATGTTCAGCACGCCGTCGAGCACCAGCTCGCTATGGACGGTGATGCGGTCGCTCGCATCCGCCCGTTCAGGGGCTCCGAGCTCGAAATTCAGCACGGAGCTCTCGTTCAGGCGCAGCGTATCCACTGTCAGCGTTCCCACCCCGTCGCCAGGCGCGACGATCCCGCCGTCAGCGACGGTCAGGGTCCGCAGCCTGCCGTGCCCGCTGAACGTGGCGCCGGCCGCGACGTCCACATCGAGACTGCGGGCGTTCGCGTTGAGGATCATCGTGCCTTCTTCCACGGTGCCGACCGGAAGCGACAGCGATCCGGGAACGTTGCCGTTTACCCGCCAGGTTCCGGCGCCGGTCTTGAGGATGCTTTCAAAACCGGTGGCACGCGCGCTGTTGGCGGCCACCAAATCGACTTCCCCCATTGTCCCGGCCGCGCCATCCAGCACGAATACATCGTTGCCGTCGCCGCCATCGATCACGCCTGAAACGTCATAGGTCGGCAGAAGCACAACGCGGTCATCACCGGCGCCGAGCCTGATTGCGGTATTTGAACGATCGGCGACATCCACCTTGCCGGCGATCACCACGTTCATGTTTATGCGTCCCACCGCCGAGTCCACCGGCATTGCAGGATCGTCGATCACCGCGATGGCCGGACCATGCTCCGCAGATACACGACCGCCTTCATGGATGGTGACGAAGCCTTCACCCACACCGGGAATCTCTGCCGAAGGGCCGAAGGCGATGCCACTCCCTCCCTGCCCCTGTGCCGATACCAGACCTCCCGACACGATATCGACACGCCCGACGCCGCGGCTCGCCACGCCAATCACGATCCCATGCGCATCCTCACCGGTAGCATTCACGATGTTGGAAACGGTGATCGGGCTGACGCTGCCATCCGAGACACTGGTGTAGATCCCGTGCGCGCTCTTGCCGGAGGTGCGCACCGTACCGTGCACGGCCGTCGTCGTGTCGGATCGGATCGCATCGCTGCCATCGATCACCTCGCGCACGTCGACACCATAAGCATGGTCACCGCTGGTGGTGACAGTGCCGTTGATCGTCACGATATGCTTTGCTCCGCTCTCCTCACCGCCGAACAGCGCCACCGCGCTCGCATAATCGCCGCCGGTGGCAATCGATCCGCGTTCCCCCACGGTGACATCAGTCGCGCGGGTGGAGCCGGGCGTCTGGCGTTCGACCAGAACGCCATAAACCAGCCGACCGCTGGTGTTGACGGTTCCATCGACCGTGACCTTGCCACCATCGCCAATGAAAATGCCGGCGCCCAGGTCGTCGTCGGCAAGCGTTGCGTTGGAAACATCAATTCCCGCGCCCTCGGAAAGCGTGACGCTCCCGCTGCCAAGCTGTACGCCAACCGTGCCGGAGGTCACCCGCCCCGCGATCGCCACCTGCGCATCGTCGCCCTGCGCGAGAATGCCGGCCTCCTCGCCTTCCACCAGACTTCCCGCGCCGGTCGTGATCCGGGCGTTTGCCCCCAGCGCCAGGCCATATCGGTCTCCGGTCACTATCGCTCCCGGGTCGACGGTCAGGGTGACGTTGTTTTCCGTCCCTGTGCCATATCCATTGTCCCCGTTCAGATTCTCGCTGTCGCCGGTGCAGGATGCGACGACATCGCTCCCCGCCGCAGGAGTGCAGGACGCTTGCGCGGGAGGAGATAAAAGTGCGATCGCCAGGATGGCGGAGGAGGCTGCGGCCAGCAGCGCGGTTTCCGCATGAGGTTTCGAGCGCAGCCTGTGGACATTCCGTCCCGCCCGCACCCCGATACTGCTCCTCTGATGTTGTTGCATGTCCTGTCCCCGTCCCGAATGTCTACGCCCGTCCGAACGAACGGCGTGGGCCTACATTCTCCTTGAGCGTGGAATTGGAGAGAAGCGGGTCAGCTGTTTGAAGAAAGTTTTGGATTATTTCCGCACGCCGGTCCCAGGCCGGTGTCGGCACCGCGGCCGCCAGCCGGTTGAGACTTATGCTGAACCCGGTGTAACCGCCCCGACGACAAGCGCACCGAGTTCCAGCGCGTGATCGAGACCGGCATGTCCAAGCCCGCGTCCTTCTGGACTTGTAACGGTTTTGTGCCGGTCACCTATCTCATTATGCCACCTTGGCTTCGAAGGCGAGCGGGCTGATGCCACCCAGATATGAATGTCGGCGGCGGGTGTTGTAGAACCCGTTGATGTAC
>JBFWMJ010000183.1:0-3399 GCA_050251675.1 Sphingobium sp.
GTCACACCCCGCTCCGCCGCATAATCTTTCAAAGCCTGCGCGAAATCGAGTGATTCCGGGCGCCATTCCGTCTGGAACAGCTTGCGGTCCTGGCGACCGGCGCGCGTCCCTTCGGGGGGTTGCGCGTTCGGATCATATTTGCCGGTCAGCACACCGCGCGCCAGGGTGGAATAGACGACATTGCCGATGCCGTAATATTCGGTGATGTGGAAATGGTCCTTTTCCGGGCGACGATCGGTGATGTTATAGCACAGCTGGCTGGCGATCGGGCGCGGCGCGCCATGCAGGTCGGCCAGCCGGCTGTATTCCGCCAGCTTCCAGCTCTGGTGATTGGAAAATCCATAATAGCGGATCTTGCCTTGCTGCAGGAGTTCTATGAGCGCGCCGAATGTTTCCTCCATCGGCGTAGAATTATCCTCGCGATGTGGATAATAGACGTCGATATAATCGGTTTTCAGGCGCCTCAGGGCATCTTCCACGCCTTTGAAGATGTGCTTGCGTGAAAGCCCCCGCCCGTTGGGATCTTCGCCCGCAAATCCGCTCAACTTGGTACCGATCACCCAGTAATCACGGTCTCGCCTGATCGCCTCGCCGACGATTTCCTCTGCTTTCCCTTGCACATAAGCGCTGGCGCCATCGATGAAATTGACGCCCTGTTCGCGCGCCTTGGAGAGGATGTTCCGCGATGTCTTCTCGTCGGCATAACTGCCGAACAACATGGTGCCGACGGAGATTTTCGAGACTTTGAGGCCCGATTTTCCAAGATTGCGATATTCCATGACAATGCCTCCCTTGCGGATCGCCCAAAGCGCCGCGCGATAAAAAGCCGGGCGACGACATCCCGTCGCCGGATGGTGGTGGATCAGATGGTGCTGGCGGCCTTGAGTGCCGGAGCCTCCTCGGAAATGTCGGCCCGGCCGCGAAACAATGGGAACAGCCCTTCGGCCACCTCATAGGCGCCTTCCAGCAGCGGGTGGCCGGAAAGCAGCATATGCTCCACGCCGATCGAGACATATTCCTCGATCCGCTCGGCGACTTCCTCGAAACTGCCGACCAGCGTGGTCGAACCGCCGCCCCCGCCCGTCAGCCCGCTGCCCGACCAGATGTTGGGATAAGGCCGCAGCGCCGCCAGATCATGTTTGTGACCGGGATTGAGCGCCTGGACCCGCGCCTGCCCGGTGCTGCCGCGCGTGCCGATGATCTGCTGCTGCCGGGCGATCACGTCATCGGGGACATTGGCCAGTTGCCGTTCGGCCTCGGCCCAGGCTTCTTCCGAAGTGCGCCGGGCAATGACGTTGATCTTGATGCCGAACTCCAGCTTGCGCCCGTGACGGGCCGCCCTTTCGCCGGCCTTTTCCACCGTGTCGCGGATTTGCGGCGGGGTTTCTCCATAGGACAGATGCACGTCCGACCATCGCGCGGCCAGTTCGATCCCGTCATCGGAAGAACCGCCGCTGAATATCCTGGGACGCACGCACAGACGCCGGGGCAGGCCCGCGCCTTCCACCTGATAGAATTCGCCGTGGAAATCGAACGTCTCTCCCTGCCAGCATTGGTTGAGAATCTGCATGAATTCATGGCTGCGCCGATAACGGGCCGGCTTGTCCAGCATATCGCCATAGGCGCGCAATTCATTCTCGTGGCTGGTCGACACGATATTGAGCCACAGCCTGCCGTTCGACAGGTCCTGGAAGCTGGCCGTCTGATGAGCGATCACGGCCGGGTGCGTATAGCCGGGCCGCACCGCGACGATAGTGTTGATCTTTTCCGTCTGCGGCAGCAGGTACGTCGCCGCGAGCCACGGATCGGCGCAATAGCTGCCCACCATGCACAACAGCGCCTCATAGCCCAGACGCTCGGCCGCGCGCGCGGCATCGACGCGATATTGCGGCGTCACCGGCCGGCCCTGCCCCGGCGGCGTGTACAGATCCCGATTGTCGAATCCCAGCGGATTGAACCAGTGGAAACGCGGCTTGGCCATTACGACCTCCTGTCCAGAAAAAGCGGTTGAGACGGCGGGGCCGCAGCGGCCGATGCGGTCGCCGCGATGCCTCCATCGCGCGCATACCGCCGGCCGTAATGGGGAATGGCGGCGATCAGCCTGCGGGTATGATCATCCTGCGGATCGTTCCATATCCGCCGGTAGTCGCCGACTTCGACGATCCGTCCCGCGTTCATCACCGCGATCCGGTCAGCCATGTAGCGCACCACCGAAAGGTCATGGCTGATGAATAGATAGGACAAGCCATATTCGGCCTTGAGATCGGCCAGCAGATCGAGCACCTGCGCGCGGATCGGCAAATCGAGAGAGGACGCCGGTTCGTCGCAGATCACCAGAGCAGGCCGGGGGAGAAGCGCGCGGGCGATGCAGATGCGCTGTTTCTGACCGCCGGAAAACTCGTGCGGAAAACGCTCCAGCGAGTCCGCCACAAGTCCGACCCGGTCGGCGATCTCCACTATGCGACGATTACGCTCGATGGCGTTGGAAACCCCGCTGACGATCAGGGTACGGTGCATGATGTCGATCACCCGCCGCCGCGGATTGAGCGCGGCGTGAGGGTCCTGGAACACCATCTGCATGTGCGGACGGATCGGACGCAGGGCAGCTTCGCTCAGCCGCGTGATATCCCGTCCGTCGAAGCGGACGAGCCCGGCCGTAGTCGGCTGCAATCTGAGGATCAGGCGCGAAAGAGTGGATTTGCCGCACCCCGATTCCCCCACCAGGCCCAGCGTCTCTCCCTTGTGGATCGTCAGGTCGACGCCCCGCACCGCCGGCACCGCCACCCCGTCCTGATGATAGGCAGCCTCCACGCCCGCCAGTTCCAGCAGCACGGTCTGAGGCACCTTTTTCGGGGGTTCCGGCGCAGCGGGAAAAGGCACGACCGCGCCACTTGCCGGGATGGGCGGACCGGACAGGCGCGTATTATGGTAATGACGATCCTCATCGACGTTCAGAACCGCTTCCAGCAGCCGCCTGGTGTAAGGATGCGCGGGCGCGGTCACGATCCGCTCGACCGGGCCTTCCTCCACCTTCTCTCCCGCCTGCATGATCGCCACCCGGTCCGCCCATTGCGCGACCAGCCCGAAATCATGCGTGATCAGCAGCAGCCCCATCGAAAGCTCTCGCTTCATCCGGTCCAGCAATGCCAGGATGCGCCCCTGGATCGCCACGTCCAGCGCCGTCGTCGGTTCATCGGCGATCAGCAGGCGCGGGCGGCAAGCCATGGCCATGGCGATCGCCACACGCTGGCGCTGGCCACCGGAAAACTGATGAGGATAGTGGTCCACCCGGTCCGCCGCGCGCGGAATTTCGACCATGTCGAGCAGTTCGATCGCGCGTGTCCGTGCCGCCGCACCGCTCACGCCTTCATGGAGCCGCAGGGTTTCTTCCACCTGCCG
>JBFWMJ010000184.1:0-3274 GCA_050251675.1 Sphingobium sp.
CCAGCATCGTCGCCATGTCCGGCGCGATCATGCCCGACCCCTTGAAGATGCCGACCAGTTCGATCCGCTTGCCCCCGATCATGGCGGCGGCATGCGCGCCCTTGGCATAGGTGTCGGTGGTGCCGATCGTGGTCGCGGCCTCCTCCCACCCGCACGGCGGCGCGGCGAAGGCGGCGTCGAGCCCCGCCTGCGCCTTGTCGACGGGCAGGGGCACGCCGATGACGCCGGTCGAGGATATGAAGATGTCGGACGGCACGCAGCCCAGATGATTGGCGACCCGCGCGGCGATCGACTCCACCGCGGCGCGGCCCCGGTTGCCGGTAAAGGCATTGGCATTGCCGGCATTGACGACCAGCGCGCGGGCGGCGCCCAGGGGCACGGCGTCCCGGCACCATTCAACTTCCGGCGACGGGCATTTGCTGCGCGTCGTGACGCCCGCGACCGTCGTGCCCGGGCGCATCTCCACATAAGTAAGGTCGCACCGGTCCCACGCTTTATACCCGGCCCTGGCGACGCGCAGGGTCACGCCGTCTATGACCGGCAGGGCGGGGAAGGCGGCGGGGGCCAGGGGAGAAATCTGCATCGGATATCGCTCAATCTTGGGGTGCTTCTTCCCCTTAGGCCGGCGGCGCACGGCGGCAACAGTTTTTATCGCGGGCGCCGGCGATCGGCGTCCTTCCGCACGCGCAGATAGAGTTGGCCGACGCCGTCCGGCATCTCCACCGGCTGATAGCCGCGCCGCCGCGCATAGGCGGCCAGTTCGCGATCCGGCGCCAACGGCAGCTTGCGCGTGCCGTTTTCATAGCCGACAAGGATGCCGGCCGGGGGAGCCTTGTCGAGTTCGCCCAGCGTCTGCGGGGTGATGGCGTTGATCCTGCGCGCCTTGGCCGGGGTGATCGTCCAGCCGGTACGATAGGCGAATGGCCCGGCGGCAAAGCGGGGGTCGAGGGGCAGGCCGCTGTCGATGATCCTGTGCGGCGCCAGCGTCGCGATGATGATGTCACCGTCAACCTTGCCGCGCGCCATGGCCCCGGCCCAGCGCGCATCGGCCGTCGCCTCCACCACCGGCGATCCGGCGCGCGCCATCGCGCTCAGGTTCAGCGTCGCTTCCATCACGCCGGGCAGGCACGCCAGGCTGAACAGCGCCAGCAGCATCTGTCTGGCCGATGTCCGCCAGTGACGCGCATCGTCCAGGCAATGCCCCAGCGCCAGCGCGAGCGGCGGCAGGAGCGGCATCAGATACTGGACATGGCTGGGCGTGGGAAGGATCGCGCCGATCCCGCCGCCGATCACCAACCACAACGCCAGCCGCCGTTCGGCCGACAGCGGCCGGTGCTGCCCGGCGCGATACCGTCGGGCGCGATATTGCCAGCCGATCAGGATCAGCGCGACCAGACCCGGACCTTTCCACAGGAAACGCAGCAGATCGGCGCTTTTTTCGATCATGGTCAGTTCATGGCCCGCGCCATTGGCCATGTACCAGGCAAACGGCCCGGTCATGGCGAAGGTGATCACGCCATAGACGAACGATTCCGGTGCGATCAGCCATGCCAGGACCAGGGGCGCCCCGCCGATCGCGCCGCCCAGCCCCAACTGCCATGCGGCGCGCGGCCCGCACCGCCCGCCGGCCGTCAGCGTGAACATCCACGCCGCCACCGCCAGCGGCGCGAATGAAATCTTGGCCGCGACAGCCAGCCCGAACAGCACGCCGGCGACGATCCGGTCGCGGCTGTGGCAGGTCCGCATCGCCTGCAACAGCATGTGGATCGCCCCGGCGCTCAGCAGGGCCGGCAGCATGTCGTTGCGCACCACCCCGGCCGCGAACTGGAACGTGGCGGTGGCCGCGATGAGCAGCGTGGCCAGCGCGGCGCTGTCCCGCGATATCCCGGCCTTGCGCTGCGCGCTCCACATCAGGCCAAGCGTCGCCACCGCCGTCGCCGCGGTGGCCAGCCGCAGGGCAAGCACCGTGTGAGAGGGGAACGCCCAGGCGACCGGTGCCATGACCCAGCCGTGGAGCGGCGGCTGAAGCGACAGGAAATCCCGGAACATCAGCATCTTCGCACTGAAATGGGCGCCGGCGATATACTGGCTTTCATCATGGTCGAACGGTGTCGCCAACGCCGTCAGGATAAACCATAAAACAGGGGCGGCGCACAGGAAGAAAGCCGTCGCGGACCAGGGGCGCAGCCCCGGTCCTGCCAGCGCGGTTTGACGATACATTAAGGATGCGACCCCTTCATTTCCGTGCAGTGTCCGATGCCGCCGGAGCCGCGCAAAGACTGTGCGACGGTCCGCGCGCCGACCACGACCATTACGCCGCCGCCGTCGCCTTTGCGCCGTTCGACCCGTGGCGACGGGATTATGACATGGGACAGGCGCCGTCCAGTCTGATTGACTAAAGCCGACATGATCCCTAAATCGCCGCGCATGTCCGCGCGTCCCTGATCAATGGTGGGCGCCTCTCCATTGGGTCAGGAATTTACATGTTCGGCGCACTCGCCAAAACCTTCTTCGGTTCGTCCAACGAGCGATATGTGAAATCGCTCGGCAAGATCGTCGACAAGATTGCCGGGTTCGAGGCAGGCATCGCTCCCATGAGCGACGAGGAACTGGCGGACCAGACCGCGAAATTCCGTGCCCGCCTCGCCGCGGGGGAAACGCTGGACGACCTGCTGCCCGAAGCGTTCGCGACGGTGCGCGAGGCGGCGAAACGCACGCTGGGCCAGCGCCATTATGACGTCCAGATGATCGGCGGGATCGTCCTGCATCGCGGCGAGATCGCGGAAATGCGTACGGGCGAAGGCAAGACGCTGGTCGCCACGCTGGCCACCTATCTCAACGCGCTGGAGGGGAAAGGCGTTCATGTCGTCACCGTCAACGATTATCTGGCGACGCGCGACTGCGACTGGATGGGACGGGTCTATCGTTTCCTGGGGCTGACCACCGGCGTCATCGTGCCCAACCTGTCCGAAGACCAGCGGCGCGAGGCCTATGCCGCCGACATCACCTATGCGACGAACAACGAACTGGGCTTCGACTATCTTCGCGACAATATGAAATATGAACGCGCGGCGATGGTCCAGCGCCCGTTCAACTATGCGATCGTGGACGAGGTGGACTCGATCCTGATCGATGAAGCGCGCACGCCGCTCATCATCTCCGGCCCGACCGACGACAAGTCCGAGCTGTATGTGGCGGTTGACGGGATCGTGAAGCAGTTGGACGACAGTGATTATGAAAAGGACGAGAAGCAGCGCACCGTCACGCTGACCGA
>JBFWMJ010000185.1:0-3196 GCA_050251675.1 Sphingobium sp.
GTCTGTCTCCTCCAGCCGGTGAGCCAGGGTCATGGCGAGCCGGGCCCCTGACATGCCCAGCGGATGGCCGAGCGCGATCGCGCCGCCATTGGCATTGACCTGCGCCGCATCGTCGGGAAGGCCCAGTTCCCTCAGCACGGCGAGCGACTGGCTGGCGAAGGCTTCGTTGAGTTCTATCGCGTCGAAATCCTGAAGGGAGCGGCCGAGCCGCGCCAGCAGTTTCCGGGTCGCGGGCACGGGGCCGATGCCCATGACGCGCGGTTCCACCCCGGCGGACGCCATGCCGAGAATTCGCGCGCGCGGCGTCAGGCTATGGCGGGTGGCGGCTTCCTCGCTGGCGAGGATCATCGCCGCCGCGCCATCGTTGATGCCGGAGGCGTTCCCCGCCGTGACCGTGCCGTCGTTGCCGAACAGCGGTTTCAGCCGGCCCAGCGTTTCGAGGCTGGTGTCGGCGCGGGGATGCTCGTCCGTCGCGGCAAGCAGGGCTTCACCGCGCTTCGATCCCGGTATCGCGACAGGGACGATTTCCTGCGCGTGAAAGCCCCTCTGCCGGGCCCTGGCGGTCCGCTGCTGGCTGCGCAGGGCGAAGGCGTCCTGATCGGCCCGGCTGATCCCATAGTCCCGCGCCACATTCTCCCCGGTCCGGGGCATGGTCTCCGTGCCATAAAGGGCGTCCAGCGCCGGGTTGACGAAGCGCCAGCCCATGGTCGTGTCCTCCAACTGCTGGGTGCGGCCGAAGGGCGATCCGGCCTTGCCCATGACGAAGGGCGCGCGGGTCATGCTCTCGACCCCGCCCGCCAGCGCCAGCGCCATTTCGCCTGATCGGATGGCGCGGGCGGCGGCGCCCACCGCTTCCAGCCCGGATGCGCAGAGGCGGTTCAGCGTCACGCCGGGCACCTCCGGCGGCAGACCGGCCAGCAGCAGGCTCATGCGGGCGACATTGCGGTTGTCCTCCCCCGCCTGATTGGCGCAGCCGTAGAATACCACCTCGATCGCCGCCGGGTCGAGCGACGGGTTGCGCGCCAGCAATGCCCTTAGCGGGATGGCGCCCAGATCATCGGCGCGAATCTCCGCCAATATGCCGCCATAGCGCCCGATCGGGGTGCGGACGGCGTCGCAGAGAAAGGCTTCGGTCATGGAAGGGATACTCGCATGGAGGTTATGGCGCGGCGATGGGAACGCCGGTGAGCCCGCGCAGGTCGTCGAGGGAGAGGCCGTCGGCCAGCTCCACCGCCCGCGCGCCTGACGGGCCGAGATCGATGACCGCCAGATCGGTATAGACCCGCGAGACGCAGCGCAGGCCGGTCAGCGGATAGCTGCATGTCTCGACCAGCTTGCTTTCCCCCTGACGGGTCAGCAATTCCATCATGACGAAGGTTTGCTTCGCCCCGATGGCGAGGTCCATGGCGCCGCCCACCGCCGGGATGGCGCCCGGTTCCCCCGTATGCCAGTTGGCGAGGTCGCCGTGCACCGACACTTGAAAGGCGCCCAGCACGCAAATGTCGAGATGCCCGCCGCGCATCATCGCGAAACTGTCGGAATGGTGGAAGAAGCATCCGCCCGTCAGCAGCGTGATCGGCTGCTTGCCCGCATTGATCAGATCCGGGTCTTCCTCCCCCGGCGCGGGGGCGGGCCCCATCCCCAATATGCCGTTCTCGCTATGGAGGAAAATCTCGCGGTCGGCGGGCAGGTAATTGGCCACCCGCGTCGGCAGCCCGATGCCGAGATTGACATAGGCGCCTTCGGGTATGTCGCGGGCGACGCGGGCGGCGATTTCATCGCGGGTGAGGCGGTTTGCGGTCATGGCGTTCCTTTCACGCGGCCCGCGCCTGATCCGCCGCGATCGCGGGGACCACGCGCTGCACGAAGATGCCGGGCGAAACGACCGCTTCGGGGTCGAGCTCGCCCAGCGGCACGACCTGCGCGACCTGGGCGATGGTGGTCGCGGCGGCCATCGCCATGATCGGGCCGAAATTGCGCGCCGTCTTGCGATAGACGAGATTGCCCCAGCGGTCGCCGCGCTCCGCCTTGATGAGCGCGAAATCGGCGCGGATGGGATATTCCAGCACATAGGCCCTGCCGTCGATTTCCCGGCTTTCCTTGCCCTGCGCCAGTTGCGTGCCCCAGCCGGTGGGCGTGAAGATGGCGCCGAGCCCGGCCCCGGCGGCATGGATGCGCGCGGCGAGATTGCCCTGCGGCACCAGTTCCAGCTCGATCTTCCCGGCGCGATAGGCGGCATCGAAATGATGGGAATCGGCCTGGCGGGGGAAGGAGCAGACGATCTTGCGCACCCGCCCCTCGCGGATCAGCGCGGCGACGCCGGTTTCGCCGTTCCCGGCATTGTTGTTGATGATCGTGAGGTCGCCCGCGCCGCGCGCGATCAGCGCGTCGATCAGCCGGTCGGGCATGCCCGCCGTTCCGAAGCCGCCGATCATGACGGAGGCCCCGCTGCCGATATCGGCCACCGCCTCTTCCGGCGTCTTCACGATTTTGTCGATCATGCTCGGACTCCCTGCCTTCCCGCCCCCGTCGCATCAGGAGGGGGGCAGGAGCGATGAAGCCGCGCCTTTAGCCGATAATCGGGCGATGCGGGCGGTATAGCAGCTATTCGCGATGGTGAAGGGGGGCGAAGGGGAGGGGCGTGATAGCTGATATATCCCGAATGACAGTGGCGGGGCTCCCCTGACCGCGCATAGTGGCTTTCAACAGCGAGGAGGGGATGGCCATCCTTTCCGACAAGCAGCTTGAATTGGCGAGGAGAGAATGATGGGGGTTCGTGCAATCGACGCAAGGCTTGTGTCCGGTCGGTCGGCGATGCGATGGCTGCTGGGAGGCGTCGCGCTGATCGCGCTGGCGCCGTCCGTGGCGGCGCAGGAGGAAAGCGGCGATGCCGCTGCGACCGCCGCGCGCGACGGTGCGTCCGGCGCGAGCGCCGCCGACATCATCGTCACCGGCTCGCGCCTGCAAAGCTCCACCTTCACCGCGCCGACGCCGGTGCAGACCCTGTCCGCCGCCGATATCGAGCAGCGCGCGCCCACCCAGATCGCCGATGTGGTGAACCAGCTTCCCGCCTTCCGCACCACGCGGTCCGCGACCGGCAGCGGCAGCGTCGCCGACCAGCAGAGCGGCGTGCAGTCGCTGCTCGACCTGCGCGGGCTCGAGCCCACGCGCACCCTCGTCCTCATCAACGGCAAGC
>JBFWMJ010000186.1:0-3156 GCA_050251675.1 Sphingobium sp.
CGTTCATGGGTGCTCGATCCGAAAATTAATATGCCGGATTAGAGCATCGAGCGCAAAAGTGGGCGCTGGTTTTGCGCAAAAAACGATGCGACCACAAAGAATCAGAGCACGCGTCCTGCGTCCGATTTAACGCAGCGTGCTCTAAACACGGCAAAAGCGTCCTGAGGCATGACCGCCCAGGATAACTGACGAGCCGATGTCACGGGCAACGATTCGGTAGCCATAAACCCGTGCATTCCCGCACTTCGGACGGGCCTTGACCTCTCCCTTCAGAGCTTCATACTGCACCTGAAGACATTGTATTAGCGCGGCCGCATGCGGGGTGCTGTAAGGAGAGAAGTCAGGCCAGTTGCGGGCGCGCTGCGGCCCGCCGTTCCCATCCCGGATCACGAACATCGCGTTGATCGGCCACGGCTATCCTGTACGACAAGGCCGGGCCAGCCCGTCGGCCTGGAGGAGAAATCGCTCATCCGCGACTGGATAGCCCAGTGGCATAATTACGGACGACGCAGCCCGGATTCTAACGAAGGTTGGAGAAAAAAGCGTGATCGACCTGCACTTCTGGCCCACGCCCAATGGGTGGAAAATCACCATTGCGCTGGAGGAGCTTGGACTTCCCTACCGCCTCCACCCCGTGGACATCGGCAATGGCGATCAGTTCGATCCCGCTTTCCTGCGCCTCTCTCCCAACGGCCGGATTCCGGCCATCGTCGATCATGCCCCTGTCGATGGCGGGGAGCCGGTTAGCAGTTTTGAAAGCGGCGCTATCCTCATCTACCTCGCCGAAAAGGCAGGCAGCCTTCTGCCGTCCTGTCTGCGCGAGCGGCAGAAGGTGCTGGAATGGCTGATGTGGCAGATGAGCGGGCTGGGCCCGATGCTTGGTCAGCATGGGCATTTCCTGCTCTATGCGCCGGAACGGGTCGATTATGGCATCAACCGCTACGGCCGGGAGACGCGACGGCTCTACCGCGTGCTTGACGATGCCTTGTCACGGTCCGACCTCTTTCTGACAGGCGAATATTCGATTGCCGACATCGCCTGCTTTCCATGGATCATGACCCACAAGGCCCAGGGACTGTCACTGGACGACTATCCCGCGGTCCGGCGCTGGTATGCGGCACTTCGGGAACGCCCGGCCCTGCAACGGGGGCTGGCAGTGGGCAAGGGCTGGGCCAGCGCGGCCACCCGCGAAACAGCCGCGACGCGGCTGTTCGGCAATGACGGGATCGGCGCGAAACAATGATGGTGGAATTCTTCTTCGATTGCTCAAGCCCCTGGACCTATCTGGGCTTCGACAGCATGGAACGCCTCCAGGATCAGACCGGGGTGGAGGTGGATTGGAGGCCCATTCTGGTGGGGGGCGTCTTCAACGCCATCAACGAGTCGGTGTACGAGCAGAGGTCGAATCCGGTCCCGGCAAAGCTGGCCTATGCCCGGAAGGATCTGCAGGATTGGGCAAGACGTCAGGGCCTGACCATCGGCCACCCGACCATATTCCCGGTGAACAGCGCGCGGGCGATGCGGGCATGCATCGCCGCCGGCCTGTCAGGGCAGTTACCGATTTTTGCCCGCGCCGTGTTCGATGCCTATTGGAACCGGGACGAGGATATTTCCCAGCCTGCCGTCCTTGCGGCCATCGCCGATCGGGTCAAACTGGACGCCCACGACCTGCTGTCGCGCGCCGACAGCGAAGCTATCCGCACCATGTTGAGAAGCAACACCAGCGAACTCATCGATCGGGGCGGCTTTGGTTCACCAACCATATTTCTGGGTGACGACATGTATTTCGGCAACGATCGGATGGTGCTGGTCCGGGATGCGATCGGGCGGCGTCCTGCCTGACCGTTCGCCGCTTTCCGGTTCGCCCCCCGCCCCGTTCGCGCCGACGGCGATACGCTCGCCCCGTTACGGCGCGGCGCGCCGCCCCTCTCTGGCAACCCTGCCTTCCTCCCGAAGATAATGCTGCATAGCACGCAGATCCTCTTCCTTGATTTCGCCAAATCGGGGCATGCCGTTGCTCACAAGCCCGCCGCCGTGAACGATCGCGGTGAACAATTCGGCGTTGTAGGAAACAGGGGATCGCCGCAGATCCGGCGCACCACCGCCCGAAATCGCTCCCGTTCCATGACACACCGCGCAATGGGTACCAAAAAGGATCGCGCCGCGCTGCGCCAGCCCGGCATCGGGGCGGAATGAAGCGTCGGCGGGAAAGGGCTGCGGCATATCGGTCCGCGCCGGCAGCGCCGCCTTGCCACCGATCCTGAACGTGAGCACCCGGCGGTGCTGACCGCGATAGTCGGGCGGATCGGGCAATTGCGCTGTCGCATGCCCGGCGGTGGTGCCCACGCCGGTGACGACGGTCACATATTGCACGCCGTCCGCCGCGTAGCTGATCGGCGCCGAAAAAGTGGGCGCCTGCGTACGGAACGTCCACAGTTTCCGTCCCGTATCCGCCGCATAGGCGTTAAAATTGCTATCGACATCCCCCTGGAACACCAGCGCCCCTGCCGTGGCCATCGTGCCCCCGCTCATCAGCCCGGGCGTCTTCACGCTCCAGACGATGCGCCTGGCGACCGGGTCATAGGCTTTCAGCCAGCTGGTTTCGTTCAGCGGGTCCGTCACGTTGAAATCCAGATTGAGCGCGAAGTCATATGCCTTGCCCGGCGTCCTGCGCCAGCCGCCCGGCGTGATGCCCTTGTCGCTGAACAGCATACCGCGCTCCATCACCGGGATGTACATGAGGCCGGTGCGCGGGCTGAAGGATGACGGCAGCCAGCCATGCGCGCCCAGCACGCCGGGCCACATCTCAAATGGCTGTCCATCGGGGAAGCGCGCGCCCGGCGTTTCGACCGGCCGCCCGGTGGTCAGGTCGATATGGCTGGCCCATGTGACCTTGGCGATCTTCTCCGCCGAAATCAGTTTCCCGCTGATCCGGTCGATGACATAGGTGAAGCCGTTCTTGGGCGCCTGCATCAGCACCTTGCGCGGCTTTCCATCGATCGTCAGGTCGGCCAGATGCATGTCCATCGCGGCGTTATAATCCCAGGTTTCGCCGGGATTGATCTGATAATGCCATTTATATTTGCCCGTCACAGCATCCAGCGCGACGATGGAGCACAGGAACAGATTGTCGCCCGTATCCGCACTGCGTATCTT
>JBFWMJ010000187.1:0-3124 GCA_050251675.1 Sphingobium sp.
TAGCGAATGGTATCCCCCGCCTTCAGCGTTCCGCCCAGCATCCGGGCATCGGCGCGGATGCGCAGCGCATCCACGTCTTCCTCATAGCCGCTGGCCAGTACCGCCAGCGCGCCGGCGCGGTCGCCCTTTGGAAAGGGGCGCGCGCCCCAGGCCGGTGCGCCGCCGCGTTCGCGCGGCAGCACCCATATCTGGAACAGGGTGGTCGTTTCGTCTTCCAGATTATATTCGGCATGACGGATACCTGTCCCCGCGCTCATGACCTGGACATCGCCGGCCTGCGTGCGGCCCTTGTTGCCCAGGCTGTCCTGATGCGTGATCGCGCCGGTGCGGACATAGGTGATGATCTCCATGTCGGCATGGGGGTGCGGCGGAAAGCCGGTCCGGGGTGCGATGGCGTCGTCGTTCCAGACACGGATCGCGCCCCACCCCATCCGGTCGGGATCATGATAGTTCGCGAAGGAGAAATGGTGGCGCGCGTCCAGCCAGCCATGATCGGCATGGCCGAGCGAAGCGAAGGCGCGGCGTTCGATGCGGGGTGAAACGGGCATGGTCATGACGTCCTCCTTAATGAACGAAAATTGCGGAATGCCGGACGGGCCGGCTTGCTTTACGTCAATCTAATGCGCATCATCGTTTCCGAAACAGGCGGAATTGAAACGGATCGTTTCCTATGCGGCTACCCGATCTTGAAGCATGGGCGATGTTCGCCGCCGTGGCGGAGCATCGCAGCTTCACCGGCGCGGCCACGGCGCTCGGCGTTTCCAAAGCCACCATATCGAAGGCCGTCACCCGGCTGGAACAGCGGCTCGACACCAGCCTGTTC
Source organism: Sphingobium sp. (assembly GCA_050251675.1). Taxonomy (GTDB): domain Bacteria; phylum Pseudomonadota; class Alphaproteobacteria; order Sphingomonadales; family Sphingomonadaceae; genus Sphingobium. The sequence goes on from JBFWMJ010000187.1 coordinate 824, forward strand.
AGCCGCACCAGCCGCCGTCTGGCGCTGACCGAAAGCGGGCGCCGTCTGGCGGATCATGCGGCCCGCATCCTTGCCGAAGGGGTGGAGGCGGAGGAAGCGGCCCGGCACGAGGCCGCCGACCTTGCCGGACTTGTCCGGCTGGGCGCGCCGATGACCTTCGGCCTGCTGCGCATCGCGCCGCTGATCGCGGAGTTCGCGGGGCTGCACCCGGCGGTTGATGTGGAACTCTATCTGTCGGATGCGCGGATCGACCTTGTCGAAATGGGACTGGACGCCACGGTCCGCATCGCCGACATGCCCGACAGTTCGCTGCGCGCCCGCCGTCTGGCGGATGTGACGATGCATGTCGTTGCCGCGCCGTCCTATCTGGACCTGCGCGGGCGGCCGACGCACCCCGCCGATCTGAGCGCGCATGATTGCCTGTGCTACGCCAATATTGCGACGCCAGACATATGGCGTTTTACAGGGCCGGGACAGCAAAGCGCCGCAATCCAGGTCCGTGCCCGCATTACCACGAACAGCGGCGACGCCATGCTGCCGGCGCTGCTGGCCGGCATCGGCATAGCGCGGCTGCCCGATTTCATCGTCGGCGACGCGCTGGCGGCGGGCGATCTGGAAGAGATACTGGTCGACTGGCGTCCGCCGGCGATCGGCCTTCATCTGGTGACGCCGCCGTCTAGGCTGCGTCCGGCGCGGGTGGAGGCGCTGCTCGATTTTCTGGCACAGCATCATGGGTGCTGAAGGGGCGGGCGGACGGATGGATTTACTTGACTCATATTGAATCGGTCCGACCGCAACGCTTTGTAAACAGATTCATTTTTCGGCGACTCGTGGACTTGTGCGGGTTATCCAAAAATTAACCTTTGTCGTTCAGAAGATTTTTGGTTAATGAATTGGAGCGGCCGCCGTTCTTAAGGGGCAAGCGAACCGCTACGCAAAGGGGCTTCACATGCGCGTGCTGCTGATCGAGGATGAACCGACGACCGCCAAGGCCATCGAACTGATGCTGACGACCGAAGGGTTCAACGTCTACACGACCGACCTTGGGGAGGAGGGTCTCGATCTGGGCAAGCTCTATGATTATGATATCATCTGCCTCGACCTGAACCTGCCGGACATGCACGGCTATGACGTGCTCAAGAAGCTGCGCGCGGCCAAGGTGCAGACGCCGGTGCTGATCCTGTCCGGCGTCGCGGAAATGGACAGCAAGGTGCGGTCCTTCGGCTTTGGTGCCGACGATTATGTGACGAAGCCCTTCCATCGTGAAGAACTGGTGGCGCGCATCCACGCCGTCGTCCGCCGGTCCAAGGGGCATAGCCAGTCGGTCATCCGCACCGGCAAGCTGTCGGTCAATCTGGACGCGAAGACCGTGGAGGTGGACGGCAACCGCGTCCACCTGACCGGCAAGGAATATGCGATGCTGGAACTGCTCTCGCTGCGCAAGGGCACCACCCTGACCAAGGAAATGTTCCTGAACCACCTGTATGGCGGCATGGACGAACCGGAACTCAAGATCATCGACGTCTTCATCTGCAAGCTGCGCAAGAAACTGGCGCTGGCCTGCGGCGGGGAAAATTATATCGAGACGGTCTGGGGCCGCGGCTATGTGCTGCGCGATCCGGATGATATCGCCGAAGTCCAGACCAAGGTCGCCTGACCGGCCGGTCGTTCGCAATCATCATATCTGCGGGGGCAAGGCCGGTGCGACCGAAAGGGGCCGCCGGCCTTTCCATATCGGCCGCGTGGGCAGTGATCAGGTTCCGACCATCGCCATTTCGCGCGGCGACGGCGCTCTCGTGCTGGCGACGTGACGCTTCCCCCCTATATGGCGTTCAATCCTGTCCGATTTCCCGGCCGTTCGCCGCTGCAGCGATAATCGTGCCGGATCAGGCAATATCATCGGCGCTTTTCCTCCCAAACTCCGGGAAAGCACTTTGACGTACGGGCGCAATGAGATGTCGCCAACCTCCGCAAGGTCGCCATGTCGCGCCGTGCGGGAGGGGGCGTGCCGCCGATGTGCCTTTCCGTGTCGTGACACCGGCGATCGCCGCTGGAATCGATGGCCCGTGGCGGTTAAAGGGGGCGAATCATGGATAGCCGACCATACTCACCGCTTCGCCCACTGCCGCTGCTGATCTTCAGCTCGCGCTGGCTCCAGCTGCCGCTTTATCTCGGCCTGATCGTGGCCCAGTGCGTCTATGTGTTCCTGTTCCTGAAGGAACTGTGGCACCTCATCCTGCATGCGTCGGAATTTGGCGAGCAGCAGATCATGCTCGTCGTGCTGGGCCTGATCGACGTGGT
>JBFWMJ010000188.1:0-3076 GCA_050251675.1 Sphingobium sp.
CGCCGCCCGCCGCCTCAATCTCCCGCGCGACCAGTTGGCCAAGGTCTTTAAGATGCACATGGCCGGGAACGAACTGTGTGAAGCTGTTGGCGATGGCGATGATCGGCTTGCCGAAATCCTCATCCTTCATGCCCGTGGCGCGCCACAGGCCGCGCGCGCCCGCCATGTTGCGGCCATGAGTGCTGGTGCGTGAACGGTAATGCGGCATCGATCGATCCTGGATTATGCTGTTGCGCGGGTTGATGGCTTCGTGCCCATAGGTCGAAAAATATAGCATGGACATGATAAAGTCGTTGGAGCAGCAGATGGATGGGTGGCAATGCCGTCTTCCCGTCGCCCCAGCGCGGACGGTGCCATACGGGACACGCGGCCGGTCGTCTCCTGATGACACTCCCCCCTCCGGTCGCTCACGGCATTTCGCCAATGGCGCCCGGGACTTGTCCAACCGCTGGCCGCTATGGTCGCGAATTTGTCCGGCGCGGCGCAGGAACTGTGCACGGGTGCGGCTGCCCCCGTCGGCGCCGTCGTTCGTAAGCGCGGCTTATGCAGCCCTGAGCCCGGTCGCGTTCATCACCGCACGATCGATCCCCACAGCCCCTAGAGCACGCTGCGTTAAATCGGACACAAGGCGCGTGCTATAACTCTTTGTTGTCGCATGATTTTTTGCGCAAAACCGGTGCCCACTTTTGCGCACGATGCTCTAAACGTGCAGCCGACAACGAAAAAACCACCCCATGCGTTCGCATGGGGTGGCCAAGGTTCAGGGAGGAGACGCCTCCGAAAGGGGAGGCGCCCATATGACACGCCCGAAAGGGGGGGCAGGCGCGCCATATGTCCAACAGATAGGCTGAGTAGCGTCCGCTTTCAAGAGGCGGATGCATCTGGACTGGTTCAATTTTATCCTGGCGGTGACCTGTCAGGCGTTGGCCGGCACCGGCTGGCTCGTAATCGGCCCCTTGCCCTGCTGCACCTGCGCCTCAAAAACCTCCCGCATCAGTTGCAGCGAGAACAGGTGCGCATGGATGAGGGGCAGCATGCCGCTCTGACTGATCTTGCGAAGCTGATCGCCGCGCATGTCGCGCAGCTTTTCCTCGTTCACCATGCGGAACCCGCGATACACGAACGGCTGGTCGTTGCCCGGCACCTGGATCGCGACCTCGCCTTCCATCAGCAGGTCGAGTTCCTGCAACTCGCGCATGAACTGGCCGGTGCGCGCGGCGGCCTGCTCGAAATCCTCGCAGAATTTGAGCACGCCCTTGACCAGTTCGCTCGGCTGGCCGTCCTCAAACAGTTTCTGTCCATCGTCGAACTGGCCGATCGCGTCGCTGGTCGGGTCGAAGCAAAGAGACAATTCATCCGTATCGGGACGCAGTTTCGCCAGCATCCAGGGATAGCGGCGGACATAGGCCGGAACATAGGCCGGGCCGCGCAGCTTGCCTTCGTCATCGAGGAAGGTGTTGACGCCTTCGTTAAGGCCCATGAGCGCCAGCGGGACCGATTCGTCACCGGCGGAAAAGATGATCGGCACGAAGCGTTGCGCGGCGACGAATTCGTCGATGGTCAGCGGCACGGCGTGCTGCGTCGCCAGGAACGGAGCGGAATCGACCGCCCTGCTGGAAAAATCCACATGGTCGACGCTGCTGAGCGGTATGAGGTCATTGTAGAAAACGGGCAGGGTGTTGGCGGGCGCGCTGGCCATGGTCCGTATATCCATTCTTTAAAAAGAGGCGTCCGGGCCCGACGCCATCGGGCCTTGAAATCGGATCGAGTCGATAAAGCCCTTGTCGGCTGGAGGCAATCGCTTTGTCGCCCTGCCGCGCTTACCCTTCGTCGGTGCGCGGGATCAGTTTGTCGGGGTTCATGATACCCAGCGGATCGAAGGCCCGTTTGATCGCGCGCAGCGTGGTAAGGCGGGCAGGGCTGGACAGCCGGCCCAGTTCGGCCCGTTTCATCTGGCCGATGCCATGTTCGGCGGAAAGCGAGCCGCCGGCCGCGACCACCGCGTCATGAACGAAAACGCTGATCGCCGGTCCCTGCGCCGCGATCCATGCCGCGCCGTCCGGCGTGTCGCGCGGGGCGCGGACGTGGAAATGCACATTGCCGTCGCCCAAATGCCCGAAAGAGGAAGCGCTGGTGCCGGGAAAGGCGATTTCCGCCGCGCGTGCCGCATCCGCCATGAAGGCGGGCATGCGCGCCACCGGGACGCTGATGTCATATTGCAGGGCGGGGCCCTGCGCCCGCTCCGCTTCCGACAGGGATTCGCGGATTCGCCAGAAAGCATCCGCCTGGGCTTCGTTGATGGCAACGGTGGCGTCCACGGCAAGGCCGCGATCCATCGCTTCGGCCAGGACCGATGCCAGCCGTTCCGAGGGGGCGGGGGCGGACAGATCGGCTTGACCGACTTCCATCAGCACATGCCAGGGCGTGCGTGCCGCAATGGGGCGCCGGGTGCCGGGGATGTGGGAAAGGACATGACCCAGCCCGTCGTCGGCGATGATCTCGAACCCCTCGACGCCGTCGCCGAGCCGGGCTTCGGCCAGGCGCAGGAGGCTCAGTGCGTCGGTGGGACTGCCAACCCCGGCCCAGCCCACCGCGCGGGCCGCGACGGCCGGCACCAGCCGTAGCGATGCGGCGGTGATCACGCCCAGTGTCCCTTCGGCGCCGATCAGCAGCTGCTTTATGTCGTAACCGCGATTATCCTTGCGCAGGGCGTCGAGCCCGTCGAATATGCTGCCGTCAGGCAGCACCGCCTCCACCCCCTCCACCAGCGCGCGCATCGTGCCGTGGCGCAGGACCTGCGTCCCGCCGGCGTTGGTCGATATGAGCCCGCCGATCGTTGCCGAACCCTTCGCGGCCAGACTTAACGGAAACCGGCGGTCGGCGGCGGCGGCGGCGTCATGCAGCGTCGAGAGAATCACCCCCGCCTCGCATATAGTCAGATTGTCGTCGGGGTTCAGCGCGCGAATCCGGGTCATCCGCCGCAGCGACAGGATGAGCGCGCTGCCGTCCGGCGGGGGGGTGGCCCCCCCGACCATGGAGGTGTTGCCGCCCTGCGGCACCAAAGGGATGTTAAGGT
>JBFWMJ010000189.1:0-3075 GCA_050251675.1 Sphingobium sp.
CGAGGCGTTCGTCATCATCCGGCAAGCAGCATCCGGGCGACCGCCAAGCCACCATAAGCAGCAGGAGGTAGGCCCCGTGTTCCATCGTGGTCAGATGGGTCGTATCGGCCAGATAGGCATCCGTGAACAAGGGCAGGGCGGGGAATTCAGCCATAGGGCACCTCATCGAATGATCGGTAGAAATCCGCTCCACGGACTGCTGCAAATTCGCCGAAGAACCAGCCGAGGCTTTGCCCGGTGGCGGCGTTGCGACGCTTGGGAACGATGAATTCAATCTTACCCTTCGCGGCGTCCATCTCAGTGCGCCATGCGTCGAATTTGGGGCTGAATTCGTCAGACGGCCGCTGGTGGCGCAGATACTCCTCCTCGCGATAGAAGAAGACGATCGCGTCCGCGTCCTGTTCGATCTGGCCGCTGTCGCGCAGATCGCTCGGTATCGGTCGATGGTCCACCCTTTGCTCAACATTCCGGCTTAGCTGGGCCAGCGCCATCACCGCCAGCCCCTCGTTCTTGGCGAGGGTCTTGAGCGCCTTGCTGACTTCCGAGGCGTGTTCGTAAGGGGAAAGTCCTGCCCGGCTTTGCTGCATCAGCTGGAGATAGTCCACGATGACAAGCGCGAGCTTCTGGCCCGTCGCCGCCAGCCGTCGCTTATGGCGGCGTACCCGGCGCGTCAGGGTTGCAATGGTCAGTCCGCTGCGATCCGATATCTCCAACGGCATTTCCGCCAAGCGGCGCTTGGCCGCCAAGACGGCGCGCAGGTCATCGCCGGTTACTCGGCCGTCACGAACCTTCTCATATTCGACGCCGCCGTGCGGGGTATAGCACAGGTCCGCAAGCAAGCGCCGCGTTAGCTCGTCCGCCGACATTTCGAGGCTGAAGAACAGGACCGGGTGGCCGAGGGTGGCCGCCCCCCATGCATAGCTGCATGCAACCGACGTCTTGCCCATGCCCGGCCGCCCGCCAGCGACGATGAATTCGCCGGGGCGCAGATACCCCAGCACCTTGTCCAGCGATCCGATATTACCGCATTTGACCCCCGTGATGGGCTTGCCGAAGCTCTCTATCACCTTTTCCGCATAGGTCGCGGCGGGAGCCTGATCGTTCTCCACACCCTCATCGACCAGTTCGGCCACCGCTTCGTCGGCGAGCACGATAAGCTCGTCGCATGTCTCGCTCCCGGCGCGCGCGGCGCGCACGACGTCCTGAAGGCCACGCACCATGCGCCTGCGTCGGCCAAGGTCGCATATCTGTTCGAGATACGCCTTCGTCCGTTCTCGCGGGCCAGCATTCAGTTCGGCAGCCGAAAGGGTTCGTTCAAGCGCCGGCCAATCCTCGTTCCTGCTGAAGAAGGGGGCCAGCGTCACCGCGTCGACCTGACGCCCGGCGGCGGCCTCCTCAACCATCTTACCGAACACGAAGCCATGCAGAGGCACAGCGAAGTCGACCGGGCGCAGCCGGTCGGCGGCGGGATCGATGAGCCGATTGTTCGCGATCAGATCGCAGAGTAGCCAGATTTCCGCTTCGGGGTTTTGCAGTGGGTCGGCCGTTTCCCCTTCTCGAATGGCGAAGGTCATAGCCTGATCCCCCGCAACTGGTCGTTGAAGTCTTTGAATGCGCGGGACGGGAAGGCGCTGGTCGCGTTGCGATCGTTCTCCTCGACCCACTTGATGGCCTGCACGACTGCCGCATGCCCGGCATCGCCATTGTCACCGGCGACGCACACATGCGTTATCTGATCGGGGTAAATGATCTGGGAAAGGTTCGCAGTGCCGCAGGCGGCCCATACCGTGCGCCCGGTTTCCTGTCGAAGCGTCAAGGCGTCCTCCGGTCCTTCGCATTGCATGATATGCGATTGAAGCGGGCCGAGCCGGAAGGCTGCACCTGTCAGAATGCCAAAGGTCAATTTCGCCTTGGCTTTCGTCCCGTCGGCGCGGACGCGTTCATATTTCCGCCGACCGCCATCCGCGAGGAAGATGCATTGCACGCCCACCAGCCGCCCGGCGGCGTCCTGGAGGGCGCAGGCCATGGCCGGATAATCCCGGCCGACTTCACCCGTTTCCTCATTGCGCCAGCGCGGCGTCATGACGAAGCGAACGGTCGAGGGCAGGGGCATGTTGATCCCGCGCGATCGGGCATAGACCTCGGCGGGCGTCCCGGCCGCAGGCACCGACCTTGCCCAGATCGACCGGGCCAGTTCGACGCGGGCCGCCAGATCGGCCGCGCTCTGCTCCCGGCGTCGGGTCCGCTCTTCGTCCGATATCACCGGCAAGCTATCGCCCAGCAGCCATTCCACCGCCTCGGTGAAGCGCATGCCCTCCTTGTCCATCAGGAACCGGATGGCGTCGCCGCCAGCACCGCAGCCGTGACAGTGGTATGTGCCCTTGGCGTCGTTGACCTCGAAGCTTGGCGTCCGCTCAGAATGGAACGGGCATAGGCCCACCATTTCGCGCGGCCCCCGCTTTCGCAGGACCGTGTGGCGCCCGGCGATGTCAGACAGGTTGTGCCGCAGGCGCGCCTCATCGACCAGCCGTTGAAATGCGGTGGCTTCCTCTGGGGTGCGCCGACGTCCGGCCCCGCGCGCCATGTTCTTCATTCTGCTTCGGCGGGGGTAGGGATGAGTTCGAGCGCCGATATCACCGGCTGGATGTCAATCGGTATGGCGGCGGCGGGCCAATTTTCGGGATCGGAAAACCATACCAAGAATGCTTCAAATGTTAGAAGCGTGCAGGTCTTGCCAGATCGCAGCTGGGTTAAAAAGGAGCCTCGATTGACGACGATTGTCGCAATCCTCGCCAGCGATTTGCCGCCAATGTCATTTGTTTCGCGCTGATACGCGTCGGCGATTGAAAGCAGCGTTTCTCTCAGATTAAGCATGTCGCAGTGAATACGGTACATATGCCGCATCGTCAAGAACTGTCGCGGACTATAAACCGCATGATTTGTTAATTGTTTCGCGGTATTTACGCCGCATGAAAACAGCAAACGAGAGTTTGCGCGAACGTATCGCACTGCGTTTACATGAGTTGCAGCTGACCGAGAGGGCGGTATCCTTGGCCGCCACCGGTCGCCCAGACT
>JBFWMJ010000190.1:0-2898 GCA_050251675.1 Sphingobium sp.
AGCTCCGGAATCGAAAGATGCCATCGCAAGCATTGCAACGTTCATTGCCGATCATTTGGAAGATCAGAAACAGAAAGACTCCGATAGCTGATTCCTATTGCCGGCTGGCGCGTGAGAAGTCGGTTTGACCGCCAATTGATCTCATCGCACTCTACTGGGACGTCATTGCAATGATCGACAATATGACGTCGGCGGCCGGCGAACGGCGCATGAGCGAGCCGCACCAACGACCGTGGAGATGTTCTTCAACGCGAGAAGCGAAACGGATTCCTCATTATGGAAAGACGTTCTGGCGGGTGTCGTGGTGCAGCATGAGTCAGGGTCAGCGCGCACGACTGAGGCTGATCGCCTTGCCACGGACATGACGGCCGACAAGGATCGCCCGGAATGGGCGCAAGAAGTGCCAGCGATCGTTCGCAGCTAGTCATCCCGTTGTAGCAGGAGGCGGATCAGGGTGATCAAGGCAATCGGCTGCTCGACCATGATGTGGTGATTGCAATCCGGGATTGAAATGACATGGCGAAGCTGCGGCAGGCTGGCCACCACCCGTTCGACCAGCGCGGGCGTGACTATATCGCTGTACTGGCCATAGATATAGTCCGTGGGCACGCCGATGTCCGCCAGGTCGAGCCCCTTCTCATCCTGCGCCAGGTCCAGGATGATCCTAGGATCGAATTTCCAAGTCCAGCCTTCCGAAAGCCGGACCACCGACCGTTGAGCGATGTGATCGCTGATGGCCAGGTCCGCACCGGGACTCGGCGGCACGAGCCTGAAGCGGGACAGGGCGGCTTCCAGGGTGGCATAGTAGCGGCGATCGACACTGGTATCGACATTCGCCCGGCGACTGAACAGGCCCAGATTGGAGTCGATGGCGATGAAGCGCGCCACGCGCGCAGCATGGGCGGCGCAAAACAGGCCGGCGATCAGCCCGCCGAAACTGTGCGCGGCGATCGCGCACCGATCGATCTGCAAAGAGTCGAGAACAGCCCGCAGGTCATCAACGAACGTCGCATAGCGATAAGGCGACTGCGGCGCGCTGTCGCCCATTCCGCCAAGATCGATGGCCACGACTTCCCGGTTTTCAGCCAGATAAGGAGCGACTGCGTCCCACCAATGCGCATGGGCCATGAAGCCGTGGATCAGGACCAGGGGTAAGCCGGGGGCGGCCGCTGTGGATGGATGGAGGATATAGTTCAGGCGCCGGCCGCCATGGACGATGGCCGCGCTCTTTGCCCGCATAGCGCGCCCCTTCCACGATGCGATATCGGCCGGATCGATCTGTGGCACCATTTATCCCGCACCATCCAGAGGGCCGGTGAGCGACGCCCGCTGGGACAATTCTATCCAGTTGCCGTCAGGGTCACGCACCATGGCAAAGCGGGCGACATCGCGAAGCTGCTGGATCGGCATGCCCTCTCCGCCGCCGGCCGCGAGAAAGCGCACATGCTCGGCCCGGACGTCGAAAACCTGCAAGGTCGTATACCGCATACCCGGTCCGTTGATGGCAGCATCGCCCGGTGCGGTGGACGACTGCTCGATAATGAACACGCCCTCCCCAGCCCGGAAGGAACCGTCATCCGCCGCCGGCAGCATAAGCGCTTCGCGATAGAAGCGCTCATGCGCCGCCACGTCCCGCACGCGCAAGATCAAGCCGATCTGGGTGACGCCACAATAGCCAGGCGGGATCAGCCTGACCCGGTTTCCCTCCGGGTCTGTCAGCCCACGCGGCTCGCTCAGCCCCGGTCGTGCCACCAGCAGTTCGTGATAGCCGCTTGGCGGCGCATCAGGGATGTCCCCCGGTGCATTGATCTTCAGCACCGATCCGAGCAGGTCATAGCGATGCTGGACGTGGGTATCGGAGATTTCCAGCACATGGTCGAACACCGCGCCCACTTCCTCTTGCCAGAAGGCGGAAACGCGGTCTGCCGACCGCACCGTTATGCCGATGTCGAAGAAGGGCTTGGCAAGCCGCATGGCATTCTCCTGTAATCAGGGGCAATTCAACCCGAGGCCGGTCAAGGCGATGGCTTCTTCCGCGAATGCCCTCCGATCAGAAATGCCGCCACCACCGCTGGAACCGAACCGCGATTGGACCAGCGGTGTCGGGCGCCGTTTTGAACGAATGTATCTCCCGCTTTCAGGCTGGTCGTGACACCGTCGTCCAACTCGATCGTCACCTCGCCCGACAGGACCACCTCGAAATCCACCGTATCGGTGGTATGCATTCCTGGATTGTCGGGTTCGATCCACTCGTGCATGCCAGTCCCCAAAGCGCTCTGGTCCGTGGCTGCCATGGTGTCGATCGTTTGATGGCTATCCGAGGTCGCGTCCGGCGGAACAACCATGACGATGAAGCGATAGCCGCCCAGTGGCGGGAAAAACTCCGAAAAATTCGGCCCGGAGCCGCTTAAAGGAAATGTCGGCAGTTCGTCCGCGCCCCAGAGCGGATAAATGCCGCCGGCGCCAATCGCCACCGGGTTCACGCACTGATCGCTGACAATGACCGATTTTCCATCGGCGTTCTGGCCCGACACCACTCTCCTGATCGTCATGCTATCATCTCCTCGCTTTTATCATTCAAGGCTCGATACGCGGCTTGATCGACACCCCTGCCAGTGCCTGTAACAAGGATATTCCCGCTTCAGGCCCGCCGCAGGCTGATCGTCGTTTCTGCGAACCGGTTCATATCAGCCGTGCCGACAAACCGCCATCGACCGCGATGACGGCGCCCGTCGTATAGGACGCCGCCGGCAAACATAAGCTCAACGTCATATGCGCGACCTCTTCCGCCCTGCCATAGCGACCAAGTGCCGTACGCCGTTTGGCGAAGGCGAGCTTCGCATCAATCGGGATCGCCGCCGTCAGATGCGTGTCGATCGGTCCGGGGCAGATGCAATT
>JBFWMJ010000191.1:0-2891 GCA_050251675.1 Sphingobium sp.
GGGCGGCGATGTCCCGTATTTTCGGGATCGGGCCGGGATCGCGGGTGCTGGCGCTCGGGCCGCTATACCATTCGCTGCCCGACACGGCGTCCAAGCTGGGGCTGGAACTGGCGGACCTGCTCGTCATCCAGCGCAAGTTCGATCCCGAAGTCACGCTGCGGCAGATCGAGACGCACGGCATCACCGAACTGACCCTGGTCCCCACCATGTTCGTGCGCCTGCTTAAGCTGCCCCGGGCGGTGCGCGAGCGCTATGACATATCCAGCCTGCGTACCGTCACCCATACCGGCGCGCCCTGCCCGCCGGACGTCAAGCGCGCCATGATTGATTGGTGGGGGCCGATCTTTCACGAACTTTACGGCGCTACCGAAGTGGGCGTGACCTTTTTTGCCGATTCAGCGGACTGGCAGCGCAAGCCCGGCACGGTCGGCAGACCGATGACCGGCACGACGTTCGCCATTCTGGACGAGCAGGGCGCGCCCGTTGCGCCGGGCGTGCCTGGCGAGATTTTCGCGTGGAACCGGATCGCGCCGGACTGGGAATATATCGGCCATGACCGCCCTGCGCGGGCCGACGGCCTGACCAGCGTCGGCGATATTGGTTATGTCGATCAGGACGGCTATCTCTTCCTGTGCGATCGCAAGAACGACATGATCATTTCCGGCGGAGTCAACATCTATCCCGCCGAGATAGAGGCGGTGGTGCTGGGGCACCCTGCCGTGCTTGACTGTGCCGTGTTCGGTGCTCCCCATGTCGAGATGGGCGAGCAGATCGTCCTGGCCGTGGCGCTGGTCGACGGCGCACGGGTCGACGCGAACGACCTGCGCCAGTTCGTGCGGGAACGAATGGCCGACTATAAGGTCCCGCGCCTCGTCGATTTCCATGCCTCGTTGCCGCGGCAGGAAAGCGGTAAAATCCTTCGCCGCACCCTGCGTGAACCATATTGGAAAAATAGTCAGTCGCGCATCTGAGCTTTAACGGGAAGCGTCTGAATGTCGGATCGGTGCAATTTGCCGTGAGCGGCTGATCCGAGTCCTGCGTTTGGTGAGCGGAAAGCAGCTGTGACACCGTCATTTACCCCAGTTCCAACAGGAATCTGGACGCTGATCAGTGCTGAAATCGGCACGAGACGCTGCGCCCCCCAAATTATATCCACCAAAATCAGAAAAAACGAATCAAGAATCAAAAAATGGTTGATCCTAACCTGAGAGGTGTTAGATCGGCGTCGACCGCTGGGAAATTGCGATATCAATCAAAAATCAGGAGTAGGGGTGATGACCGGAGTTTCGATACGGGGAATGACGTTCTGTTCGTCACTGGCGATCGCTGTCGCGGGGATGCCGGCCGTCGCGCAGGCGCAGGCGCAGGCGCAGGACAGGGCAGAGGCCGGCGCGCCGCGCGGCGACGATATCGTGGTGACGGCGCAGCGCCGGGCGGATACGGTGCAGGACACGCCGCTGGCCATCAGCGCGATCAGCGGCGACAATCTGCGCGGGCGGAACGTCACCGACCTCGCGTCGCTGTCCGGCACGATGAGCAATGTCGACATCAACATCGCCAACGGCGTGCCGCGCATCACGATTCGCGGCATCGGCAACACCAGCACGCAGCCGAACAATGAAAGCCAGCTCGCCTATCATGTCGACGGCTTCTATATCGGCCGACCCGAGGCGACATCTGACTCCTTCTTCGATGTCAGCCGCATAGAGGTGGTGCGCGGGCCCCAGGGTACGCTGTACGGCCGCAACGCGACATCGGGCGCGATCAACGTCATCACGGCCGATCCCGGTGACCGGCTGGAGGGCTATGGCGACCTGACGCTCGGCACGTTCGAGGCGATCAAGTTCGAGGGCGCGATCAGCGCGCCGCTGACCGAAGGGGTGAGTGCGCGCATCGCGGTTCAGTCGGTCGACCGTGGCGGCTATGGCAAGGACGGGCGTGGCCTCGACCTTCAGGACCAGCACAGCAAGGCTATTCGCGGCAAGTTGAAGATCGAGCCGACGAGCAGTCTGAAGATCCTGCTTAGTGCGGATTATTATCATCAGGACGACGCGTCGTCTGCGGTCTATTTCGCCAATGCCGGGGACTATGCCGGTCAGGTCAACCGCGCCTTCCTGTTCGGCGGCACGGTGCCTTCGGATCGCTATCATAACAACACCGGCGACCATGCGACGAAGCTGAAGAAGGACAATTGGGGGCTGGGCGCGACGATCGACTGGGATCTGAGCGACTGGGCGACGCTGGCATCCTATACCGGCTATCGCGAAACGAAATTCTCGCACGAGTTCGATTTCGATCTGACGCAGGTGAACCTGGCTTTCTACAAGCAGGCCGCGACATCCCGGCAGTTCAGCCAGGAATTGCGGCTGGGCGGGACGGTTGGCCGGGTCAACTATGTTGTGGGCGGATATTATTATGAGGATGAACTGAATTTCCGCGCCGCCCTCGTCCGCAACCGGATGAATTTCGATCCGGCGCTATCGTCGCAACTCATCAAGTCCTTCAACCAGGACGGCATCGCCAAGACGAAGGCCTATGCGATCTTCGGGCAGGTGGGGATAGAATTCACCGACTGGATCGGCCTGGATGTCGGTGCGCGGCAGAGCTGGGAGCGCAAGAACCGCGTGCGCGACGGTCTCGCCAGTCTCCAGCCGCCGTCGCTGCCCTTCCCCAGCGATCCGACCCAGCCTTCCTATGATATCCTCGTCAATCCGGCCGGTTTCTACGATGACAATCTGGATATATTCGACCCGGCGAACGTACCGACGCACACGCAATTCCCGCAGCTCAAGCTCAAATTCAAGAAGTTTACGCCCAAGGCGACGCTGCGGATCAAGCCCAATGACGATATCCTGATCTACGCCACCTATTCGCAGGGGTTTCGCAGCGGC
>JBFWMJ010000192.1:0-2839 GCA_050251675.1 Sphingobium sp.
GTCCTGTGCATCATCCCGGCCGGATGCGTGCGGCCAGCGGAATAGCCGCCGTCCTGACCCGCGCTCAAACGGCGAAAGTAGAGTGTCGATATGGACGACCCATCCTTATCGGCGACACGACCGGACTGGCATACCAGGCTGGCGGCAATCTGCATTTCGCCGAGGCTGATGACGGCTTATCGGCCGGTCCGGCACCCGGTGGGGATATTACGCCGCCTTAGCAGCGCGGAACCCGCGATGTCCCGTCCAGATCGTAACGGCCATCCACGCGCCGGACATAGCGTTCACTGAAACTGGCAGACCCGGTATAGTGGACCGTGAAGGAATGCCCCTTTCGTGCGGCGACGATATGGCCGTCCAGCGTGATCACCTGACCATCGGCATCGGTCGCGCCGCCATTGGAGTAACGGACGGGAATGCGCGCAATCTCGACCGGGCCTGTCGGTCTCAACAGGACCAGCGATGCAATGGAGCAGGCATAGCCTTGCCAGACGCCGCCGCCTTGCGTGTAGAGAACCGGCGCCGCGTCGATCGCGTCGGTCCATGCCCACCGCAGGGCGGGATTGCCCATCGTGCCGCCGACGCCGACGTCGAGCCACTCGCCGTCCACCTTATAGCGCGCGCGCTCACGCCGCAGATAGTGAACCGAATTGACGCCGGAACAGGCATGGCCGGTGCAATCGTTCGCGCCCGTGCTGACAAGCGCGGTTCTGCCGTCCGGCAGCGGAATCAGAGCGAGCGGGACGAAAGTGAATGTCTGCCCGTCGATTTCGCGGACAGTTTCATACCATCGATCCCGCCCGGTTCGCGTATCTTCCTGGAAAGCAGCCTCGAAAGCTTCCGGCGCACCTGCCGGCACCGCGTCGCGGTTGACCTCGGCGACCGCGAAAACTCCTTGCACAGGCTGTTCTTGTGCAAGGGCAGGTCCGGCCAGCCCGATAATAACGCCGCCTGCGACCAGGAAATCTCTCAACATACAGGCTCCAATGGACATCTTCATTCTGTGATCAGAACGCATCAACAGGTCGGCATGCGGTGCCTCGACCATAGTGCGATAGGGCAATGCGAAGGCCGGGCAAATTCCAAAAATTCAAATCCGGTCATTCCGCCCCGTACAGGGCGGCGAAGGCGCACGGGCATGGTGCTTGTGCCGCTCGGCATGTCGGGGGCGATTGCCGCCATCCATCTGCGCCCCACCAGTGGAAACGACAGGCCCGTCATCCTATATGCGCGGCCGGAACGGAGGTTTGCATGACCCGATATCGCAAGACGGCCGAGGCGATCGACGCGCTCAGCCCCGAAGAATATTATGTGACGCAGCAGAACGGCACCGAACGGCCGGGAACCGGTAAATATCTCAACAACAAGGAACCGGGCATCTATGTCGACATCGTGTCGGGAGAGCCGCTGTTCGCATCCTCCGACAAATATGAATCCGGCTGCGGCTGGCCCAGTTTCACCCGGCCGATCGACGCCGCGAATGTCAGCGAACGGCACGACACCAGCCATGCCATGGTCCGCGTGGAAGTGCGATCGACGCAAGGCGACAGCCATCTGGGCCATGTGTTCGAGGATGGGCCGATCGATCGTGGCGGGCTGCGCTACTGCATCAACTCCGCGTCCCTGCGTTTCGTGCCGCGCGACGAGATGGAAGCGCAGGGCTATGGCGCCTATCTCGATCAGATCCGGCCCCTGCCGTAAAACGCGCCATCGGCTCAAAGGGGGGATCGACCTTCATTCTGGTTGCCTGCGAAGGACGGTGTTCTGTACTCCTGCCCCCAAGCCGCCGGTCACAGGCCAGCGTTTGCGGGTCACGCTCCCCTTTTCGGCGTTGCATGTCCTGACCGTCGATCCGTCCCGGTCCTGTCATCAGGACTGGGCGCCTCTGATATTACGGAACAGCGCCGCGACCGGGTGATGATGCGACAGCCGGTCCGTCCGGACAGGCGTCAGCGTAACGTCACCACCGCCGGCGACCACCAAAGACGCCGAATATTTACAATGCTGAAAACCGCGCCTGTCCGCTCCAGCCCTGGCGCGCCGAATCATCCCTCTGCGTCGCGCAGCCGTTCATGGTGACGAATAACCTCGTCGATCACGAAACGCAGGAATTTTTCCGTGAAGTCGGGATCGAGATGGGCGTCGAGCGCCAGCTGGCGCAACCGCGCGATCTGCCGGTCCTCGCGGCCGGGGTCGGCGGGCGGCAGGGCGTGCGTCGCCTTGTGCCGTCCGACCGCCTGGGTGATCTTGAACCGTTCCGCCAGCATGAACACCAGCGCCGCATCGATATTGTCGATACTGTCGCGATACCGCTGCAATGTGTCGTCCACGCTCATCCTCCGCCCCAGCACCGCCCGGAAAGGCCCCGGCATCGCCCGGAAAAACAACCCGGCCGTCCGCTCCGGCGATGCGTCGATCACAATGTCGGGCGCTTTTTGCGTTATCCGGGGGCGGGCGCAAGCTATTCCCGCTTGCCATCCGCATTTCGCACCGCCACATGGCCCTTGTCATGACAGCATCCGGTTCCGGCAACGTCCATTCCATCACCCGCAAGAACGAGCCGTCGCTCGCCCCGCTGATGGCGCTAGTCGCCGACGGCATGAACCGGGTGAACAGTGTCATCCTGGACCGGATGCAATCGCGCATCCCGCTCATTCCCGAACTGGCCGGCCATCTGATCGCCGGCGGCGGCAAGCGGTTGCGGCCGATGCTGACGCTCGCCTGCGCCGAACTGGTCGGCTATGCCGGATCGCGCCAGTACAAGCTGGCCGCCGCCGTGGAGTTCATCCATACCGCCACGCTGCTGCTCGACGATGTCGTCGACGGGTCGGGCCTGCGG
>JBFWMJ010000193.1:0-2659 GCA_050251675.1 Sphingobium sp.
TCGCGGCTGTACTCCCCGGCCCTCGCGCGTTGGCCGCCTATGACGATCGTGGAGACGGGGCTTCCGTCATTCTCGAACTGCTCGGCGCAATACTCGACAGCGATCCCGGCCCGTTTGCAGATATATTCGTAATAGGCACTCTCATCGGCATCCTGGAACCGGCCCCACCGGCTGACATCATAGACCAGCACCATGGTGAAATCCGCGGTGCCGGCCTGGACGTCGTCGATCAGCTGCTTGAGTGCATCCCGGCCATCGATCCTGAGGCCGCTCTTCCCCGCGTCGGCATAGGTGCGGATAATCTCGATCCCGCGGGTTGCGGCATAGTGACGGATTGCATCGGCCTGGTTCTCGGTCGAATACTTCTGATGGTCGGTCGACATGCGGACATATTCCGCGGCGCGAATGGGCGGACCTCCTCCTCCTTTCAGGTCAGGCTCAAGATTTCTCCATCTCGGCAACTTTGCCGCCTCCGATCCTTACAGTTCAAACACCTCGAAGTGGTCGCGGATTTCTGAGTGCTGCCGCGATTCGGCGCGCTCGTCCCGCTGGGACTATAGCTATCGAGGAGAGGAAAGATGTTGCCGAAAAAGGGCAAGAAGTTGCACCTCGACGAAGAGGATGTGGCTTTTGCCATGATGATCGCGGAAGCTTTGGATACCGATCTGGGGCGGACTCATCAGGGCGTGAAAACCGCCATGCGATGGACCGGCGCAAGTGAGCGGAGCGTCAAGCATTGGTTCGCTGGATCGCATGCGCCGCGCGGACGACACCTGGTAGCGCTGATGCGCAATTCCAACCCGGTGCTGACCCGGATCCTGGTCGCGGCGGGGCGGCGCGATGTGTTGCTCGCCCTGGAGGTGGCGACGCTTCGATCAAGGCTTGAGGCGATGCTCGCGCTCATCGATCAGTTCTCGATCGACGGCGCGCATGATCCGGCGAGGCGGGAAGCATAATTCCCGGCAGGTGGGCGCCAGCATCCCGGCCAATGCCGAAAGAGCGGAAATAAATTCCCGTTATTGGATTACGGGAATTCCGTTGGCATATCGGCGCAGATTGGGGCTTTGCGGCCTTCCGTGTCGTGCATCCGTGGCCAAAAGCAGCCGATTTCCCGTTAAATTCCCGTCCAAACGGGAAAGGCCGACCAGAGAGCGGTTCGCAGGTGACTTCCTCCACCGCCACTATGGAGGGCATTGTCCGGCTTGAAGACGTTCCTGCTCTATGCAGCCACCGCGCTGGCCGAGATTTTGGGCTGTTATCTGCCCTATCTGTGGCTTCGCGAGGGGAAGTCCATGTGGTTGCTGGTGCCGGCCGCGCTCGCGCTCGCCCTGTTCAGCTGGCTGCTCACCCTGCATGACACCGCCGCAGGCCGGGTCTACGCCGCTTACGGTGGCGTGTATATCGGCGCCGCCCTCCTTTGGCTCTGGTGGGTCGACGGGATTCGTCCCACCGCCTGGGATGTCGCGGGCGTATGCGTCGCGCTGGCGGGCATGGGGCTCATCATGTTTCAGCCTCGACTGGCGTAGGCCGGATCGACATAACGGCGCTGAAGGCGTTTCCGGCACGCCGGTGCGGCCGGGTAATCGCATCTGAATGGATCAGCAGGCGGCGACCAGCCTGATGTTACGTCCGTTCCGTCCCCCGCCCATGCACTGAAGGGGCGGCATGGACGGCCGTTACGCCAGTGCGCCGTGGCAATGCTTGTATTTCTGACCCGAGCCGCACGGACAGGGCGCGTTGCGGCTGATGCCCAGATTGGCGAATTCGTCCGGGCCTCCACCGGCGACGGGCGCGCGGGGAATGGTGGTGGTGATCAGGCCCGATTGTCCGGCATCGATATCCGCGCTGTTGTCCTCCCCCGAAAAGGGGTCGATATGGGTCGTGATGAAGTCGGGCAGCACCGGCAGGTCGAAATCGGGCAGCGGCTCTTCCATACGGAATTGCACGCGGGAAATCGACCCGGTCACATCCTCGCGGATGTTGCCCAGCATGCGCTCGAACAGGGCGAAGGCTTCCTGCTTATATTCGTTGATCGGCGTCTTTTGCGCATAGGCGCGCAGATGGACCACCTGACGCAAGGCGTCGAGGGTGGAGAGATGTTCCTTCCAATGATGGTCAAGACTTTGAAGCAGTACGCTCTTTTCGATCGAATGCCAGTCGCGTTCGTCGATCGCGGCAACCTTCTCCGCCACCGCCTGATCCGCCAGCGCGACCAGCCGTTCCTCGATCATTTCGGGATCGACGCTGTCTTCATCCAGCCAGGCGTCGAAATCGGGCTCCAGTCCCAGCACCTCCGCCGTGCGCGCCTTCAGCGTATCCATATCCCATTGTTCAGGATAGGTGCCGGGCGGGCAGGACGCGCCAACCAGATCGTTGACCGTTTCGCGCCGCATATCGATGACGACATCGTCCACCGTATCGGCATCCATAATGTCGGCGCGCTGTTCGTAGATCACCTTGCGCTGATCGTTCATCACGTCGTCATATTCGACGACCTGCTTGCGAATTTCGTAATTGCGCGCCTCGACCTTGCGCTGGGCGGTTTCGATGGCCTTGCTCAGCCAGCGGGACGGGGGCAGCGCCTCCCCATCCTCCAGATTGGAACGGATCATCTTGGCGAACATCGTGTCCGGCCCGAAAATACGCATCAGATCGTCAT
>JBFWMJ010000194.1:0-2640 GCA_050251675.1 Sphingobium sp.
ACCATTCTGCGCGCGTCCTGCGGGAAAAGGCATCGGCGATGCGCGCGCGGGCGTCGGGCCACGTGGACGCGTCGTGGCGTCGCTTGAAGTCCGCCGGATCCAGTTCCAGCAGCGCGACGAACCGGTCGAAGAACTGGGGTTCCAGCGGCCCGACCGAGACATATTTCCCGTCGGCACAGGCATAGCAGCCGTAGTAGGGCGCCTGGCCCGCAAGCAGGCTGCGGCTGCGATCCATTTCGGTCATGCCCATCGCGACAATGCCCTGGAAAAAGGACATGAGCGATGCGGTGCCATCAACGATCGCCGCATCGATGACCTGTCCCTGTCCCGACGATGCGCGTTCGAACAGGGCTGCGGCAATGCCCATTGCCAAGTATAGCGCACCCCCGCCGAAATCGCCGACCAGGTTGAGCGGGGGCGAGGGTGGGCCGTCCGCGCCGCCGATGGCGGCCAGCGCGCCTGTCAGGGCGATGTAGTTGATGTCGTGTCCGGCCGCCTGCGCCAACGGGCCGTTCTGGCCCCAGCCGGTCATGCGCCCATAGACGATGCGGGGATTGCGCGCGAGCACGACGTCGGGGCCAAGCCCCAGCTTTTCCATCACGCCGGGACGGAAGCCTTCGATGACTACGTCCGCCTTGTCGATTGCAGCGAGACACAGAGCGATATCACCCGGTTGCTTGAGGTCGAGCTCGAGCGACCGCCGTCCGCGCCATGTCGCGTCGGCCGGGTGCGGGCTTTGCCCCGGCCGGTCGATCCGCAAAACGTCGGCGCCCATGTCTGCCAGCAGCATGGTGCAAAACGGTGCTGGCCCAAGGCCCGCAAACTCTACGATCCGCACGCCGGCGAGCGGGCCGGTCCGTGTCTGGTCAGGTCCGGCCATGGTCACAGCGTCCGCGCGATGAGCAGGTTCATGATCTCGGTCGTGCCCCCATAGATTCGGGTTACGCGCGCATCCTTGTATGCCTGCGCGATGGGGTATTCGGACATGTAGCCATAGCCGCCGAACAGTTGCAGGCAGCGATCGACGATGCGGCCCTGCATTTCGGAAACGGCCGCCTTCGCCATCGACGCCGTCGCGCTGTCCAGCTGGCCGTCGAGCAGCAACCGGGTGCAGCGTTCGACAAAGGCGCGCGCCATCACGGCCTGGGTCTTGCATTCGGCCAGCACGAATTGCGTGTTCTGGAAATCGAGGACGGCCTGACCGAAGGCCTTGCGCTGCTTGACGTAGTCCACGGTCAGCGCCAGCACGTGCTCGATTGCGGCCAGGGCCTGAATGGCGATGACAAGCCGTTCCTGCGGCAGCTTTTCCATCAGCATGGCAAAGCCTGTACCCTCTTCGCCGATAAGGTTGCCGGCCGGCACGCGAACGTCGTTGAAGAACAGTTCGGACGTATCGGCGCATTCGCGGCCGATCTTGTCGAGGTTCGCGCCGCGCGAAAAACCCGGGGTATACTTTGTCTCGACACCGATCAGGGAGAGGCTGCGCGCCCCCTTGCCGTCGCCGGTTCGGGCAACGACCAGCACAAGATCCGTATGTTGCCCGTTGGTGATGAACGTCTTGCTGCCGTTGATGACGTAGCTGTCGCCATCGCGCGTGGCGGTGGTTCGGACGGATTGCAGGTCGGAGCCCGTGCCCGGTTCGGTCATCGCGATGGCCAGTACGATCTCGCCGGAGCAAACGCCGGGCAACCAGCGCGATTTCTGCTCAGGGGTACCGTAGGCGGAAATGTACGGGGCTACGACGGCATTGTGCAGCGTGATGTCCCAGCCTTCGATGCCGGCACGCCCCAGCTGTTCGGCGAGGATCACTTCGTGCCGGAAATCGCCGCCGGCGCCGCCGAATTCATCGGGGATGGACAGGCCCATGAGCCCGGCTTCGGCCGCAGCGGTCCACAGGGCGCGATCCACGATTCCCTGGGTCCGGTAGCGGGCCATGCGATCAGCGGGGAGGTGCTGCGCGATGAAGCGCGATACCGAATCCCGAAAGATCACCAGATCCTCGTCGGTCATGAAATCGGGCAGCGGCAAGCCGAGTATGCTATCCATGATTTCCTCACAAAATTATAACAAGAGCATTATGGTGGCGCAAAAATCAGAGACTGATCGGGTTATTTTCCTTGTTGCCATAGGCCTCTGGCCCATGATAATCGAATCATAAATACAACGAGTGCAATTTATGGCAATCAAGAATGCAATGTCCGACAGCGCGGAAGACGATGTGCTGATCGCTTCGCTGGGGGTGATGACCCGGGGGAGCCCCGCCATGTTCGCCCGCCGCCGGCGCATCCTGCATGAAACGCGCCGGATGATGGTGGAGGGCGGCGTCGACCGGATGGGCATGCGCGAACTGGCCGAGCGATCGGGCGTTTCCCTGCGCACTTTGTACAATGCCTTCGGCAGCAAGGAGGCACTGATCGCCGCGGCGGTCCGCCAGTATTACGACAAGTTCCTGCGCGCCCTTTCGGAAGGGCGCGATCCTTATGACTTTGACTGGGTGCTCACCGGGATCGTTGCGACCAACCTGCGCAACCAGCAAATCCGGGATTATCTTTCGGGCGTGGTGGGCCTGTATTTTTCATTGTCGGCCGATGAGGCGATCCGGGTCGAACTACAGCGGATTGGCGCAGGTTTCATGGTGCC
>JBFWMJ010000195.1:0-2628 GCA_050251675.1 Sphingobium sp.
ACTTGCTAGATACCAGCGATTTGACTATAGACAGCGCCGTTCTCCAGGCGATCGCTTTGGTGGACGCACAGCTTGAAGGTCGCCCCAGGGGTTGACCCGTCAAGGCGCCCGGATGTTCCGCGCGCCCTTTTCGCTTATTCAAGGACCGTGCGTTTCCTTGCGCGTCCCGCACGGCGGATGTGTCCGGCGCATGCGGTGCCGGGCGCGGTTTGGCCAAAGACCGCCGGATACAACCGGCTGGCCAGCAATGAACGAACGAAGGAAGCTTCATGGCCTCTACGGCATTCCCCTCGCGCGACGATTTCGCCGCGCTTCTCAATGATTCCCTCGGTGGTGAGGATGGCGGTTTCGAAGGCCGCGTCGTCAAGGGCACCGTCACCGCCATCGAAAACGATCTGGCCGTCATCGACGTCGGCCTCAAGAGCGAAGGCCGCGTGCCGCTGCGCGAATTCGCGATGCCGGGCCAGAAGGCCGACATCAAGGTCGGCGACGAGGTCGAGGTTTATGTCGACCGCGTCGAAAACGCCCATGGCGAAGCGATGCTGTCGCGCGACCGCGCCCGCCGCGAAGCCGCGTGGGACAAGCTGGAAGCCGAATTCACCGAAAGCACCCGCGTCGAAGGCGTGATCTTCGGCCGCGTCAAGGGCGGCTTCACCGTCGATCTGGACGGCGCCGTCGCCTTCCTGCCCGGCAGCCAGGTGGACATCCGTCCCGTCCGCGACGTCACGCCGCTGATGGATATTCCCCAGCCTTTCCAGATCCTGAAGATGGATCGCCGCCGCGGCAACATCGTGGTGTCGCGCCGCGCCATTCTGGAAGAAACCCGCGCCGAACAGCGCAGCGGCCTCATCCAGACCCTGGCAGAAGGCCAGATCATCGAAGGCGTGGTCAAGAACATCACCGATTACGGTGCGTTCGTCGACCTGGGCGGCATTGACGGCCTGCTGCACGTCACCGACCTCAGCTACAAGCGCGTCAACCATCCCAACGAGATGATCAACATCGGCGACACGGTGAAGGTCCAGATCATCCGCATCAACCGCGACACCCAGCGTATCAGCCTGGGCATGAAGCAGCTGGAAAGCGATCCGTGGGAAGGCGCGTCGGCCAAATATCCGATCGGTGCAAAGCTGACCGGCCGCGTCACCAATATCACCGAATATGGCGCTTTCGTCGAACTGGAACCGGGTATCGAAGGCCTGGTCCATGTCAGCGAAATGTCCTGGACGAAGAAGAACGTCCACCCCGGCAAGATCGTGTCGACCAGCCAGGAAGTCGAAGTGCTGGTGCTGGAAGTCGATCCCGACAAGCGACGCATCAGCCTTGGCCTCAAGCAGGCTCAGTCGAACCCGTGGGACAGCTTCGCCGACAGGCACCCGATCGGCTCGGTCGTCGAGGGCGAAGTCAAGAACGCGACCGAATTCGGCCTGTTCATCGGCCTGGACGGCGACGTCGACGGCATGGTCCACATGTCCGATATCGCGTGGGGCATTTCGGGCGAAGATGCCCTTGCCCTGCATCGCAAGGGCGAAATGGTCCAGGCGGTCGTTCTGGACATCGACATCGAGAAGGAACGCATCTCGCTCGGCATGAAGCAGCTGGAACGCGGCGCCCCCGCGGCCGGCGGCACGGCGGGCGCGTCGGCGGGCCTCAGCAAGAACCAGTCGGTCACCGTCACGGTTCTGGAAGTACGCGATGGCGGGCTTGAGGTTCAGGCCGGCGAAGATGGCGCCACCGGCTTCATCAAGCGCAGCGACCTGGGCCGCGACCGCGACGAACAGCGCCCGGAACGCTTCCAGATCGGTCAGAAGTTCGACGCACTGGTGACCGGTTTCGACCGCGCCAAGAAGCCGACCTTCTCCGTCAAGGCGTTGCAGATCGCCGAAGAGAAGCAAGCCGTCGCCCAATATGGCTCGTCCGACAGCGGCGCGTCGCTCGGCGACATTCTGGGCGAAGCGCTCAAGGCCAAGAACGAAGGCTGATCCAGCCCGCACGGCCGACAATATGAGAAAAGCCCGCCGGATCATTTCCGGCGGGCTTTTTATTCTGTTCAATCGGGCGGAAGAGTGAAATTATCCCCCAATTGTCAATACGCTGCCGAGTCACTATGATAATCCGCCAGCCTGATTATGAAGCGCTTCATACTGTCCGGCCGGCACCGAACAGCTTTCGGGCAGATCATGGCCGCTCGAAATGATTGACCGTGATGCGGCGCGTTGAAATACATATCATGACGCGCCACGATCATGCGTCATAGTTCAGGTCCGCCATAGGAAGGCGTGGCGTTGGGGGAAGGACGATGATCCGCTCGGAACTTATCCAGAAACTCGCCGAAGAGAATCCGGAACTGACATTGCAGGAGGTCGAGAAGATACTCGACCTGTTCTTCCGGGAAATCGTCGATCGGCTGGCCGCAGGCGGGCGCGTGGAACTGCGCGGCTTCGGCGCCTTTACGACGCGGGCGCGGGAAGCACGCACTGGCCGCAATCCACGGACCGGGGAACAGGTCCCGGGGTCGGCGAAGCGCGTTCCCTATTTCAAACCGGGTAAGGAAATGCGCGAACGGCTGAACGCCAAGCAGACCAGTTGACGGGCAAGGGCGCGCGGCGGCGTTCAGCGGCTTGACGC
>JBFWMJ010000196.1:0-2510 GCA_050251675.1 Sphingobium sp.
GACCATCCAGGCGACACCCGCCACCGTCATTGCCGCGCCGACCTGCCATGGGGCAAGACCGATTACCCGAGCGATCGGCCCTGCAAGCGAAACGAACGCCATCATCGCCATCGAGCAGACGAAAGTTTCGAACATCAGGGGTTTCAGGCTGAACGAGGACTCACCGAGCACTTCGGATTCCGCTGCAATATCAGGGGTCATCGACTGGGTGCGCCAGACAGAGTCGCGCTCACCGCCGTTACCGGGCTGGCCATTCGGATCTTCCTTCCATTGGGGTCGCAACATTATTGCGATCGAGTCGCAATAAATATCAGAGCAAGTGCAAAATCAAGACTTGTCAGGTCAATTGCGGGGGGCTTGCAGATGGCCGCTTGACGCCGCCCCGGACCCGTTCGCCAAACAGCCACGCATTGCGGGCCAAAGCATCGTCCACATCATTTATCACGCCGGAAAAATGAAGAAATCTGTGCGTCGCGGTAGGATAATTGATACAATGGATCGGAAGGTCATCCGCGCTTAGCGTCTTCCGCAAACGGCCTCCCGAATCCCGCAAAATGTCGAATCAGGCGGTCGCAATGACGGTCGGCGGCGGGTCTTTGAGGCTCTTTGCATCGGCCGGACTCATCATTTCTCCGGGCCTGGACGATCCATCGCTGCGATAGTCCTTGAACACGCACGGCAGGATGAATGCAATAAAGCTCGCATCAATCGTATAGCCGTTGCCGGACAGACGATAAGGCGGATCTTTCTGAGCTGGTCCCGCGCCCGGACAGAAGGTCAGCATCGCGGTTGGAACCAGATTTCCGGCCATGGGCGCCGCTGCGCGTTGTTGATGGAAACATGACCGCAGCGCTGCCCCCGCCATCGTCAACCCGCTGCGGATCGATAACGCCGGGAACACTCTCGGTAACGAAAGTGATCATATGATCAGGTCCCGCTTCGCGCGCTTCGAAAGCGCACTGCCTATTGCCGCCGACCCGGCCAGCACGCCCATATATCAGCTTACACGCATCACTCTCGTCGCATTTGCCATCGGCGGTCGACGGCAGCCGATGATCGTTCAGCCCTGACGACCCGCGCAGGGGGGCTGGCTGACGCACGCCTGCCTGCCTGCACTCGCTCTGTCCGATTGCCTTGCTCCGACCGCCTGATGAGGACGGGAGCCGGGACGGCAGCCCGGCATCAATTCATGTCCCAAACGCCCGCGCTCCTTCCTAAACGGAGCCACGAGCCGGCGATTACGTCTGGTCGGGCTGCCAGATCTGCGGCTCCGCGCGCGGGGTCGCCGGATCGTCATACCGGTTGGCCGGCCGCTCCAGCCCCAGATGCTCACGCAATGTCGATCCTTCATAGGCGGTGCGGAACACCCCGCGCCGCTGCAGTTCCGGCACCACTTTGGCGACAAAGACTTCCAGCTGGTCGGGCAGCACGGGCGGTATGATGACGAAGCCGTCCGCCGCGTCGGCGTTGAACCATTCCTCCATCCGGTCCGCGATCTGCGTCGGTGTGCCGGTCAGCGCGGCGCTGGTGCGGCCGGCGGCGACGCGCCGGGCCAGTTGCAGGATGCTGACGTCACCCTGCGCCGACATTTCGCGCACCCGTGCCTGAATAGACCGCGCCCCATTGCTGTCGGGCATATCGGGCAGGGGACCGTCGGGATCATATTGGCGAAGGTCCAGCGTCTGCCCGATCTGCATCTGGAGCATGGCCAGCGCCAGGTCGGGATGGACGAGGGATTCCAGTTCAGCCTCCATCGCCCGCGCCTCTTCCTCCGTGTCGGCGATCAGCGGCTGGATCGCCGGCACGATCTTGCACGAATCGGGCGAGCGGCCCGCGGCGACCAGTTGCTCTTTCAGGGATGCGTAGAATTTCCGGGCGCTCGGAATATTCGGGTGCGACGTGAACACCACTTCCGCGGTGCGCGCGGCCAGCGCCTGTCCCGCGTCGGATGAGCCGGCCTGCACTATCACCGGATGTCCCTGCGGCGGCCGCACACAGGTCATGGGGCCGGAGACGCGGAAAAATTCGCCTTCATGATCCAGCCCGACCATCCTGTCGGGATTGAAGTAGCGGCCATTTTCCTGATCGAACTCGATCGCATCCTCGGCAAATCCGTCCCACAGCGCCTTGGCGACATCCAGAAACTCGCCCGCGCGGGCATAGCGTTCCGCATGTCCAAAATGCTGGTCGCGGCCGAAATTGCGCGCTTCATTCTGGCTGGTGGAGGTAACCACGTTCCACCCCGCGCGCCCTTCGCTGATATGATCGAGCGTCGCCATGCGCCGGGCCACGGCATAGGGTTCATTATAGCTGGTGGACAATGTGCAGATAAGCCCCAGCTTATCCGTCCGGGCCGCCAGCGCACCCAGCAGCACCAGCGGATCGATGCGCATCGCATCAACGCGCGCATAGGCGTCGCGCCCTACGATCGTGCGATAACCCTGTGCATCGGCGATGAAAATCGCATCGAACAGGCCCGCTTCGGCCACCTGCGCAAGACGGGTGTAATA